>PMXB01000134.1:4141-13258 GCA_003165935.1 Acidobacteriaceae bacterium | reverse complement strand
GCCTGTTCGCAGTCGAGGGCGAGGAGCTGCTCCATGGTGCGGATGCCCTTGTCGTTGAGGCGCTTCTCAGTCTTTGCGCCGATGCCGGGGAGATCGCGCAGAGTGAGCTGGCGAAGGGCTTCAGGGAGCAGGTCGAGCGGGAGAGCGACCAGGCCGTCGGGCTTTTCCATGTCNNAGGCCGACGGAGCTGCGCAGGGTGGGGCCAACGCGCTGGCGAATGCTCTCTTTGACGCGGTGGCCGAGGTCGATGGCGGCGAGGAGGGGGCGCTCGCGGCCCATGAGGCGGCAGGCCATTTCGTCGATGGAGAGAACGGCGGTGACGGGCAGGCAACTTTCGACGGCTTCGACGATGCGGTGGTGGTAGTCGACGTAGATTTCGTGGCGGGCCTCGACAAGGATGAGATCGGGGCACATGCGCCTGGCCTCGGCGACGACTGTTCCGGTGCGAATGCCGAAGGCTTTAGCTTCGTAGCTGGCGGCGATGCAGACGGTGGTGTCGGCCATCATGGGGACGACGGCGACGGGGCAGCGGCGCAGCTCGGGACGGACTTCCTGCTCGACGGAGGCGAAGTAGGAGTTGAGGTCGACGAAGAGCCAGTTGAGCGTGGGACCGGGGTCGGGAGCCGGAATGGGGGGAGCAGGCGAGGCGGCAGCAAGGGAGGAATCGACCGGAAAAGCGGGATCGTCGTCGGAGGCGAAAGCGGCGGGGGCGAGTGGGCTGGGGAGCGAAACCTGATCGGACAGCGCGACCCGGTCGGGCCATGGATTGAGTCCGGCCGGGGGGTGGAAGGGTACCGGATTAGGCGCAGCGGCCATTCTGGAATAATTTTCGCTTTTTCTTCTCTTGAAATCAAGGTCAAAATGAGACATGACTGGGGAAATTGCCGATGCTAATATGAGAGTGCCGTCCCCCCGGCTATGCAGAGCACCAGACGACACTCGCATATTTATAGATGGATCAAAGCAACTCGTCGCTGCGGTGCGTGTCGGAATTGAGTGTGGTGGGTAAGATGCAAAGCTTTTTGCACTGGATAACAACGAACAGCACCCTGTTGGCGATCCTCGTCACGGTGGGCGTAGCGGTCCTGCTCGTTTGTTGCATGGGGTGTTCCAATTGCCCCGCACGCGAGAAGGATGACTTGTTCCGCCGTCACGACGCGTAGGGCAAGTCATCTCGGTCTCAAGGAACTGCTCGACGCCTGGACCTGAACGCAATCAAAGAGACGCCTCCGGTTTTCGCTTGCTCAGTTTCCCTGCTGTCGCGTTCCCTGATGAAATCGCATCTTCCATTTTCCCGCGATGAAGATCCAAAGTGAGCTGCGCAGCGTGGAGAGTGGCTCGTGTGTCTGAGGGTGGTTGCTGACAGCGCGGTAAGGAGTGAGGGCGACTCCCTCAGCAAGCGAGTGACAAGTGAAATCCTGCGCGGCGATTGGTCGCGCCGGTTCTGACTCGAGCAGGTCGAGAATCTGACTGCGCGACCAGATCTTGCCTGAGGCGCCGAACTCCTGAAAGTTGTCAGCAAGAAGGGGCTCGACCCGTGCGCGGTCGTGGCGGATCGCTCGGTCGAGGAGGGCCAGTTCGAGCGAAAAGAGATGAGCCGCAAGCGCTTGGTGACCGGAAGCAGCGGGAGGGTTCCCGCTCTTTTCATTGGCTGACAGGTCAGGCATGGCGGCTGCAATTCTCTAGTGTAGGGTCTCGAAGGTTGGGTCTTTTTTTAGTGCCATATTGCCAGGCGATTTGTGGCCTAAGCTTCCCGCAAGGGCTTCTATGAGACGGCTGGTATTGTCAAGGTTTTTGTCTTTGCATTTGTTTTTTCCTTCTTGGCGTTTTTGCTTTTGCTTTTGTTCTTCGTTCGCGTCTTGAAGATTCATCTCGGGCTTCTATACGCACTCGAAGTGAGCAGCTGTGTGCTCGGTGCCTGATGGGGCCCGATAAGGATGAATTGGGGCTGCTATCTAAACAGNNATGAGTTTTTCCGCAGCCTCTAAAGCCCGGCTCATTTTGCGGCGTTTACGGCACGACTGAAGTCGTGCCCTGACACAAAGCATAAACGACCATCCGCATGAGACACACCGCTAGTTAGTGGCTGGCGCGACGGGCGGCTTCAGGTACTGGTCAAAGTGCGCGAGGATGCGGGTGTAGAGATGAGTGCGCACGTCGGGGCCGGCGATGGAGTGGGTCTTGCGCGGATAGATTTGCAGGTCATAGGGGATCTGCGCCTCAATCAGTTTCTGAATGTACTGGACGGTGTTTTCGATGTGGACGTTGTCGTCGCCGGTGCCGTGAACCATCAGCAGATGGCCCTTGAGATTGGCGGCTGAGTTGACGACGGAGAAGTCCTGGTAGCCCTTGGGAAACTCGGATGGCTGGCTCATGTAGCGCTCGGTGTAGATGGAGTCGTAGTTGACCCAATCGGTGACGGGCGCGACGCAGACACCGGCGCGGAAGCGGTCAGAGTGAGAGAGAGCATAGAGCGTAAAGGTACCTCCCCAACTCCATCCCCACCAGCCGAGGCGTTTTGGATCGAGCCGCGGGTACTGGGCGAGGACCGAATCGATGACGGTCAACTGGTCTTCGAGTTGGACCGGACCGAAGTTATGGTAGGCGGCCTGGGCAAAGTCGCGACCACGCGCGCCCATGCCTCGATTGTCCGCGTGGAGCACGGCGTAGCCATGCTGGGCAAGCAACTGATCGAAGAGCATGCCGTCGCCGCCAAAGCGGTTAGCGACCGTCTCAGGGCCGGGACCACCATACGGGTTGACGATGAGCGGAACTGTGGCCGGATCTGCAGGCCCGGCAGGAAGCAGCAGGGTTGCGTAGAGCGTGGTGCCGTCGTGGGCCCTGACTTGAAGCACCTCTGGGGTGCGGAGCTGGTAGGGCTCAAGTGCCCGGGAAGACCAGAACGGAATGCACTTGTCCGCTGCGGAACAGACGCGGAAGGAATTCGGCTCGATGCGCGTGGATGCGCGATCGACGAAGGCTCCGCTCACTGGAGCAACGATGCCGATGTGGAAGCCTGTGCCGGAGCTCATCTGCTTGCGATCGCCGTCGAAGCTGACCTGCCAGAGCTGTTGCTGGAGCGGATCGCCCTCATTGGAGGCGTAACGAACCATTTTGCCGGCGTGGTCGACATTGAGCACCTCAGTGACTTCAAAGTCGCCTTTGGTGAGCTGGCGCTCGAGCTTGAGAGGACCGGCGAGGGGATTGCTTTGGTCGTAGCTGTAGAGATAGAGATGATTGTGGCCGTCGGTCCAGTTAGTAAGAATGACTGACCCGTAGGCGACCGAGACATCGTAGTTATCGTCGATAAACTTCTCGTCGGTCATTTCAAGAACGGGTAGAGCTTTGGATGTGCCGGACTCGACAAAGTAGATTGTCCGATGCTTATGGTCGCGTGTGAGGGTTTCAACCCATAGGGTCTTGGGGTCTACCCAGCCAAAGCGGGGGATGTAGTCGTGGCCGGCGGAGAAAGGGATCTTGACCCACTGGATTTTGCCGCCCCTGACGCTGACAACGCCGACACGGACGTCTGGGTTGGGGTCGCCGGGCTGTGGATAGCGCTGCATATCGACCGTGGCGTGGGTGGGAATCCAGTCGGTGATGGGATATTGGGGGACCGATTCCTCATCCATTTGCAGGAAGGCCAGGTTCCGAGAGTCGGGCGACCAGAAGTAGTTGCTGCGGACCTCGAGCTCTTCTTCGTAGACCCAGTCGACCTCGCCATTGAGGGTGTTTGGCTTGGGCGAGGGAGCTATCGGCATGGCGGGCATCGATGCCTTGCCCAGGCCGAGAAGGTAAAGTCCATGGTCTCGCACAAATGAGATGTACTCACCACTGGGCGAGAACTTGGGATCGTCTCCGGCGGAAGAACCGGTATGGCCGAGCTCGATACCGGTTCCATTCTTCAAGTCGTAGAGGAACAGGCTGCCGTTCGAGTCGAAGAGCAAATGCGCGGAGTCGGGCGCCCAATGATAGGCGGCCATTTTGTAGCGGTCGCGATGATCGCGGTCCTTTTCGGTGCCGGCAGCACCGGACATGGAAGCAAACTTGGCGCGGCTGACCATGACATGGGATTTGGCGGTCGCAGGGTCGATCTCGACGAGTTCGCCACCGTCGATGTAAGTGAGGTGCTTACCGTCGGGAGACCAGGAGATGCCGTTGGGCATTTCGCCGGTGATTTGACCGTGGGCGAAGATGTCGGCAACAGTGAGCGGCTTGGGCGAAGTCTGCGCGGCGAGGGTGGTTGAAGCGAAGATGAGACCAAGAGCGAGCGAAGCGAAGACAACGGGCTTTGGCGACAAGGAAAAGTCCTCCGGGAAGGGGCCCGCCAGAGATTCGAAATGGGCTGGGAACAACGCGGGCTTCCAACAAAAAGTCTAAATCACTGAAAGTACGGGTGGGCTGGGGCAGTCTTTGCACAAGTGGCGTTTCTGTTGCGCCGCGATTTGCAGGGGCTAAAGCCCGGTCGTTCTGTTGGCCTTATCGGCACGACTGAAGTCGTGCCCTGACACAGAGCAAGTTGTACAGAGGTTTCTTGGATTGGTTGCGAAGAAAGGACCAGAGCGTGTATGGTCCGGGCTATGCAGACGGCAACACCGAAGGAACGCAGAGAGATGGGGCAGGCGCATCGCAAACAGATGGCCCGCTCAGCGCATGGAGAGCTAAGTATCAAGGCTCGAAAGGCGAGCCCGATGGTTCTGCTGGAGCGGGCCTCACGCGGAAGAGTGCCGGAGCTGGTAAAGCTGAAGTATGAATTGATGGCGGATTCGCCATTCGGATACTTCCGGGGTGCGGTGCCGGTGATGGCGGCTGACCTGGCAGCGATGCCGAACACAGGGATCATCAGCCAGCTATGCGGGGATGCGCATGTAAGGAACGTGGGAGCGTTTGGCGCGCCGGACGGGCGGCTGGTCTTCGACATCAACGACTTCGACGAGACGATTCGGGGACCATTTGAATGGGACCTGAAGCGGATGGCGGCCTCACTCACGCTGGCTGGGAGGGGCGCGGGGCAGAAGGAAACCAACATTCGCAAAGCTGTGGAGGAGTGCATAGGGCGCTACTGCGCACAGATGCGCGAATTCGCCGGGATGCCGACCATCGAGGTGGCGCGCTTCCAGGTGCACAGGATCAGCAGGATTGAGCCGGTACACATGGCGCTGTTGAAGGCGGAGCGCGCAACTCCGTTGCACACGCTGGAGCAACTGACCGAGCCGGTGAGCAAGAAGGCCGGAGCGGAGCGGCGTTTCAAAACGATAAAGCCGATGCTGTGGCGCGTGCCAGGGTCGACGGCCGACGAGGTTATCGCGTCGCTTAAGCCGTATCTTGCGACACTTCAGCCGCAGCGCCAGCATCTGTTGTCGTTTTATAGGCCGGTGGATGTGGCGTTTAAAGTGGTGGGGACCGGCTCGGTGGGGCTGCGCGACTACTGCATCTGCTTTGAGGGCAATGGCTCGGCTGATCCGCTGTTTTTGCAGATCAAGGAAGAACCGGCTTCGGGATACGCGAGCTATCTGCCGAAAGCGCATCCGCCGGCGCACAACGGAAGGCGCGTGGCGGAGGGACAGCGCGCGATGCAGATACAGTCGGACCCGTTTCTAGGTTGGACACAGATGGGGAGCCGGGACTACCTGGTGCGGCAGTTGAACGACCACAAGGGATCGATTGAGCTGGACGACCTGGCGGGAGCGGGGCTGACGGCATTTGGCGAGGTGTGCGGCGAGCTGCTGGCGCGAGGACATGCTCGGTCGAGCGACCCACTGGTGATTGCGGGCTATCTGGGGTCGGGCGGCGGATTTGCGGAGGCGCTGGGCAAGTTTGGCGCGGCGTATGCGGACCAGACGGAGAAGGACTGGGAAGAGCTGAAGCGGGCGCAGAAGAAGAAATGAGCTTGAAGCTGGCACGGCTCAGGTGAGAGCGGGGCGGCAGTATTGGGGCGGCGAAGGAGTGGACATGAATCGACGGACGTTTGCGCAATCGATAGCGGCATCGGCACTGGCCGCGGTGGCAGCGGGACGCGCCGCGGTGGCCGAGGCAGGGCCTACTGAGGCGGTTCCGGCGGGCAAGGGGCCGGAGTTTGGACTATCGGTGATGCTGTGGACGGTGTTCAAGGATCTGCCGTTTGAGCAGCGGCTGGAGAAGATGGCCGAAGCGGGCTACCGCAACGTGGAGCTGGTGGGCGAGTACGCGAAGTGGACGGATGCCGACTTTGAGCGGGCCAATTCGACAAGGAAGCGGCTGGGCATTGCGTTCGACACCACAGCTGGCATGGAGAATGCCGGCCACGCGCATGGTCTCGCCGATCCTGCCTACCGCAATCCGTTTCTAGCTGAGCTGAAACAAGCGCTGGGGCCGATGGAAAGGCTCGACTGCCCGGCGATGATCGTGCTCTCGGGCGATACGGTCGAGGGGTTGAGCCGTGAGGCGCAGCACGCGAGCTGCGTGGAAGGGCTGAAGCAGGCGGCAAAACTGGTGGAGGGAAAGCAGATTGATGGGCAGCCAGTGCGGCTGCTGCTGGAGTGCATTCACGTGGAGGAGCGGCCGAACTACTTCCTCACCTCGGCGGCCGAGGCCATTGAAGTGGTGCGCGCGGTGGGGCATCCGCAGGTACAGTTTCTTTATGACATCTTTCACGAGCAGATGGGCTTCGGAAATTTGATTGAGAAGCTGGAGAAGAACATCGACATCATCGGGCTGATTCACGTGGCGGATGTGCCAGGGCGTCATGATCCGGGCACGGGGGAAGTGAACTACGGAAACATCTATCTCAAGCTGGCGGAGTTGAACTACAGGAAGATGGTGGCGATGGAGTTTTTGCCGATGGGCGAACCAGTGGCGGCGCTGCGGAAGGCGAAAGAGCAAGTCTGGAGCGCGGTTCAGGGCTGAGGCACGCGGCTGGCGGTGACTACGACACAAGTGGCGATGGGCCGATGAGGACCATGTCGTGTTCGCGGAAGAAGTCGGCGGTCCAGGCGGGGGGATTGGGGCCCATGGAGACGCGGAGGAAGGGCTCCATTTTGCCGGCGGGGGCAAAGGCGATGAGCATGCGGCCGGGATGGGAATCGCTGCCGGAAAAGGCGTGGGGAACGCCGCGCGGACCGACGACGGATTCACCAGGCCCGAGCGTCTTGCGTACGCCGCCTACCTGAAAGGTAACCTCGCCTTCGAGGACGTAGAAGTACTCTTCCTGGTAGAGGTGGTAGTGGAACGGCGGACCGCCGTGAACGAGGTTCTGGTGCTCGATGACGAAGAGGCCGCCGTTGGTTTCAGTGGGCAGGGCCTTGAAGAGCATGGTGCTGAAGCCGCGCGAGTGATGTTCGCCGAGCCGGTCGATTCCCGCACCCACGACGTGAACCTCCCTGGGCGGCTCAAGGGGAGCCTGGGAAAAAGCGAGGTCGGCAAGGCTTGCGGTGGGCAGGATTGCGGCCGCGGATTTTAGACCAGAGGCGAGAAAGGAACGGCGCTTCATGGGAACCTCCGAGCGTGAGGGGAAGAATCTAGACCATGCTAGAAGCCGGGGCGTGGATTCTCAATGAAAAAATTGGCGGGTGAAACGAAGCCGTGCTCGGCAAAGGGCCTGATCGCGGGGACAGCAATCTGGGTCCAGCCGTTGTCGCCGCGCGGCCGCTTGAGGGCGATCAGCCCAACGGCACGAGGTCTGGGGGCGGAAGATCGGGCTTTGGCTGGTTGGTGAGGCGAGTGGGAGTTGGCGGAGCCGAAAGGATGAACTGCGTGTGTTTCGCGTTCAGCCTAACGAGCAGGCTTTTCTGATCGAAGGTTATGGCAAAGTTCTGCATGGGCGGCGATCCAAAGTTGACCAGAGGAAATGCGGGGTGGATTTCGACGACGGGATGGGCGAAAGTGTACTTCCCCACTTTTACATCCCCATTGAGCTTGGCCGCCTTGATCTCGAACCGCGCGGTCATGGTGTTGCCAGTGGCAAAGGCGGCTGGAGCAATGTCCCATTTCAGATGTGCGGCGAGCCTTTCAGGCAGGGTAAGACCCCCGCCGCCGGAATCGAGTTGCGCATCGACGCTGGATCCATCGACCCGCAGCGACGTGATGGGCACCCCATCTGGCATGCGGAACGGGAAGACAGTCTTGCCCTCATCGGGAGTGAGAACTCCCTCAGACAAAGTGACGACGCGGTTGGGAAAGTCGAGCGTGAGCAGGTAGTCGCGAAAGAGAGTGAATCCCAACATACCCTGACAGGAGCCGGCCTCGCCGGTAACGTCATGGCGAACGGCCCTCACCGAGTGGAATGTAACTCCGGCAAGTTCGACTGAGGATAGGAGAACCTTTGATACCCGCTGACCGCTCTGCCTGCTGGGGTCGTTGACCACCACCTCGCCGGCGGCAGGCAGTTTGAGTTCATCGGCTAGTTCCGGGGTCACGAAGGCGTCTGCGCCAGTCCCCGTGTCGATCACGAACCGGTAGGGTCCTTTTCCGTCGATCATGACCATCACGTAGGGCTTGCCGTAGCGCTCGATCATGGGAGCGGAGTGGGAGAACTGCTGGGCGGACAGGCTAAGCGCCGCGGCCATCAGAAGCGCCATGCAGGTGCCTGTGTTTCTGGAACGAGGGAGCATAGCACTCCATTTCTGCGGGCGGACGAACGATTCCGAAAGACAAAAAGGGGATCAATCCGGATCCCAGGCTCGTTTGGAGGGGAGGGGAAGAGACGCCGAGCTAGTTCCGGTCTTTTCAGTTGAGACGCCGCTGGAGCGGCAGGAGTGAGCATACGGACACGAACGCTCTACAATTTACCGGTATGCCGACCGTAGTTCGCTCGCACGCCAAGATTAACCTGGGACTGTATATAGGAGCGCCTCGGGTGGATGGGTTTCACGCGCTGGCGACCGTTTATCAGACATTGGAGATGCATGACCTGGTGACGGTGACGGCGCGGGCTGCAGGCGAGACGGCAATCCGGCTGACTTCGAATGACAGCCGGGTGCCGACGGACGGACGCAACACCGCGTGGAAGATGGTTGTCTTGGCGCTTGAGGCGCTGGGTGTGACGGCCGAGGTCGACATCCATATTGAGAAGCGGCTGCCGGTGCAGGGTGGGCTGGGAGCTGGATCGGCGAATGCGGTGGCGGCGCTGGTGGGGCTGGA
>PMXB01000134.1:0-4115 GCA_003165935.1 Acidobacteriaceae bacterium | reverse complement strand
AAGCGGGCAGGGAGCAGGCTCCTCCGGTGTCCCCACAGCGAGTGGGGACCATGCGGGACCAATTGAGTCCGCGCTTGTCCGCACCGGGATCATGAGCTGGATTGAGAACGACTTCGAACGAGTCGTGTTTGCCCAGCACCCCCCCCTTGCAGAGATCAAGCGCATTCTTCTGGGCTCCGAAACTCCGGAGGCAGCCCTGTACGCCTCTTTATCGGGGTCCGGTTCGGCGCTCTTCGGGTTGTACCTGACCCAGGGAGATGCGGAATCCGCGCGAGAAAGGTTGCGGCGGGCCGGGGTACGGAGTGAGTTGACCCGAACCCTTCCCCGAGCAGCTTATTGGCGCGAAATGCTTGTTTAAGAACGAGATTGACAGGCCTCCGGTGTGCGAGAGAAACTCGCGCCATCGGCTGGCAAGTTGGGCGATCGTTCAATGGTAGGACAATGCCCTTTGGAGGCATTTATCCAGGTTCGAATCCTGGTCGCCCAGCCAACTTTTAAGGGAAACCCCGAAGAGCAGCCAAAGCAAACCAGCTTGGAGGTCATCGAGGATGGAAGCGGGACAAGTGACGTTGATCGCGGAAGACAAACAACCCAGCGGGCAACCTGACGGCGGGTCCAAAACCCCGAAAGATGGGACGCCGAAGGACGGAACACAGAAGGAATCCTCGCTGAGGGAACCGGTTCCGGTGGGCAAGGATGGCAAGGCTGCGCCGGAGCGCAAGCGTACCGCAAAGCTGAGCGAGGACAAACGGTTCAAGCTCTTCAGCGGCACGGCGAACCCGAAGCTGGCCGAAGAGATTGGCCAGCACATCGGCGTTGCCGTGGGCCAAGCGAAGATCCAGCGCTTTGCCGATGGGGAAGTTTACTTCCAGTTGCTCGAGAACGTACGCGGCGTGGATGTGTTTGTGGTGCAGCCGACCTGCTACCCGGTGGACCAGCACCTGGTGGAGTTGCTGATCATGATCGACGCGCTGAAGAGAGCGTCGGCGGCCAGGATTACGGTGGTTGTTCCTTATTACGGCTATGCGCGGCAGGACAGGAAAGACCGTCCGCGTGTGGCGATCAGCGCCAAGCTTATTGCCGACCTGCTGACGACGGCAGGAGCGAATCGCGCCTTGTTTGTGGACCTGCACGCGGCACAGATTCAGGGGTTCTTCAATATTCCTGTAGATCACTTGTTTGCCAGCCCGGTGCTGGTGGGATATTTCCGCGAGATGAAGCTGCCCAACCTGATTGTGGTTTCGCCGGACGCCGGCGGCGTGGAGCGGGCACGGTTCTTTGCGCAGAAGGTGGAAGCGCCGCTGGCGATTGTGGACAAGCGGCGCACGGACATGAATGTGGCTGAAGTGATGAACGTGGTCGGCGACGTGCAAGGCAAGACCTGCCTGATCATCGACGACATTATCGATACGGCCGGGACGCTGGTGAAGACCGTGGATGCGCTGTATGCGGCTGGCGCGGCCAGTGTTTATGCATGCGCAAGCCATGCCGTGCTTTCGGGTCCTGCAATCGACCGGATTGCGAATTCGCGGCTGGAGCAGTTGGTGGTGACAAATACGATTCCGCTGCGCGAGGCGGCACAGAAGTTGACCGTGGCATCGGCCGAAGGCGGCCAGAAGTTGCCGAAGATCAAGGTTCTTTCGATTGCGGGCCTGTTAGGCGCAGCGATCGAGAGCATTCACATGGAGACCAGCGTGAGTACGCTGTTTTCTTGAGGACAGTTCTTAGTTCGCAGTTCATAGTTGCGAACTCGACTCTGTGAACTACGAACTGTGAACTACGAACCGCCAGCCGAAGGCTGGCCCAACAAAGGGAGCGGAGCCAAACGGTGCCGTGCCCGACAAGGAAAAGAGAGAGAAATGCCTGAAGTAGTGAATGCAAAGGCCCGTGAGGGCAAGTTCAACAAGAATGCTGCACGCCGTGTGCGCGTAGCGGGTAAGATCCCGGCAGTTCTGTATGGCTCGGGTCACGATCCCGTGGCCGTTGAAGTGGACCCCAAGCAGATTTCCCGGATTCTTTTCTCCGAGACGGGCCACAACACGATTTTCGACGTAGAGGTTGGTGGAACCGCCACAGCCAAGGCGATGATCGTGGATTGGCAGCGTGAACCGATCAACGACCGGCTCATCCACATCGACATGAAGCGGATTGCCCTGGACAAGACACTGCGCGTAAAGGTTCGCGTGAAGCTGCTCGGTGTGCCGATCGGCGTGAAAGCTTCCGGCGGCATTCTTGACCAGGTGCTGCGCGAAGTGGAAATTGAGTGCTTGCCGGCGGACATTCCCGGACACATCGACGTGGATGTGAGCGAACTGGCAATGCACGGAGTACTGCGGGTAAGCGGCCTGCCGCACTCGGACAAGATCAAGTACCTGAACAACGAAGACGCAACCGTGGCCCACGTGGTCTCGATTCGCGAAGAAGCGCCGACGGCGGCCGAGGCCGATGCGGCCGCAGCAGCAGCGGCGGCAGCGACTTCAGCGGAGCCCGAAGTTGCGAAGAAGGGCAAGACAGATGCGCCGGATGCCGCTGGCGCGAAGAAGCCCGAAGCGGGAGCCAAGAAGTAAGCCTTGGCCGACGCAAATATCTCCGGAGAGCGCCACGGCCCATTTTTAGTGGTGGGCCTCGGCAATCCCGGCCTGGAGTATCTTTGGACTCCGCACAACGCGGGGTTCATGGCAATCGACCGCATTGCCCAGCAAGAAGGAGTGGTGGTGCAAAACCGACGTTGCCGGGCTGTCACCGCGACCTGCCGTATGGCTGGACGCGATGTGGTGCTGGCCAAGCCGGAGACGTTTATGAATCTGAGCGGGCTTGCAGTCTCCGCTCTGGTAAGAGAGTTTGAAGCAGACCCAGCGCAGGACCTGCTCGTGATTTATGACGAGCTGGATTTGACGCTGGGGACCTTCAAGATCAAAGAGCGCGGATCACCGGCAGGGCACAACGGAGCCCGCAGCGTGACCAGTGCTCTTGGCAGCCAGGAATGGTTGCGAGCGCGGATCGGGGTTGGGCCTGACCTGCCACCAGAGGCAAAAGAAGCCATGGGTGGAAGGCGGCCAGGCAGAGATTTTCTGCTTTCGCCGATGCGCAAAGCGGAGTTGACGGTTCTGGATGAGGTTCTGGATCGGGTTGCCACGGCGACTCGCCGGATTCTGGAAGTGGGACCGGCGGCTGCGATGAACGAGTTCAACAGAAAGACAGGGAACAGGGAGTAGGGAACAGGGAACAGAAGAGCAGGGAGCGGAACCAATGAAGCGGACCGTGAGCTGTTAGCTGGAGTTGAAGCTCCGGCGGAAAAGGAATGCGGATGCAACGTGTTTATGAAGTGATGTTTATTGTTCGGCCTGACGTGGCTGAAGAAGACGTGGACAAGCTGATTGCCGGCTTCACCACCACCATTACCGGTGGGGGCGGAGCGGTGAAGACGGTGGAGAAGATGGGCCGCCGCAAGCTAGCCTACACGGTGCGCAAGTTTGGCGATGGCAACTACGTTCTGCTGACCATTGAGGCCGACGGCGCGGTGGTGCTTGAGCTTGAGCGCCGTCTGCGCGTAACTGAGCCGGTGATCAAGTTCATCACCGTGCGCATTGACGAGGAAGAGAAGCGTTTGGCCAAGGTGAAGGCCCTGCGCGGAACCCGGCGCAAGGTGAGCGCAGAGCACGCGGCTCCGGCAGCGGCGCCTGTAGCAGCCCCGGTGGCTGCACCTGTTGAAGCAGTTGCAGCGGTCGAAGCAGTCGAGCCGGTTCAGGCGAGCGCCTAAGCGGTCTTCAAGGTCAACGCCCCGTTCGAACTCGGGTGGACGCGATAGTTCCAGGCCGAGAATCCGGATGGGGAGACAGCGAAAGAGATCAAATGCTCTGAACGGCCAGACGGCTTGCCAGCAGCAAAGAGAGTGAAGAGGAAACGATATGTCTGATGAAACTCCAGTAAGTGCGCCCGAGACGGGCGCGGCACCAGCGCAATCGGAGTCGGGCCACAGTCCCCGGCCAGCCGGACGTCCAGCAGGCGGTCCTGGCGGACGGCCCGGTGGCCCCGGCGGCAGGCCTAGCGGCGGTCCCGGCGGACGCGGAAAGTTTTTCCGTCGCAAGAAGGTGTGCAAGTTCTGCACCGAGAAG
>PMXB01000128.1 GCA_003165935.1 Acidobacteriaceae bacterium | reverse complement strand
ATCTCCGCGGACAAGAAGGTCTACCTCAATTCCCGGGAATCGTTAGGCCACAAAGACGGAAACTATCACAGCCCCGGGCGGCGAGCAAGTCCAGATCGATTGTTGGCTCGATTTCCCATGCCTTCGCCATCAACAAACAGAATAGAATCGCGTTAGCGACCCTTGGGTTCGCTCAGAATGCCTGTCCGCATTGTACATAGCAAACAGAATGCTCGCTTGAAAGAGCTGCGCCGAGCCCTCGCCCATCCGCCACGGAGCGCGTCGGTTGAAGCTCTGCAACTGGCAGGAATCGAAGGGCCAAATCTGCTCAAAGAGGCTCTCAGCGCGGGTCTGACGATCCAAACGGTCTTCGTGGCGGAGGGCTTTGAATGTCTGTTTGCCGATATGGATCTGCCAGCGGAAATCGATGTCCTTCGGCTTCCCCGGGAGTTGCTTGACTCGGCGCTCACCACCGAAGCACCACAGGCGATAGCTGCCTTGGTCCAGATCCCCATCTGGACCATCGACAACCTCTTGAACAACACCACCGGCGCCTCACCCCTCATCCTCGTCCTCGCCGGCCTCCAGGATCCCGGCAACCTCGGCACAATTCTTCGCTCGGCTCAAGCATTCGGCGCAACCGGCGTCATCTCCCTTCCCGGAACCGTTAGCCCCTGGAACCCGAAAGCTCTCCGCGCCTCAGCCGGAAGCGCCTTCCGCATCCCATTCGTCGAATCAACCGAAGTCGAATGGCTCGCTCGCCTGCGCTCTGCCGGACTGCGAGTCATGACAACCGCAGTTCACGGTGCTGAATCCGCGACCAAAACCAATCTCACCGGCCCCACAGCACTCCTCATCGGCAACGAAGGCAACGGCGTTCCCAACGATCTTGCCTCCCGATGCGACGGCGCAATCACCATCCCCACCACGGGCCCCGTCGAAAGCCTCAACGCAGCCGTTGCGGCCAGCGTGCTCCTCTATGAAGCCTCCCGCCAGCGCGCCCCCCAACTCAACCCCAGCTCCGCCGTGAGAGGCAAACAATGAGCCTCTTTGACGGCCAACCCGATGCCCCTGCGGCTTCCAAACGCGTACCCCTGGCCTCACAGCCTTTAGCCGAAAGAATGCGCCCCCGCACCCTCGCCGAATACAGCGGCCAACACCATCTCCTCGGCCCCGGCAAGCCCCTCCGCGTCCAAATTGAGCGCGACGCGCTCGATCAATCCGGTGTCGGCTCCATGATCCTTTGGGGCCCGCCCGGCTCCGGCAAAACCACCCTCGCCAAGATCATCGCCGAGACCACCCAGGCCAACTTCATCGAGTTCTCCGCCGTCATGAGCGGAATCAAAGAGATCAAGCAGGTGATGGCCACAGCCGCTCAGGCCGCCGAGATGCACTCCCGCACCATCCTCTTCGTCGACGAAATCCATCGCTTCAACAAAGCCCAGCAGGATGCGTTCCTGCCCTACGTCGAGCGCGGCACCATCCGCCTCATCGGCGCAACCACTGAGAATCCCTCCTTCGAGGTCATCTCCGCTCTGCTCTCCCGCTGCCGCGTCTACGTCCTACAGCCCCTCAGCGAAGACCACATCGCCCACTTGCTCCGCCGGGCCCTTGAGGATCCGGCCCGCGGCCTCGGCTCCCTCAACCTCGCCGCCGACGACGAAGCCCTCGCCCTTATCGCCAACTACTCCAGCGGCGACTGCCGCGCCGCCTACAACACCCTCGAAGTCGCCGCCCNNATTCGCGCCGTAGGCGCAGCGGATATTAGCCCCGCGCTTCAGCGTGGGGAAAGCGTCGAAAGTGAAGAGCTGAAGTCCCGTAGGGACGACGCTTTGAAAGGGCACGACTTTAGTCGTGCCGAAAGTGCCCAAAAGGACGACCGGGCTTTAGCCCCTGCGAAAACCTCTCAACCGCACAACCGCATCACCAAAGAGATCGCCACCGAGGCCGTCCAACAGCGCGTCCTCATCTACGACAAAAACGGCGAGGAGCATTACAACCTCATCTCCGCTCTCCACAAGTCCGTTCGCAACTCCGACCCCGACGCCGCTCTCTACTGGCTCGCCCGCATGTTCGCCGCCGGCGAAGACCCGCTCTACCTCGCCCGTCGTGTCGTCCGCATGGCCGTCGAAGACATCGGCCTTGCCGCCCCTGAAGCCCTCAACCTCTGCCTCTCCGCCAAGGAGGCCATCGACTTTCTCGGCTCCCCCGAAGGCGACCTCGCCCTCGCCGAAGCCGTCGTCTACCTCTGCCTCGCCCCCAAATCCAACGCCGTCTACACCGCCTACGCCGCTGTTCAATCAGAGATCGAACACACCCGCCAGGAACCCGTCCCCCTCCACCTCCGCAACGCACCCACCCGCCTCATGAAAGAACTCGACTACGGCCGAGGCTACCTCTACGCCCACGACGAAGAGGGCAAAGTCGCTGACATGGACTGCCTCCCCGATTCCCTCCGCGGACGCAGCTACTACAAGCCCACCCAGGAAGGCCGCGAAAAGCTCCTCGCCCAGCGCATGGAAGATATCCGCACCCTTCGCCTCCGCAAGCACGGCGGCGCATGATTCATTGAGTTGCAAGTTTGTTCAATCGCGAGGCACTCGCGCCCGCCACTTGTCATGCTTCCCACGGGTTAACCACCGACCCCGCTATGTCCGCGAAGTGCTTCACATTCCGCGTCGCCAGCGTCGCCCCATTGGCCAGCACGATTCCAGCAATCATCGTGTCACGCGCTTCGATCGGATGCCCTTTCGCTCTGCGCGCCCCAGCCAGATCCCCAGCAAATTCCGCAGCAGCCTCATCGAAGTTCGCAATCCGTCCCTGAAGCACCTCGACAATCCAGCGGTCAAAGAACTGGGTAAGCGCAGATCGCTTTCGTCCCGCGGGCATTGACTTCAACCCCGCGCGGATTTCGTAAATACTGATCGAGGTTGTCCAGATCGACGAATTCGGCTGGCCGTTGATCCATCGCATGAAATCGACGTCGGGTGCCGGGCGCATGATCTCCGAAATCGCATTTGTGTCGAGCAGAATCACGCCTCGAAATCCGGTATTTCCATGCGCATTCCGCGAATCTCCTCGATTGGCTCCTCAAGATAGAAACCGCTGCCGCTGAAAAGAGCAATCGACGCCGTACCAAAACCGACCTTCTTCGCGTTCTTCGCCTTGAGCGCGTCGCGCAAAATCTCGCGCACCTCGGCCTCCATGCTGTGGCCGTTCTCCTTGGCACGCTTTTGCAGGCTCGTCTTGAGCCGCTCTTCCACATTCCGGACGAGAATCTGAGCCACAATCCACCCCGCTGCTATCATGATAGCATTTTCAAGGACTAACGCTTCGGCAGCTTTGCCAGCGCATCCGTCACGATCCCCGGCGTTAGCACCTCGGGCAACAACTCCGCCTCACTCTGCCCCGGCACATAGAGCGCATACGTTGGCACCCCGCTCCGTCCCAGCCCCTCAAGCGCATGCGTAATTGCCTCGTCATGCCGCGTCCAGTCAGCCTTCAGCAGCACTACGTTGTGCGCCTTGAAAGCCTCCATAACCTCAGGCCTTGTCAGCGCCACTCGCTCATTCACCTGGCAGCTCAAACACCAGCTCGCCGTGAAGTCCACAAACACCGGCCGCCCTTCGCTGAGATAACCGCTAACCCCATCCGCAGACCACGGCTCCCAGCCGCCTTGTGCCGACTGGACTCTCGGGAGGGACCTGAGTGCGCTCGCGTCCTCCGCAGTTAACGTCCCCGGCGCGCTTTCCAGTTTCTCAGGCGCAAGCGCACTGAGAGCAACCACTCCGGCCAGAACCAAGCCAGCAACAACCGTGGCCCAGCGTTTTAACGGCCATCTACCCAGGAACCATCCTGCAACCGCCAGCAGCAAAAACCCGCAAAGCAGCGCCCCCAGCACATTTGCCCCATAAGCCTCCGCCAGCACCCACGCCAGCCAGATCACCGTAGCGAATATCGGCACCGCTACCGCCTGCTTCAACACGTCCATCCACACGCCTGGCTTCGGCAGCAGCCGCGCCCACGCCGGATGCAGCGTCAGCGCCACATACGGCGCTGCCAGCCCCAGTGCCAAAGCCGTAAACACCGAAAAGCTCACCACCGCGCTCTGTGCCAGCGCGTACCCAATCGCCGCTCCCATCAGCGGAGCCGTGCATGGCGTTGCCACCACCACCGCCAGCACCCCCGTAAAGAAACTCCCCGCATATCCCTGCTTCTCAGCCAGCGACCCGCCCGCGCTCGTCAGCGTCAATCCAATCTCAAACTGCCCCGCCAGCGAAAGCCCCAGGAAAAACAGCAGCCCCGCCATCAGCATCAGAACCACCGGCGACTGAAACTGGAATCCCCAGCCGATCTTTGACCCCGCAGCCTTCAAGATCAGCAACGTCCCCACCAGTGCCCAGAACGAAGCTAGAATGCCGGCCGCATAGACAAACCCATGCGTGCGCAGGCGATGCAACTCCTTGTGCCCGGTGTGCACAAGTGAGAGCCCCTTCAGAAATAGCACCGGAAAAACACACGGCATCAGATTCAGCAGCAGCCCGCCAACAAACGCCAGTCCAAGCGCCCCCATCAGACCAGTTTGTTTCTGTCCGCTGACGCCAGAAGTTGAAGTACTACTTGAGGTGGTTGGTCCAGTATTGGAAGGAGCCCCAGCCGTCACTCCGGACGAACCCCCAGGCGCGACACTGCCCGCTACACCAGGCGCTGGCTGAGGCACTGCCGGACTCTGCGTACCAGCCACAGTGGGAGCGGAACTCGCCGCCCCGCTTGCACCCGCGGCCACCCCTGTCGCCGCGCCTCCAGGCAGAGCAACAATGTCATATGCCCGCCCACCCGATAG
Source organism: Acidobacteriaceae bacterium (assembly GCA_003165935.1). GTDB lineage: Bacteria > Acidobacteriota > Terriglobia > Terriglobales > Acidobacteriaceae > Telmatobacter. The sequence continues at coordinate 2,230 of PMXB01000128.1, read as the reverse complement.
CTCAAGCACCCCGCGCAGTTGCGCCGGAGACGCCTTCAGATTCGCGTCCTTCTTCAAGTCGAGAGTGAACCCCTGCGCGGTTGCGGCGAACTTCTCCGGCGCGGGATTGTCGATGATGTCCTCATCTACAGGGAAGAAAGCCGCCTCCGTCTCCCGCCGTCCCGTCACCACCGTCAGTCGAAACCCTTCACCCGTCGGCCCGAATCCAACCTTCCAGCGCGGCGGAAACGCCATGGGAAACTTGCCAATGAGCCTGTCCCATATCTCCTTGTCCCCCGGTGTGCCTGGCGCGGCCGAGGTCGCGAGAGGCGTAACGTCCAACGCAGTCTCCAACTCCGCCTTGCCCGGAATGCAGCTCGAACTGCAAACCAGCCAATCGACCTTTGCGTGCAGCACCGCCTGCCCCTGAGGCATAGTTGGAGCAACGCTCAACTCTGTCGGGTAAAGAACCTCGTCCTCATAGCCGTAGTCCATGAGTGGCCCAAGCGGCAGACGCTTCGGCGTTGCAAACTCCAGCGGCCCGGCCGTGATCCCCCCCGGCAACATCCATTTCACATGCGGTGGCTCTCCGGCGTCGCCGGGATTCTTCCAGTAAACGTGCCAGCCCGGCTCAATCTTGAAGTAAAGACCAACCATTCCGATCCGGCCCGGCTTTACCTGCGCGTGCGGCACCACCAACTGCACATGCACATGCGGCTTGTCCGCCGAACTGGAATCCGCCCGCGCCGCCATCCCAACCGCGCACACCAGAGCCAACCCGACAATGATCCGCGCTCGACCCATCAAGTATCTACGCAATCCCCTGTCCATTGGACTCAACTAACACCACGATTGTCGCAGCAATTCGCGCCTGATTTGCGCCCGCGCCGATCCGCCGGGTGCCCCATCCTGGCCGCGTTCTTGTTTTTTGCGGCTAGGGTGGGATGCCGGGTGCCCCATCCTGGCCGCGTTCTTGTTTTTTGCGGCTAGGGTGGGAATCCACAGTGCCCGCACCACATCACCCGTGAAACCTTCTACCTCGCACCACGCAACTCCGGCCGCGCCGCATGCTCCCTGAAGATGCAGTCATCCTGCACGCACTTCACCCCAGCCGCCCGCGCCTTCGCCACAGCCTCCTCGTGAATCACCTCATCCTGAAGCCACAAATAAGGAATCCCCAGCCGAATCACATCGTCCACAATCGGCGGCACATTCTCCGACGCGCGAAACACATCCACCAGGTCAATTCCCTTGCCCGTCTCCGCCCTCGCCGCCGCATCAGCCGCACCCAGATCGGGATAGCACTTCAGCCCCATCACCTCATTCAGCGCAGGATTCACCGGCACCACGCGATACCCGTTCTCCTTGAGATACCGCCCAATGTTGTGGCTCGCGCGCCAGGTCTTGTCGCTCATCCCCACAACGCCAATCGTCCGCGCCTCACGCAACATCTCGTCAATCACAGCCTTATCGTTGCTCATCCGCGAATTCCCCAGTCCCTAGTCCCTATTGCCTGGTCCCTAGTCCCTGCACTTCACACATCCAGATCGTCCCCATCCCCGCCCGATGCCGTCCCCCGTCGCTTAGCCAGCAGATACCCCCGCAAAAACGGCTCCAGATATCCATCCAGCACCTTGTCCACATCGCCCACCTCCACCTTAGTTCGATGGTCCTTGGCAATCCGATACGGCTGCAGCACGTACGACCTGATCTGCGACCCAAAGTTGATCTCCAGCTTCGAGTCCTCCAGCTTCTTCGTCACTGCCCGCTTCTTCTCCAGCTCATACTCATAGAGCCGCGACCGCAGCATCTTCATCGCCTTCTCGCGGTTCTTGTGCTGGCTCCGCTCGTTCTGGCACTGCACAACAATCCCCGTCGGCAGATGCGTCATCCGCACCGCCGAGTCCGTTGTATTCACGTGCTGCCCGCCCTTGCCGCCCGAGCGATACGTATCGATGCGCAAATCTTCGATCTTGATATCAACGTGAATCGTCTCGTCGATCTCCGGCGAAACATACACCGACGCAAACGAAGTATGCCTGCGCTTGGCCGAGTCGAATGGCGAAATCCTCACCAGCCGGTGCACGCCGCTCTCGCCCGCCAGTTGCCCAAACGCATACTCGCCAATGATCGTGAATGTGGCCGACTTGATCCCCGCCTCGTCCCCATCCTGGTAGTCGTTCATCTCCGTCTTGAAGCCCTGTTGCTCGGCCCAGCGCAGATACATGCGCATCAGCATCTCGGCCCAGTC
>PMXB01000018.1 GCA_003165935.1 Acidobacteriaceae bacterium | reverse complement strand
GTGCGCGGGAATGCGGTGCATCTGGCGACGGCGGCTTGCACGAATGGGGTGGAGGCCGTGTTTCTGGCGGATGCGGAAGCGGCAGGCAACTGGCTGCGGAAGACGATGAGAGCGGGGGACGTGGTGCTGGTGAAGGGCTCACGGGGTGTGCACCTGGAGCGGGCAATTGAAGTGGCGCTGGAAGGCATTGGTGGCGCGACAGGGGACGATGCGCACTAGGACTGTCGCCGCGATGATGAGTGCATACGGATGAGGTTTCCTGTATCCCACCCTCGCCACAAATACAAAAACGTGGCGAGGGTGGGGCACCNNATTGGCCCCTGGGTGATTCAGAAACTGCGTGAGTTTCAGATCGGGCAGTATGTTCGCGACGACGGGCCCCAGTCGCACCTGAAAAAGACGGGGACACCCACGATGGGCGGGGTGCTGATCCTGATCGCGATCCTGGTGCCGACGGTGCTGTGGTCTGATCCGGCGAATCCGTTTGTGTGGGTTGCGGTGTTTTCGACGCTGGCTTTTGGGGCGATCGGGTTTGCGGACGATTACCTCAAGGTGGTGAAGCGGCGCTCGCTGGGACTGACATTCCGTCAGAAGATTTTCTTTCAAGCGGTGGCCGCGTTTATGGTTGCAGGCGCGCTGGTGGGATTGCAGCAGTTCAACATGTTCTCAACGCGGCTGACGGTTCCATTCATCAAGCAGTGGCGGCCGGACTTGCTTTGGCACTGGTGGCCGGTGACGCTGCCGCACATGGCGATTCTGGCGTTCATTCCCTTTGTTCTGTTCGTGATGTTTGTGCTGGTTGGGTCGTCGAATGCGGTGAACCTGACGGACGGACTGGATGGGCTGGCGATTGGATGCACCATCATCGCAGCCGGTGCACTGGCGGTTCTAACGTATGTGAGCGGGCACGTGGTTTTCGCCGACTATTTGGAACTGCAGCGCATGGAGAAAGTGGGCGAGCTGACAATCTTCTGCGGGTCGATGGTGGGGGCGTCGATTGGGTTCCTCTGGTACAACGCACACCCGGCCGAGGTGTTCATGGGCGACGTGGGCGCGCTGGGACTGGGCGGCGCGATTGGGACGGTTGCGATCATCATTCGGCAGGAGCTGCTGCTTCCATTCATTGGCGGCATCTTTGTGCTGGAAGCTCTCTCGGTTGTTCTGCAAGTGGGTAGTTACAAGTTCCGGAACAAGAAGCGGATCTTCAAGATGGCTCCGCTGCACCATCACTTTGAACAGCTTGGCTGGGCTGAGTCGAAGGTGATTGTACGGTTCTGGATTGGGGCGCTGGTGTTTGCATTGTTTGCACTCACGACGCTGAAACTGCGGTGAGCCTGCTCAGCAGAGCGGGCGGCGGTGCACAATAGGGAGTGACGGATGGGGGATTAAGAAGAGGCAGCGCGGGCCGGAGGCCCACGCTACAGCCGGTCTGGAGACCGGCGCTACCCGAAGATGCCGCAGAGAGAAAGACCCGAGATGATGGAACTGAAGGGGAAGAAGGTTCTGGTGGTGGGGCTGGGTAAGTCCGGCCTGGCGGCGGCGCTGTTTCTGCGGCATCGCGGTGCGCATGTAACGGTGTCAGATGTGCGCAGTGCCGAGGCGCTGGCCAAGGACATTCCCGCGCTGCTGGACGAAGGGATCATGGTGGAGGCAGGCGGNNCTGGCGCAGGTGAAGAGCTTTGGGTTGCCAGTGATCGGCGAGCTGGAGCTGGCGGCGCGATTCCTGAAGGGGAGCATCCTGGCGATCACGGGGTCGAACGGCAAGACCACGACGACGGCGCTGGTGGGCGAGATTCTTGCGAAGGCCGGATTACCGACGCTGGTGGGCGGCAACATCGGCGTGCCGGTGGTGGCGCTTACCGATCAAAGCACCGAGGCGAGCTGGCTGGTGCTGGAGGTTTCGAGCTTTCAACTGGAGACGACGGATACATTCCATCCGCGGATTGCGGTGATCCTGAACATTACCCCCGACCATCTGGATCGGCACGGAAGCTTTGAGAACTATGCGCTGGCCAAGGAGAGGATTTTCGCCACGCAGACAGGCGAGGATTTTCTGGTGCTGAATGCGGACAATGCGCGGGCGGCAGAGGCGGCAAAGCGGACGAAGGCGAATGTCTACTGGTTCTCGCTGGATGGCCCTGTGGAGCAGGGTGCGTTTGATGAAGGCGGGTATGTGGTTTATCGGCCGGCGAAGGGCGCGGCGGTGGAGAAGATTATCCCGGTGACGGGGATTCCGCTGAAGGGCGAGCACAACGTTGAGAACGTGCTCGCGGCAGTTTGCGCGGCGCGGCTGGCCGGGGCGCCGGCTGAATCGATTCGCGATGCGATTGAGGGATTCCACGCGGTGGAGCACAGGCTGGAGTACGTGGCCACGATCAATGGCGTGGACTACTACAACGATTCAAAAGCGACCAACGTGGACGCGACGGCGAAGGCGCTGGCGGCGTTTCCTTCGGGTATTCACCTGATTCTGGGGGGCAAGGACAAGGGCTCGGATTATCGCGAGTTGGAGCCGCTGTTGAGCCGGGTGAAGGCGGTGTACACGATTGGTTCAGCGGCGGCGAAGATTGAGGGACAACTGCGCGGGGCGGTTCCGCTGCACAGTTGCGAGACGCTGGCGGCCGCGGTGAATGCGGCGGGGTCGGTGGCGCATCCGGGGGATGTGGTGCTGCTGGCGCCGGCCTGCTCGAGCTTTGACCAGTTTGAGAACTACGAAGAGCGGGGACGCGTTTTTAAGGAGCTGGTGAACGAACGGCGAGGGTGGAAAGCATGGCAGCACGCGTAGGCAGCGATAAATGGCTGTTCTTCACCACGCTGCTGCTGATCGTGGTGGGGCTGGCGATGGTGTTTTCGGCGTCTGCGGTTGTAGCGCAGGAGCGCTACCACTCGGAGTTTGCCTACGTGGGCAGGCAGGCGGGATGGGCACTGGCGGGCGTGGCGGCGATGCTGGTGCTGATGAATATCGACACCAGTTTTTATAACTCGCCGAAGGTGATTTTTCCGCTGCTGGCGGTGACGACGCTGCTGCTGGTGATGGTGTTCCTGCTTCCGGACTCGCACAACACACATCGATGGATCCGGTTCGGAGGGCTGTTCACATTTCAGCCGTCGGAGATTGCGAAACCGGTGATGGTGCTCTTTCTGGCGTGGTTTCTGCAAACAAGACTTGAAGCAATGCGCGACTGGAAGCGGACGATTCTGCCGGCGATTGTGATGCCGTTTGTGTTCATGCTGCTGATCGTGAAGCAGCCTGACCTGGGGACGGCGTTGGTGCTTTTTGGCGTGACGGCCGTGATGCTTTGGCTGGCGGGGATCGACTGGAAGTGGCTGGTGGGCGGCGTAGCGGCGGCATTGCCGGTGGTTGCGGCGTTGCTGTTCTTCGTGGCGTGGCGGCGGGCACGGATGCTGGCGTTTCTGAATCCGCCGTGCGATGTGAAGGATGCGAGCGGAGCGGGGTACCACATTTGCCAATCGCTGATCGCGGTGGGCACGGGGGGGCTGACCGGGCGCGGCTACATGGAGAGCATGCAGAAGCTCTTTTATCTGNNAGCGTGGTGCTGTCGCTGGTGCCGACGAAGGGAATTCCGCTGCCGCTGATTTCGTCGGGGGGGACGTCGCTTTTTTGTACGCTGGCGTCGATTGGGGTGCTGCTGAATATCAGCCGGAAAGAAGATCGGGTATAGGGTGTCAGGTATAGGGACTAGAGACCAGGGGCTGAGGGTCTAGACGGGGCGGAAAAAGGGAAACTAATTGGACAGTCTACGCGTATTGATCGCGGGCGGCGGGACGGGCGGACATATTATTCCGGCGCTGGCGGTGGCGCGTGAGTTGAAGAAGCGGCACGGGGCGGAGGTGGTGTTTGTGGGGACGGCGCGGGGGATGGAGACGCGGCTGGTTCCGGAGGCGGGATTCGAGCTCAGGCTGATCGATGTAGGGCAACTGAATCAAGTCTCTCTCGCTACGCGTGTGCGGACGGTGCTGGGGCTGCCGAAGTGCCTGTTCGCCTGCAGGGCGATGATGAAGGAGTTCAGGCCGGGGGCGGTGTTTGGCGTGGGCGGGTATGCATCAGGGCCGGCGATGGCGGCGGCGCTGTGGATGGGTGTGCCGACGATGGCGTTTGAGCCGAACGCGATGCCGGGGATGGCAAACCGCCTGGTGGGCAAGCGGGTACAGGCTGCAGCGGTAAATTTTCCGGATGCGGCGAAGTGGTTCAGGAACTGCGAGGTGACGGGGATTCCGGTGAGGCCGGAGTTTTTTGCGGTGCGCGATGTGGCGGCGAGCGCGCGGCCAAGGCTGCTGGTGTTTGGCGGGTCGCAGGGGGCTCGGATTCTGAATACAAACGTGCCGAAGGTGGCGAAAGAACTGCTTGAGGCAGTGCCGGGGCTGACGATTCTGCACCAGAGCGGCGGGAAGAACCTGGAAGTGACGCAGCGGGCGTATGCGGCGAGCGGGGTTGGAGATTTGGATGCGGCGCGGGTTGAGGTAAGGGCGTTTATAGACGACATGCCGGCGCGGTTTGCGGAGGCGAGCCTGGTAATGGCGCGGAGTGGAGCGTCGACGGTGGCGGAGCTGGCGGCGGCGGGCAAGCCGAGCCTGCTGGTGCCGTTTGCGGCTGCGGCGGACGCGCACCAGAAGCGGAATGCGGAGGCGATGGTTGCGGCGGGTGCAGCGGTAATGCTGGAGGAGCCGGAGGTTGTGGAGCCGGGAAGGCTGCTGGCAGAGCTGACGGGATTGCTGAAGGATCAGGGGCGGTTGGAGGCGATGGGGGTCGCGGCGAGAGCGCAGGCGCACAAGGATGCGGCTGAGCGGATTGCGGATCGGCTGGCGGAGTTGGCGGGAGCCGGGAATTGATCTGGACTTGGCGGGGTGAAATGGACGCCCACCCTCAACGCAAACGACGCGGTTAGGATGGGGCACCCGCAAACTGGNNCGGGCCTTTCGAGGGTAACTCCAGATCAGATCTGGGGAGACACGTCAGGAGTTACCGATGTCCGCCACCACCACCGCCGTGGAAGCCACCGCCGCCACCGCCATGGAAGCCGCCACCGCCGCCGGAGAAGGCGCCGCGTGCGCCGCCACCGGAGTAGCCGCCACGAGCAGCTCCACCTGAGTATCCGCCGCGAGCTGCTCCGCCAGCGTAACCGCGTGCCCCGCCAGCGTANNCCGCGATAGCCGTATCCGCCTCTATATCCATAGCCACCGTATCCGGCGCGGCCGTACCAACCGCGGTGGTACCAGGGACCGGCACCGATGAAGAAGCCGCCTACGAACCAATCAGGACCGTAGTACCCGTAAGGCGCGCAAGTATAGGGGTAATAGGGGTAGTAGCCCCAGTCACAGACCGGAGGACCATAGACGTCGGGGGCGTAGGCGACTTCGGGGCCGACTCCGACACCCACCGCAACCTGGGCTTTTGCCGTTGCCGCGAGGGGCAGGGCCAGAAGCAACGCAACCAGAACCGGGTAGATTTTCCGCATGACATTCTCCTTGATGCTGCCCCTTCCGGGTGGACTCGGTTTGGGGATTGGAACTGACTTCGAGCTTCAGCATTTGCCGGACTGCCGGGGATGCTCTCCCATCCGGCGTACACCTGTTAGAACAGCACTTCTCAGGAATAGTTGCGGTGCCTGGATAAAGAATGGTCCTAATCGTGGGAAGTGGCAAGGCACAGAAGCGGAGGTGGCCGAAACGCAAAGCGGCCTCCCGGGAAAGGGGAGGCCGCTGAGGGCAGATATCAGACTGATTAGCGGAGGATTAGCGGCGGAATCGAGAGCTGTCGCGATCCCGGCCACGGTCGTGATCGAATCCGCGGTCGAAATGGCCGCCGAGCAGCATGGGGCCGCGGTCGAAGTGGTCAAACGGTCCGACGCGGACGACACCGACGAAGTTCCAGTATCCGGGGACCCAGTAGCCGTCGGTGTAGTAGCCGGCCATCCAGACATATCCGGGGCCAGGGCATGGAGGAGCGTAGGCAACCGGCCCGCGAACGCCGATTCCATATTGCGCGGCCTGGGCTGAGGTAGCACCGAGACCCAATCCGCCGGCAACCACTGCTGCACTCAACATCCAATTCCGCATGCTTTTCATACAACCTCCATCCAGCTGGCCGATTGGCTCGATGCTGGCCCGGCTTCTTTCCGTTGGGAGGCTCGATTTTGCTGCCTCCACGTGCGCCGGTTATGTAGTGTGCAAACACTGGCAGGGGAAAAGGTTGAGGGGGCGGGAGCTAAATAAATTGGCGCAACTTTCTGCGAGGAGCGATGTAAAGAGCGCGGCGAAAGGAGGGCAAGTCAGGCAGGGTGCGGCTCATATGAACCCAAAGAATGGTGTATAGTGAGACTAGATGGAGGGCGAGAATGGCGCATGGAGGAACAACCCTTAGCGGGAGAATGGCGGTTCCGGTTTCGTCGGCCAGGAAGTCACGGGAAACAGGGCCCCGCACCGTAAGGCAGGGCTCCCTTTTGCCGAAACGAGAAGAGGCTGCGCATCTCGTCGAAGTCGCTCACAAGGCGGAGCGGGGCTTTTCGAAAGTCGAAGTTGCAAAGCTTGTTGGCACGATCGCGGCTGTATCGTCGATTCCGCAAGGCAAGTTGCGCGCACAGATTATTCCTGACTCGACGTGGAAGCGCGCAGGAAAGAGGCTTGGACCGCAGGCCAGCCAGACAGGGGCCAGGCTGCAACACGTGATTGGGTTTGCACAGCACATCTGGAACAACGAACGAGACGCCGCTACGTGGCTTACGACTCCCCATATGGAATTAGGATGGAAGACGCCTTTTTCATTGCTTCGAACTGAAGCGGGGGGACGTGCTGTAGAGGGAATACTGGCGGCAATCGAGTACGGATTTCCGGTCTAAATGTACGTATATCGAATGCATCGAATCAGTTCGGGCGCTTTTGACACCTCAGGGGCATTCCTGTATTCCGGGCGCTGGCATTCAGCAGGAACGCGAGTGATTTATGCAGCGCAGCATGTGAGCCTTGCCGCGCTGGAGATACTTATTCACTCCAGCAGACGTCCGGTGCCCGACATGTTGATGACCGAGATCGAGATTCCGGATCAGATGTCAATTGAACAGACCGAGTGGATGGAAATGGATCAGTCTCGGCGCTTTGGAAGCGAGTGGGTGCAGTCCGGCCGGAGCGCAGTGTTGCGCGTTCCGAGTAAGGCTGTGAATGGGCTGGAATTTAACTTTCTCATCAACCCAGTTCATGCAGACTTCCAGCGAATTCGGCAGGCAGTGAGCCATGACTTTGCATTTGACAGGCGGCTGTTTCCCGAGTTGTAAGAGCCGGTTGAGACGCCTGAATTAGCGCCTGAGCACCGAATGCTAACCTTATCGTTTGAACAGCATGTTTACGACGACACAGCACGCGCATTTTATCGGGATTGGCGGGATCGGCATGAGCGGGATCGCGGAGATCCTGCTTAGCCTGGGGATGAAGGTGTCNNGCATGTGGCGGGCGCGACGGTGGTGGTGACGAGCTCGGCCGTGAGCCCGATGAATCCTGAGGTGCTGGAGGCGAATGCGCACAAGATTCCGGTGATTCAACGGGCGGAGATGCTGGCGGAGCTGATGCGGCTGAAGTA
>PMXB01000326.1 GCA_003165935.1 Acidobacteriaceae bacterium | reverse complement strand
CGCCGTCAACGCCGCCACCGGCAACAGCATGTCTTCCTTGCGCATCACCAGGTTGGTCGCATTCAAGGTAGCCAGCTCAAACCCATGCCCATGCGTGATCGCATCCGTTGGACAGGCCTCCACGCAGTAGCCGCAGAAAATGCACCGGTTGTAGTCGATGTTGTAGACCTTGGCGTACCGCTCCGACGAGGAGATCCGCTTCTCTGCCGTGTTCTCCGCCGCTTCAATGAAAATGCAATTCGAAGGGCAAGCCGCGGCGCAAAGGAAACAGGCCACGCACTTCTCCAGGCCGTTTTCGTCCCGCTGCAGCACATGCGCGCCGCGAAAGCGCTGCTCAAACACCGCCCCGCGCAAAGGCCCCGGCCCATCCGGATAGTTTTCAACCTGCGACGGCTCCAGCATCTCCCTGAAGGTGATGCTCATGCCTTTGGCGATGGCAGCGATGTTGCCTACAACTGACATGCAACCAGTATACGATGGATGCCAACGCCTTCATCCAAGGGAGCAACTGTTCATGCGGAATCCTTCCTTCACCCTTACCGTTGTGCTGGCTTTGGCAGTTGGAACCGCTGGGGCGCAAACGCCAGCCTCGGCCCAGCCCACCACCCCTAATCCCGATCCCATGGCCGGCATGGACATGAGCCAATCCAAAACTCCCGGCGAATCGAAGAGCCCCGACACCAAAAAAGGCATGGGCATGATGCAGGGCATGCACATGGACATGAGCCAGTGCCGATGCAAGTGCATGGGCATGATGAATATGAAGGCCATGGACATGTCTGGCAGCAATAGCATGGACAAGGGAAGCCCAAAGGCCCAGGACATGAAAGGCATGGATATGTCCGGCTCGAAGTCCGGCGGCAAAGCCATGGACATTTCGAGCGGCAAGAGCATGGACATGGGCAACGGGATGGAGATGATGCACCCCTCCGTTCGTGGCGGCGCGCTCAGGTTGGCCTTTGCCGGCAAGTCCGCCGAGTGGACCCCCGACGCGCTCTCCCACCAGCCGCACACCTCGCTCACCGTATACAACGAACACACATCGGCTTGCGAAACCTACTCCGGCGTACCCCTGATCGATCTGCTCAAGCCCCTTGGCGTCCCCGAAAAACCGCACGGCAAGGATCTTCAGTCCTATCTCATAGCTGAAGGCGCCGATGGCTACAAGGTCGTCTACTCGGTGGCCGAAGTCACGCCCAACGTAAGCGAAGCCGAGGTTATCGTGGCCGACTCCCTCAACGGCAAGCCCCTCGGCGATGACGGCGCCCTCAAGCTGATTGCCAGCGAAGAAAAGCACCCAGCCCGCTGGGTCCGCGGCGTGGTTTCCATCAAAGTCAAGTCCGCCGAGTAATACCGGCCTTCCGCTCTGGGTGCCCCAGGTTAGCGAAGACCGCAACAGCGGTCGAGCTAACTTGGGATATCTATAGCCTCTTATTGTCTTTCCATCTCTATTCACCCACCCCGGGGTGCCCCAGGCTCGCCACGTCTGTGCATTTGCGGCTAGGGAGGGATGCGACATCCTCCATCATGGCCCGATTCAGTTGTGCCGCTTCTTCCCCGGCGGAGTTGACTTCCCCTGTGCATTCGTCGGCGGCGTCGTCACTGGCCTTCGCTCTGCCTTCGGTATCACCGTCTGGCACAGCGGACCATCCTGTCCCCGCGCTACCCCCGGCAATGCATCCTGCACCCGGCAAATACGCTCCTTAAGCGCCTCTGCCTCCGCCCCGCTCAAACGCCGCGTCCGTTCCAGGCCGCTGTTGGGGTCCAGGTCGTACACAAACAGAAAATCATCCACAGGCTTTTGCGGCCCATAATCAAACCGATTCCACGTGCCCATCAAAGCGTGACCATTCGGCTCCGCCAGCCCTGCATACGCCTGCGTCCAGGTCATCCCGGTTGGCGTGTTCGTGCTCCACACCGGAACTCCCTGCCCATTTCTCATCCATCGCGCCGACCACGCATGATTCTTCACTACGTAGTGGAACGTCGTGAAATACGTCTCCACTGCACATTCGCGGCAACTGTCGTAAAGGGCCGCGGGCTCCGGACCGTTGTCGCCAAATTGCATGAAGTCGAGCCAGCGAAGGTTCACGCCCATAAGCAGCCGCGCATGATCGTGCGAGGTCAGCGAGACCGTCCAAATCGTAAACGTGTCCCCATTGGCCGGCGCATCGGGCCGCGTCCGCTTGGTCGTCACCACCAGTGCCGCATCGTACTGCACACCTATCTCGCGAATCGCCGTCCAGTCATCGATAACCAAAGACCGCGTCACCCACGCCACTATGTCCTGGTCCTTCGACGCGTGAAAATCCATCCACCTAAACGGGTCCTGCTGCGCAGACAAGTACGGCGCAATCAGCAAAAACAGTGTAATTAGTGTTAGCGTTGCAGCCTTCAACCAATTTTCCTGAGCAGCTCTTCGACTTTGCCGAGTGTTTCTTCAGGCCCGCAGACACTTTCGCGCACTGCATCAAAAAGGTCGCTATACAGTCGAAACCTGCTGACAGTTTCTTGTGCGGGCACGTAACCGGTGAGCGGAGGCCAATTGGTTACGGTCGAGTCAATAGTCGTAGGTTGATCTGGGGCGCGCAGTTGGAGGGAGATTGTGCGATTGTCCCCGGAAACCCAGCGCCAGATTTGAAAGAAATAGCCCTCACCGACATCCGCTAGATATTCTTCTCGTCCGTGGCCTCCCGGATTGCGATACACCCTCCATTCGAGCTTATTGGCGCGTGTCTTTTCCAAAAGCTCTCTTGCAAACTGGTCAAGCTTATCGCTCATCTGCCCTCCTGATCGCTTCTTGCCCGGATACGCCCTAGTATCCCACTCAAATCCTGCACGATCTTTAATGTCTCGCCAAACAACTCGCGCTTCTCTGTAGCACCTGCCGGAAATTCTGAATAACCGAGAGAGTCTCCTAACCGTTGGCAGCTGGACTCTACACTCTTCATCTTATCGGCATCGGAACCAAGAAACCGATCGTACTCTCCTCGATCCCGCGCCATGCGAAGGACGATTTCTCGCACCTGAACCACAGCTTCCGCTCGCCTCTCGCATTCTACCCACGTAGCAAATTGTTCAGCGAGACGCAAAATCTCTGCAAAGGAGTCCGCCGCATTCCGTCGATATACGGCTTCCTTGGCTTCAGTGGCCGCCCGTTTCGCGCCAGTCGCCTGCCAAAGCGCCCCAACCGTTAGCGCAAGGCCCGCCAGCCCAACTCCAGAGTTCGACCAATCGAACAAATCGTGCAGAATCATCCGGATTCTCTCCCTGCCAGCATAACGCAGAATCCAGGAACCCGCTCACAGTCCCAGCTTCTCCCATATCGCATCAATCTTCGCCCGCGTCGCCTGGTCCATCTCAATCATCGCCGGCCAGGGCCGCTCAAAGCCCTCTGCCTTCCACTTCCGTGTCGCGTCAATTCCCATCTTCGACCCATAGTTCGGCAGCCGCGACGCATGATCCAGCGAGTCCACCGGCCCCATGGTGAATTGGATGTCGCGCTCCGGATCAATGTTGTTCGTCACCCGCAGCACCACCTCGCCAACATCCTGCACATCGCAGTCTTCATCCACCACCACAATGCACTTCGTAAACATCGCCTGCCCCAGCGACCAGATCGCGTTCATCACCTTCCGCGCCTGCCCCGGATAGCTCTTCCTGATCGACACCAGCATCAAATTGTGGAACACCCCCTCCACCGGCAGATGCACGTCCACAATCTCCGGAATCGTCATCTTCATCGCCGGCAAAAAAATCCGCTCCACCGCCTTGCCCATCCACGCATCTTCCATCGGCGGCTTGCCCACAATCGTCGCCGCGTAGATCGGATCCTTGCGATGCGTGATGCAAGTCAAATGAAACACCGGGTACTCCTCCGCCATCGTGTAAAAGCCGGTGTGATCTCCAAACGGCCCCTCGCTCCGCAGTTCGCCCAGCTCCACATACCCTTCCAGCACGATCTCCGCATGCGCCGGTACTTCCAGGTCCACCGTCTCGCACTTCACAATCTCCAGGCTCTTCCCGCGCAAAAAGCCCGCAATCATAAACTCCTCAATCTCCGGCGGCGCGGGAACAATCGCCGAAAACGTCGTCGCCGGATCAGTCCCGATCGCCACCGCCAC
>PMXB01000192.1 GCA_003165935.1 Acidobacteriaceae bacterium | reverse complement strand
GGTCCTGTGCTGCCCCAGCCAGACCGCCGCCTTCGGAATCAGCCCGCTCTTCTGGTCCTCCATGATCAGCAACTTCAGCGCAAACGCAGTCGTCTCCGGCGAAGTATCGTCCCAATACTCCATCAATTCGTTGTAGTTTCCTGACCAGTAGGCATTCGTGTCGGTCGACTTGGCTTTCTTCTCCAGCTCCACCGCCGCCTCATGCGCCCGCGAGTCGCCGCCAGCCGCCAGCGCCAGCCCAACCAGCGCCAGCCCTTCGTCGGTCAGCTTGCCTCGGAAACCCCAGGCGTCGTCCAACTCGTCCTTCGGCGCGCCCCCCGTTGTCGCCAGCGCATACACCACATAAGCCCGCAGATCCGGAATCATGTTCGGATGCGCCGTCAGCGTCTTCTCCAGCCATGCCCGCGCATTCTTCAGTCGCTCCGCATCCACCGGGTATCCCGCGTCCTGCGCCCTGCCCAGCCCGCTCACCACATACGCCGTCATGAAGACCGTGCTCTGGTCCTCTTGCCACCAGCCCCAGCCGCCATCCTCATGCTGGAAGCTATACAGCCTTTCCAGTCCAGCCTTCACCTCATCGTTCAGCGTCTTCCGGTCGATCGGCGACTTCAGCTTCAGCTTGTCCACCGCCTGCGCCACAATCACGTCCGGCATAAAGCTCGACATCGTCTGCTCTGTGCAGCCCCACGGATAGCCCGTCAGGTAGTCCAGCGCGTCAAACACCGTTCCTGCCACGCTCGGCGTCACCGTAATCGTCAGCCCGCGTGTCCCCGCATCCGACCCCGCCGGATAGCTGTAGTTCCATGTCGCCTGTCCGTTTCCGCTGAACACCACGCCCGACCCCGCCGCCCTCTGCTTCACGCCATACGGCAGCACCGGCAGTGTCATCTCCAGCGCATCGCTCTCTTCATTCGTCAACGCCTTCGCCGTCAACACCGCGTTGCCCGTCGCATGCGCCTTCACCCGCCAATCCACATAGCTCTCGCCCTTGGCCGGGATGTTCACCTTTTGCGTCTGCCCGCCCACCACCTCAAGCCCCGTCACATCCAGCGCAAACGTCACGTCCTTGGCGCTCTCCAGGTAGTTGTGCGCAATCACGCGCAACGTAACCTCATCACCCTGACGGAAGAACCTTGGCGCAGCCAGCCGCACAATCAAATTCTTCCGCACCAGCACACGCGTCACCATCCCGCCGGCCTTGCCATCGTCCGTCATCCCGCGAATCGTCGTTCGCCAAGTCGTTAACGCATCCGGGAAGTTGAACTCCACCTTCGCGTGTCCATCTGGCCCTGTATGTACCGTCGGATTCCAATACGCCGTATCCGGAAAAGCCTTCCTCACCTTGGGCACCACCAGGTCTGACCCCGGCTTTACCTGCGCCAGCCGCGGATGGAACATCCCCGCCTGCGCCAGCAGCGGACTCTTCAGCCCCGCCTGGCCCTCGAAGTAGAACTCAAACGAGCTCTGCGCCTGGAGGTAGTCATACCGCTTCGGATAGAACGCGTTCACGATATTCCCGCTCTCATCCGGCCTTACGCTGTAGAGCGCCTCGTCCACTTCCCCAAAACTCAAATCCGCCTCCACTGGCTTGCCAGTCGAGTCCACCGCCAGCACATCGAAGCTGCCCTTTTCACCCGGCAAATACTGCGTCTTGTTTGGCTTCGCCGTAATCGTCAACGTCCGTTCCACCAGCGGAACCTTCAGGCTCTTCTGCGCCGTAATCACCTTGTCGTCGCTGATAATGACTGCATTAATCAGCAGGTTCGGCTCTGCCAGCTTGGTAATCGGCACGTCAAAGGCCACGCTTGTCCCGGTCGCATGCAGCAGCTTCTTCCACTGCACCGTATCCCCCTCAGCCGTCACCACCGCCCACGCATCGCCCACCCCGCTCACCAGCAGCAGGTGCGCCACGTCGCCCACTTGGTAGGTCTTCTTGTCTGCAACAATCTGCGCCTGCGTATTCTGGTTCGAATAGAACTCGCCCGCCCCGCTCCAGATCCAAACCCACGTCTCGTCCTCAACAGTCCGCTTCTCCGNNGTGCTCGAGTCATACTTCCGCAGCGCCACGTCCAGATGCACCGCCGTCTGCACCGGCTTGTCATCGTAGTCCTCCGCCGTCACCTTCACCTTCACCGGCTGTCCCTGCTCCACCACGTAGTTCACCGGCTCAACATTTATCCGGAAAGCCCCATACGTCGCCAACACCGTCGAGTGTCCGCTCACCTCGCGGTTGCCCACATCCGTCACCCGCGCCTCAATCCGGTAATCCTGGTCCGTGTGCTTCCCATCCACGCGCGTCCCGATCGTCACCGTCAGCCGCCCGTTCGCGTCCAGCACCCCCTCGTGTTCCTGCTGCTCCTGGTCCGTGTAATCGGAGTCCTGGTTGTCCTCCGTCCCAGCGCTGTCGTCGCCCTCTCCATTCCCAGCCTGGTCTGAGTCCTGGTCGTCCTCCTCGCCCCACCAGTAGTGCGTCGTCGTCCCCACCACGTACGTCACTTTGGCTCCCGCCACCGGCTCGCCAAAGAAGTACTTCGCCTCAATCACCGCCTGGATCGAATTGCCTTGCAACACCCGCTGCACCGCCGGCTTAACCGTCACCTGGTACTCCGGCTTCTTGTACTCCTCCACATAAAAGTTCCCGTTGCCTGAAATCTCCTGCCCGTCCTTCATGAGCGCGACGCTGTAGTATCCCAGCCCCGCATCACTCGCCAGTGTCAGGTCTGCCGTCACCGTCCCATGCCCGCTCACCGGCACATCCTTGTCCAGCACTGCCTTGTTGTCCGCGTCCGTCACGCGCAGGTGCAACGTCCCAGCATCCGGCAGGTCCAGCTCATCGCCCTTCTTCTTCCGCACCACCCCTTTTATGTGCACCGTGTGCCCCGGTCGATACACCGGCCGGTCCGTGTACACATACGAAGTCAGATCTCCCCGGCCCTCGCCCTCACCTTCCCCATCGAACATGTAGCTGTAAGGCGTCACCAGCGCCGACTCTCCGCCCTGCCGCGCCAGCACAAAAAAGTTCTCCGGCTGCGCACCCGGCTTTGCATTCGCCTGCTTCAGGACGACCATTCCGTCTGCGCCAGTCGTCTCCTGCGCCTGCCTGTTTCCGTCAGCCCAAACGGCCACTGTCGCTCCCGCTACCGGCGCGCCTGTCTTCCGGTTGCCAACATAAACCTGCGTCTCCCCGCCAATCACCCGCTCCACCACCGCAATCGACGTCACAATCGCCACGGTGTACGCCTTGTACGTGCCATCCGTCGCTTCAATCAGGTAAACCCCCGCATTCAGCCCATCCACCGGCAGTTGCTGCGTCTCGCTCACCAGCGACGGCGGCGTCACCAGCTTCCATCGCGCCACCAGTTGGCTCTCGTTCAGCAGCGGCACCTGCGCAAACTCTGACACTGTCCCCACTACCGTGCTGCGCTTGCCCAGCTTCCCCTGGTCCTCCCTGAAGCTGTCCCGCGCATCGTCGTTGAACTGCCCCCTGAAAAAATGCCTTATCAGGTACCACAAATGCGCCTTGTAGTCGTGAATCCTCTCCAGCCACGTCTTCTCGTCGATGTTCTCTTCCGGCCCGGCGGAGTTCGACTCGCCAAAGCTGTGCATGCTCTTCAATCCCGCAAAAAACTTCTCCTCATCCTTCACCTTGTACACGCGAAACTCGAGCGCCGGCACATTCCGAGCAAACAGTTGCACCTTCACGCTCTCGCCCGGCGAAAACGTCCGCGAAGTCGAAAGTGAAAAAGACCGCGGCGCATCCTTCGCCTCCGCCGGCATCGCCGCGCAAACCGCAATCACCAACCCAGCCAAGCCCGCCGCAATCGTCAATCTCTTAAAAATACTGGGTGCCCCATCCAAGCCGCGTCTTTGTTTTTGCGGCTTGGGTGGGAGACCATAACCCTCAACCGGCGCAGTCTTGAAAGGCCACGACTTCAGTCGTGCCGATAGCCCAGCCAAAATGCTGGGTGCCCCATCCNNATCGAATGCCACGGCGACGACTGATCAAACTGCCGATAGAACAGCAAATCCCCCGGCTCCGCCTGCCACACATTCCGGCTCACCAGGTACGCGTTCCGCTCCACCAGCGTCTTCGCATCCGCAAACTGCGCAAACGCCCCGTCGCTCTCATCCCCCTGCACAAACGGTCCCGGCGTTATCCTGAACAACCCCGTCCCCAGCGGCGTATCCGGGTAGTGCCATGCGCCAATCTCCCCCGGCAACGCCCCAACTTCCATCCCCGTGTCCTTCACCCATCCCGCGTCATGCTTCTTCAGCGCCTCGCGGTACGCATATCGCAGCAAACTCGCACAGTCTGTGATCTCTTTCGGAACCTGCGCCGCCGGCCGCATCGCCTGGTAGTCGGCGATCGTCACGAACCACTGCCGGAACGCCTCCTGATCCGCCCCGTCCGTCAGCCGCAAAAAGTCCGGCGTACCATCTCCAAAACTATCCGTCCACTTCGCTGGATTCTTCCACGGCGGCTCCTTGTCCTGAGTATCCTGTGCCCCAACTCCTGCCGCCGCGCTCTTCGTCGCACCGCCCCCCGCATGCCCAACTCCAGTTCCGCTCGCCTGACCCGTATCAATGCGAAACAGTGTCTCCTCGCTCCTCCACTGGCCGTTCCATCCATGCGTCACAGTCCCAACCACAACCCATGCGGTAAAACCCACCACCGGCAGCAGAAGCCCCCATCGCATCCATCCCCAACTTCCCCCACTCCCGCCCGAGCCCGTCCGCCTGCCCGCCATTCCGCCCGGCACCCCTGCCGCAATCCTGATTGGAGAAATGGCCGCCTGAAACCCCTGTTGAAAATCCGGCCGACCTCCGCCGCGTGGGTTCCTGTCTGCGCGACGCGCCTCCGCAACGTGCTCGCCATCATCTATTCGCGCCGCCACCAGCGCGTCCGCGCTCGGCGGAGTTGTAGCTGGCTCGCCTACTGCTGCGTCCTCATCTCCGTGCGGCTCCACTCCGTCACTCGCCACGGCCTGCTCCTCCGCCTTCTCGTTGCCTTGCGCGACCGCTGGCTCCTTAGCCAGTGCGCCCTTCTTGCGGCGCCGCTTGCCGTGTTTGCTATCCGATTGTGCGCCGGGTGAATTCAACGTCCGACTTCCGCGCCAATCTTATCGCGAATCGCCCTTCTTTGATTGCAATCGCACCGATAAATTTTTCACCGCTTCTATCTTCAGGCAGCTATACTCAGTTCCTTACACACCAGGCTTCCCCGGCTACCACATCGCTATTCCCGTCCGATAAGTGCAGGCGGAGCCTCGGTTTTTTGCAAAGGTCCTCACGGAGGTCATTCATGGTCGGCATCAAGCTCGTTCTTACCAACAAAATCCTCGATTCAAGCGGCGCTCCCGTAGCCGCGGGGCCCGTCCACCTTGCCGCAGACTTTCTCGCCATGGGATCACAAAGTACGCCGCAGCCAAGCCAGTCGATGTTTCGCATCAAGGTTAATCAACTCGGATCTCCGCGGCAGATTTCTAGCGCAAACGGCAAGAGTGACCGAGTGCGGCTAATGCCCTCACAGTTCAACGGGGTCGACTTCTTCTGTTCGGTTCCAGACGCCGACAGTTACTACAACAACCTGGCAACAATTCTCGACGCAAGCTCCGTCTTGAATCAGCAGGCGGGGGGAAGCCTCGCGGTGCTCGATTTGCAGGGCAATCTATCAAGTCCCGCGGCAACGATTGACTACGCAATCCAGTTTCTGGCGCAATTCCCCGGCAACGTCCGCCTCTTCGGGTTTTCTTTCAACCTCACTTCCAATCCCCCAACCAACCCGCCGCGATCGCTCTCATTCCAGCTCACTAGCACCGATGCCGGCGGCGTCATCGAGCTTTTCGCAAATCTCATATACGGGAACCGGTGAATCCATCTCAGGATCGATGCACGTACTGAACCCACCCCTTGGATGTTTCGATCGAAACGGAGGAAAAATGGAAGACTTCAGGATCATGATCGACGCGGCTGCGACCAGCACGGTCTCCATGAGATTTGTAAGGCCACTCTCGAACAACCGAAGTCTCTACCGCTTCCATTTTCGTTTTCCGCCTTCTCGTTCTTCCACCAGCGTGGACCTGCCCGTGTACCTCGACTCTGGAGACCTTGAATCCGGAAATGCTGCGGACTTCTTTCGCAAACTCGAGCAGCTCGTCTACATGGACCCACCGGACTCTGGCTCGGTAACCAATCCGCCCATGATTTACGCGGTCGAGGCGCAGTACTCCGACGGCGCGGGTGGCTACCTGGGCAAAATCAAGATTGAGATGGACCTCGGGTTTTCAGCTTCAGGCCCGGGTGCCGGCAAATCCATCCCATGGGACTCAATCGTGACCTTTAACTTAACCCTCACTCCCACCCCGGGATCTCCTCAGACAGCCATATTCACCCTGTCGGGCTTCGACACTCTCGCCTTCTACGGATTCTTCAACGATGTCCTCTCGTCCAATCCGCCCAACCCGCCCCACTAGCGCGTCAGGCATTCGAACCGAATCGCGGGCCCGCACGCAATACCCCACACACTCCATCCATTAGAAAAGCCCTCCGATCCTTCGACCGGAGGGCTCTCCCTGCAAAACTACCTACGCCGTAACTGTCCGTGTCGGCTTGTGTCCCCACATACCGTAATAGGCGATGTAGAGATAGCAGATCACCGGAATCACAAACGAGGTCTGAATGCTCGTCTTGTCGGCAAGTGCGCCGATCAGGTACGGCACCACTGCTCCGCCCACGACTGCCGTCATGATCAAACCCGAACCCTTGCTGGTCATCGGTCCCAGCCCGGCAATGCCCAGCGTAAAGATGTTGGGGAACATGACCGAGTTGAAGAATCCGCAGAGGACCAGTGTGGCAATCGCCACCCAGCCCGAGGTGAACATCGAGATAGCAATCAAAGCGGCCGCCGTAAACCCAAAGATGCCCAGCAGCTTTCCAGCCTTGACTTTGGTCATGATCCCAGCGCCCAGCAGGCGGCCAATCAGCGCGCCGAACCAGTACAGCGAAACAAGGAACGATGCCGTCTTGGCGGTGCTCATGCCCTGGGAGCTAAAGTAGTTCACTGCGATCGATGCCAGGCCCACTTCCACGCCCACATAGAAGAAGATTCCTATCGCGCCTCGCACCGTGTGACCGTAGCTCCAGATGCTGCGGCTCAACACCGGGTCGCCTTCCTTGCCCGGCCTGAACTCCTGCGTCGACTCAATGTGTGGCAGGTGCATGAACGCCAGCGCAAGTCCCAGAAGGAACAGCGCTCCGGCAATCAGGATGTAAGGAATCCTCACCGTATTCGCCACAGCTGCCTGCGTCGCCATCTTCGCCGGATCCGTCAGAATGAATGCCCCCGCCACGATCGGAGCCAGCGTGCCCCCAATCGAGTTGAATGCCTGCGCGAGATTTAGGCGTATGGATGAACTGCCTTCAGGTCCCAGGATCGAAACATACGGGTTCGCCGAAGTCTGCAACGCCGTCACGCCCGCGCCAACAATGAAGACGGCCGTCAAGAACAACGGGAAACTCACCATCTTGGCTGCGGGAACAAACAAAAGGCACCCAATCACCTGAATGAACAGGCTCACCACCATCGTCCGCTTGTAGCCGATAGTCTCAATCAGCTTTGAGGTAGGTGACGAAAAAACCAGGTACGCCAGGAAAAACGCCGACTCCGCCAGCATTGCCCACGCATAGGGCAGCGTGAAAATGGCTTTCAGATGCGGCACCAGCGCCATGTTCAGGTTGGTGATAAACCCGAAGATGAAAAACAGCGCCGTGACCGTAATGAACGGGATCAGGTACCCAGGCGATGTCAACGCCGCCGATTGTTTCGATTCTGCTGCCATAAATTGATTTCCCCCGCTTCCTCAGTTGATTTGCCCCGGTAAGGGCTTCCTGCTCTGTCCCCGCCCGACCTCGAGCCAGGTTCAGCGCCACAAATGTGCAGGGCTTCGCCGGCTGGTAGACCGAGTTCCCGAAATCCCCGCTTTTAGCTGCACACAACCTTATACGGATTCCCCCACCATGGGGAAGTGCGCCCCATCCGATTGCGGAAAATCGTAACGCCGGCCTCCGGGCCGGCTGTCCTGAGCGCCTCCGGCCCTCAAAGGTTTAGCCAAACTTCGAAATCAGGATTGTTGGCCGTCTGCGAGAAAGGCGCCCCTGCCCCACTCATTCTGTTCATCGATCTCCATCCCCTAATCCCACCTCCGCGCTTCCGCACGACTTCATCCGCAGCCACACATGCCGTATCCTCATAGATGTACCCGCCAGCGTAGAAGTAACGAGGAGCCCATCATTGGCCACATCTGTCCTCAGCCCCGCAAAGCTCAAGAAGGTCCTCGAAGCCCTTGAAGCAAACTGGCAGGCCGAGATCGAGGCCCACCACACCTACCTCGCCCTCGCCGAGCGCGACACTGACTCCGTCCGTGCCCAGGTCCTTCGCCACCTCGCTTCCGCCGAGTGGGAGCATGCCGCCCTATGGCACGGCCGCATCCTCGAACTGGGCGGCTCCGAGCCCGTCTATCACGGCAAACCCGGCGGCGAAGCCGACACCCTCGCCAACCGCGCCGGCGGCGTCCGCATGGCCCTGCGCCGTCTCGAAATCGAGGAAAGCCGTCACGTCGCCACCTACGGCGAACAGCTCAAAGCCCTCGGCGACGAAGGCTCCATCGCCATCCTCGACCACGTCATTGAAGACGAGAAAGACCACTACCGCGAACTCGGCTCGCTGCTCCGCGGCCACTACACAGCCCCCGCCCACGCACCCAAGATCGACCCAAAGGCCGTCCTCGATGAGATGCTCGCCAAGCGCAGCAAGGGCCGCAAGCAGCCCGGCGCGTGGATCGGCGACGCCATCTATGGCGTCAACGACGGCCTCGGAGCCATCTTCGGCATCGTCTCCGGCGTCTCCGGCGCAACCGCCGGCGACAGCAAGTACGTGCTCCTCGCCGGCCTCTCCGGCATGATCGCCTCGGCCCTCTCCATGGGCTCCGGTGCCTACCTCGCCGCAAAAAGCGAGCGCGAAATCTACCAGGCCGAAGTCGCCCGCGAGCGCGAAGCCATCCAGATGAACGGCCCCGAAGCTCGCGAGCTTCTATCCCTCTACTACCAGGTCAAGGGCCTCCCTGAAGAAGACGCCCACCACATGGTCAACCACATCGCCAGCGACCCCGAGCAGCTTCTCCGCGCTCTCACCTCTGAGCGCCTCGGCTCCTCTGAAGAGGCACTGTCCAACCCCCTCGTCTCCGCCAGCTCCGGCGCGCTCTCCACCGCCGTCGGAGCCATCATCCCCGTCATCCCCTTCTTCTTCATGAGCGGGCTCAGTGCCGTCATCGCCGCAGCCGTTGTCTCGCTCATCGCTCACTTCGCCGTCGGCGCTGCCAAGTCCCTCATCACCGTCCGCTCCTGGTGGTCCTCCGGCATGGAAATGACCATCATCGGCGCTGTCGAAGGCGCCGTAACATACGGCATCGGCATCCTCCTCGGCAAGGGCGGCATGTAATGCAAGCCCCGCTGACTCAGAACACTTTCTCCGGCCCACATTCTAGATTCAATCTCAGAAACTGTTTTGTATCAGGGCACGACTTCAGTCGTGCCGATAGCGCCGCGAAAATGCTGGGTGCCCCATCCAAGCCGCGTCTTTGTTCCTGCGGCTTGGGTGGGAGACCACGAACCTCGATGGGCGACGTTTTGAAAGGGCACGACTTCAGTCGTGCCGAAAAAGGCCAAAAGATAAAGGGCTTTAGCCCCTGAGCGTTTCCGGCCTTTCCGAAACCCCTCAGTAATAGAGGTACTTCCGCCACTTCAAGTCGGAGTGCCCAATCATCCGCATAATGTGCCGGCTGGTATGCAGCGTGAAGGGCCGCGGCTCGCGCTGCAGCTTCATATGCTCCAGTTCGTGCAGCAGATGATTCCCCTTGCGCCGATTGCAGGCGTGGCAGGCTGCGACCAGGTTTTCCCAGGTCGATAGTCCCCCACGCGACCGCGGTACCACGTGGTCCAGCGTCAGCTCGGCCGAGGGCAGAATGACGCCGCAGTACTGGCACGTGTTGCGATCCCGCAGCAGGATGTTCTTGCGCGACAGCGCGCGCGTCTGGTGCGGGATGCGCCGGTACTCGAGCAGNNGGCTCATAGGAGGCGTTCAGCACGAGCACCGGCGTCTGCAGGGCGTGGGCCGTCGTGACCACACGCAGGCCTTCGTGGCTGTGGCTTTCGGCGTGGGCAACGCCCAGGACTTTGCCCAGGGTCTGTCTGCGAGCGTGAACACCAGCCTTCCCCAACGACATAGTTCCTCCGTCTCGTGCCTGTCAGCCCTGCTAGTCAGCGCCGCTTTCGGGCAGCTGCTTCGCTTGATGTGCCCGGTGCCCGGAACCCGGTGCCCG
>PMXB01000028.1 GCA_003165935.1 Acidobacteriaceae bacterium | reverse complement strand
GGTGATGATCGGCGAAGCCGGCAGTGCAGGGGGCGGAGCAGGCGGGATGGGGGGAATCGTGGCGGGGCTGGCGGTGGCAGGGGTTGACATGACGCAGGCAAATGCCAGCGTTTATTCGAAGCCGGGGGTCGCGTCTGCTGCAGGCGGCAACGGCCCGGAAGCGAACCGACCGGCCACTGCGGCCAAGGGGGGAGATAGCGTTGCCCCGGCAAAAGCCAGCACCCTTTGTCGTGGAAATAGTCTCTATCAACAAGAGGAGCCGATGTCCTGCGTGCTCGCGTCTTCCCGCATGATCATCAAACAGATGACCGGCAACGATCCAGGAGAAGCAGCTCTTCAGCAAGACGCAGGCAAAGCTGGATGGTACGACCCGGTAAACGGGTCCGATCCTTGGAAGATCCCCTCTCTTCTGCAGAGTTACGGCGTGGCCGGTGCGACCGCCCAAAAAGGGATGTCCCTTGCGGACATTCAAGCAGCCACTACCGATGGTAAGCCAGTAATGGTCGGGTTAAAGAATCCAGGACACCGTATTGTTGTAGATGGAGTGCAAAACAATGCTGATGGCTCGCAGACGGTTCTGGTGCGCGATCCTGGCTATCCTGGCGCTGGCGGGTGCCGCGAAGTCCCAGCCAACGAATTCCTCGAGCGGTACAACGCCAATGCACCCGTTATCAGCTTCAAGTAGGGGAGAGGGCATGTCGAACACATTTATTCGCGCACAGGATCTCGAACCCGCGTTCGGCTCAGTTCTCAAGACCGAGAAGGGGACCTTTTGGATCAAGGAAATCACAAGCCTTTTTCCCTGGTCTATCAGCCACCGGCTGTACTGGGCCACTACACGCGACCGTCGTCATTCTGTCGCGGTTGTCAGCTCAAATGGAACGATCCAGTTTCTTACTTCGCCTGATGGCTGGCGGATTCTATCTGGAGTGCTGATCTCCGAAAAGGGGGGCTTGCCGGCAAACCTAAGTGCCGTGGAGATTGCGGAGGCAGTTAGAAAGCTCACCGTCGGTCCTCCTGGACTGGTGGCCACTCAGGAGTTGGCCCAGCGCAATTCGCCGCCGCTGTTTGCGTGGATGACCGGGGCACCGGACGGAAACGAAGCGACATTTCGCTCTCTCTGTGTCACTCCATTAGTGCAAAAGATTTCCGGGAACGGCGATTGGGCAGTAGTCTTCAACTACTTCAATGACCGAGGCGGTGTCGAACATTGGACTGTGCGTGGGAAGGCGGATGGTTTGGTCGAAGTGAAGATGAAGCTGCTTTTTTCTGACGGGACATTTAACTGGCCGTTCGAGTAGTGCCAAACAGTAGCTTCAAATCGAGCCGTCTGGCACTTAGTCAGCGCGCATAATGCGGGATGTTCAATCGGGACCGCCAAGAACTGGCGGAATCGACCACGCCCCAGCCTGCTGTCAGTGCTGCATCGCCAGGTGGGTGATTTCGAGGCCATTGCGGGCGCGGCTGTTCTCGCCGCAGGCAAGGACGCGGTTGTATTGGCGTTGTGCGTCTTCGTAGCGGCCAGCGGCGCGGTTGGTGTCAGCCTGGGCGAGCAGCTTGGGAATATCGGACTGGTCGAGGGTGCAGCCTGCACTCTTCTCTTTTGGTTGCTCTTTTTGTTGCGGCTGCTGAACCTCTGCCGCTTGGGGCGCGGCTTGCTCGGCGGCATTGCGCCCGCTGTCTTTCGGTCCATCTGCGGAGGGCTTCTGCTGGTCAACTGACGGCGTAGGTTGGGAGGCTGCCGTGGAGGGCTTCGATTTCGGAGTTTTTGGAGTCGGCTGATTGCTTTGGGGGCCGGGTGAAGTCTGTTGGATCGCCGCGGAAGGTTCGGCTGGGTGGGGAACGCTGTTTTTCCCGCTGTGCGAGAAGACGAAGAAGCCCACGATGGCAATTAAAGCCAAAACGCCGCCGCCAGCCGCATAAAGCAGGCGAAGATTCATTCCTCGGGAGGCGGATGGGGCCTCAGGCTCGGGTTGCTCCCAGACGGCGGGGGCCGGATAGGTACCTACAGCCTTTGTCTCTCTGCTTGCCGCCTTTACCTCTCTGGTAGCCGTGGGCACAGGCTTGGCAGGCTCCTGGGGCACCGGCGGGGCTTCGCTCTCGAGCCCGTGTCGCTTGATGAGCGCGTCGATCGCCTCTTCGTCTAGCAGGCGGCTGGGTTCAACGGCGGAGCTGCGCCAAACCAGTTCGTGCAAAGCCGACTCGGGGACGGCTTTCAGTGGAAGGCTCGGGACGTCTTTGAGGCCTTCAGCCGCAGTTGCTGACACAAGGATCTGGCCCGGAGCGGCATGTTCGAGGGAAGCCTGAGCGGATTCGAGGGCAGCGGGGTCCGCGAGATCCTCCGTTCCATGGACGAGGATTGCAGCGGTCAGATCCGCAGCCGGATCGCATTGGGCGAGGCCCTGCAAGGCCCATTGCAGGCGGCGAGCGGCCAGGGTGGCCTCCGCGACACCAGGAAAGCTTGCTGCGACGAGCGAAGGATTGGGCTGGGATAGAATTCCCTGCGACGACGAGATGAGATCGAGGATGAGGCTGAAACCAGGATCGCCGGGCCGGACAGTCGACCCAGCCGGGTCGGATTTCTTCCAGAGCCGAACCGTGAGGGAAGCCTCACCTGGAGCAGGGTTGTCCAGGACCAAGGGATGTGTCTGTTCGGTGGGAAGTCGAGATTGCTTAGAATCCGCCATTTTCACTCGTGACCGCATCTTTGGAGGTGGTGAAAGGTTGCGGACAAAACGATTGCACCACTATAAGGGAAATGGTAGCTTAACAGAGATAGCGAACCGCCGTAAAATCTGTCTTGTCAATGCGCGGCTTCTGCTCGGCAGCGTCTGAGATGCCGTTGCCCGTGGCCACTATCCAGCCCACGAATTCAGTCTATCGAAGGCGCGAGCGCAGAATCACTTTGTAGCAGATGTCTTTGAGGGTTTGATGAGATCGGATTCAGTTTTTGTTACGCAACGGCCGCAGCTGGGATTGATGTTCAAGGCCAGCGTTCTGGCAGTAGTTTGTTTTTTCTTCTCTGAGCCCATTGCTTTTGCCAAGCCTCCAGCTTTAATTGCCATCGAGATCTACGACGGGCCGACAGGCGCGGCGTTTGTCCAGATTGGCGATGTCATGATAAACGGCAAGACGGAGCTGCGCGACTGCACGCCGTATCCGGCGGCTGGGGTGGACAAATCGTCTTACGGGAAGATGCAGAAGGTTGCTCTGGCGCCCGATATGATTCTGGAGCGCGACAAGGCTGGGGTTCTACGGTATGGCGCGAGTGGATCGACCCCGCTTTGCGTAGTCCCAGATAATGTGAAGTTCGAGCACAATTCAAGCTATTCGCTCTCTGACCTTGCGGATCAGGCGAAGTTGACCGGAAACTTGCTGGGCGGCGGTACCGCAGTGATTCCGCCAATCCAAAAAGGCGTGAAGCTGGTATTTCTGTCGGCGCCAAGCGAGGAGATTGCCGAGTATCTGGTGGCACAACGCGCTGGAACAATTGCGGGCTGGCGGGACTACCTATCGAAGAATCAGGCATCGCCACGCTTAGGCGATGCGAAGCACAGCCTTGCGTTGCTCTATGTGGTGGCGGGCCAAGCTTCGTTCGACGCCTACCGAAGAGCGGTTGGCGGAAGTACACCGGATTACAACAGCCTAAAGAACGCAAAGACGCAAGCGGATCAGGCGCTTTCTGTGGTTCCAGGGCTGGAGCAGGCGGGGGGCCTGGAGAAGGGCGTGCAACAGGAACTCAGCACGCTTACGGCGAACGGGAATGCCGAGCTGGAAGCCTATAAGAAAGCGATGAAGGCTCACACCGCGGGGTATGCACACCTGGAAGCTGGAAAAGCACTCAGCGAAGGGGTGAAGGGTGTTGATCCGGCCTATCGTCCGGGGCAGGTGATGGAGGTCGACGTTGCAAGTACCAGCAATGCCTTCGACGCTACTGTGCACGATGCGGAATCGGCAGTTGTAGAGAAGCAGATGGACAAGGCAATGAGTACGGTGGCGCCATTGCTTTCGTTTGCGCCGGAAGTGCCGCGGATTCAAGCGGTGATCGACGCTGCGTATGGATACTTCCTGCAGACGGGGAAGCAGTTTGCTGATGCGGCAGATTGGGACAACGCAATCAAGAACTTCGAAAAGGCCGCGAAGGTGGAAGACACCCCGGAAGCACGCACATCGCTTCAAAATGCACAAAAGCAACAGGCCATTGCGCAGGACAAAGCCGCCGCCGAAAAAGCGCTGGCGCAAAGTAAGGACTATGAAAGCCAGAAGGACAATATCGATGCGTTTGAGACGCTCTACAATCTGCCTCCTTCGCAGAAAGCGCTGGTTGCCGACGACATAGAGAGACTCAAGGCAGGATATATCGCGAGCGCGGCACAGGAGGCAACGAATCTGCAGAAGGCGCACAGTGCATTGGCCGGACTTGCCGACGAGATTGGGATTGAGCGTGCATATATCTATTTGCAGCGAATGTATGAACTAAATCAGCAGGACTCCTACAAAGACACAATGGATATTCTTGCCCAGGACTTGAGCAACTACTTTGTAGCGCGCGCAAAACTGTATCTGGATAAGCCATCGGGTTCGGGTACGGAAATAGGGTGGACTTACCTGGACGAATCTCTTTTCTATCTGCCTTCAAATCAGGTGGCGCACGATGCAAAAGAGGCAGCGCGCCCCGCGCATGAGATGCACTCCAAAATATCTCTCAAGGTGCAATTCAGAGATCAAACCTCTTCCCGCGACAGCTCTGGATTTATTGACACGCTCGAGGACGCCATTGTCGCGGGGTTGGAAGAGTCTCCGACCATTAAAGCGATCCGGAATCAGGAGACGACAGGTGGGCCCGAACCTGATTTTCAATTGTCTGGAGAGGTTCTGGAACATCAAATCACAGCGAAACCCACGGCCATTCCGAAAGAATCTAAGTATCTTGTAACCACCCGCGATGTGCCCAACGAAAAGTGGGCTACAGCTAAGCGGTCCTACGATGCCGCACTCAGAGACATCGAATCTGATAATGCCGAACTATCGGCCGCGGCAACGAAGAACAACAAGAAGCTGATGAAGGAGTTAAACGAGAAACTTAGCCAGGACAAAAAGAAGGCATCCGACGACCAGGCTGCCTTGGATCAGATACCGCCGACCCGGCCCGAGGATGTAACTCGCCCGTATACATACACTCAGCGAACGATTGACGTGAAAAACACCATCAAGCTGCAGTTTCGCATTGGGGAGAACCTGAGCAACGACAAGGGTGACGCCGAGGTTGTTGCGAAGGACGACCCGGAGGAGTTTGTCAAGATTGAAGGCGTCAAGCAGGAAGACACAAGTGACGTCAAGAATTCCGGGACGGATCCTGATCTGAAGGAACTTCAAACGGCTCTCGAGAGCTCGGTACGAGACATGCTCATCGACAAGGTTAAGGCAAGAGTCCGGCAACTGCCTCGTGAGGTGTATTCGCAAGCCCAGTCGAAAGAGCAGGAACAAAACACCGACGGAGCGGCGGAGGCTTATCTGCGT
This sequence comes from Acidobacteriaceae bacterium, assembly GCA_003165935.1. Classification (GTDB taxonomy): domain Bacteria; phylum Acidobacteriota; class Terriglobia; order Terriglobales; family Acidobacteriaceae; genus Telmatobacter. The sequence goes on along the minus strand of PMXB01000028.1, from coordinate 4,403 downwards.
TATCTCAGTTGCACCCAGGATGACGGATCAGCAGAACGGAAACATGCGAAAGATTTTCTAGCGACCAATTTCAACATGCATCCCTCTCTTGGTGATTCGAAGTAGCAACCGAATTGACCTGGATTGCCGCCGAGTTATGACAGACCTCCGAGATATTGCGGCCGAAATGGCCGATTCAATGGGTAGTCCAAAATCGAACGAAGTGAGGTGCAGAGATTGGATTCTCCCGATAGCAACCCATCCACTGGAGTAACGCGAATTGGCAGGTATGACGTCGTGGGCGTTCTTGGTCGCGGCGGCATGGGTGTTGTGTATCGCGCCATGGATCGAAGCCTGGGCCGCGAGGTGGCGATCAAGACCCTGACCGCGGGCATCGAAGGCGACTCTGAGATGCTGGCGCGCTTTTACGAAGAAGGGCGCAAGACGGCAAGCTTCAAGCACCCTAACATCGTTACAATTTTCGAGCTTGGGGATGACCAGGGCGTTCCATATATCGTGATGGAACTTGTGGATGGGCGTCCGCTCAATGAGCTCATCAATGCCAGCGCTCCGCTGGCCCTTGTCGACCGCCTTCGGATCATTGAGGAACTCTGTTCCGCGCTGGGGTATGCTCACCGCAGCAATGTAATCCATCGCGACGTCAAGCCGGCAAATATATACGTTCAGCCAGACGGAAGCATCAAGCTTCTTGACTTCGGTATAGCAAGGCTGGAGGAAAGAAAGGTTCAGGACATCAACCTGACCCGGACCGGCTATATTATCGGCACGGTGCCCTATATGGCTCCGGAACGGCTGCGGAACAAGCCGTTTGACCGTCGCTCGGATGTGTTTGCCGCTGGCGTTGTGCTATATCAACTGGTGGCAGGCGAGCTTCCGTTCGATGGCGATGACATTGTCATGATGCAGAAGATCCTGAACGAGCCGCATCCGCTGTTGAGCACCAAAAGTGAGGGGATTCCGCCTTTTCTCGACTCGATTGTGGATCGTGCGCTCGCCAAGGCGCCCAACGACCGGTACCAAACCGCAGACGACATGGGTTCAGATCTGGCCTCAGCGGTTGCCGAACTGCGTGAACAGCAAGCACTGGAACTGCTGCCTGAGGCAAAGCGCTTTATGGAGGCGGACGATCTACTCTCCGCACGCTCGACTCTCCAGCAGCTACTCAAGATTCAAAACCGTCACGCTGAGGCGCGGGATTTGCTTGCCGAAGCCCAGCGACGGCTGAACGAGCGCGAGCGCGGAGAACGGATTCAGCAAATCCTCGAGCAAGCAGAAGGGTTGCTTGCAAACAGGGAACTGGACCAAAGCCTTGCGCTGATCAACGAAGGGCTTGAACTGGAACCGAGCAACGGCGAACTGACCAAGCTGCGGCTCCACGTTGAGAAAGAAAAGGAGAAGCTCGAGAAGATTCGGGGCCATCTGCGCGAGGCCGATGCAGCGCGTCGCGAAGGAAACTATCAGGTTGCCATTGCTGCTGCGCGTAAAGCTCTCAAAGTCGACAAGAACAACTCAAAAGGAATGTTGTTAGTAAATCTGCTGACAAAGGAAGCGGCAGAGGCTGAGAAGAAGGCGGAAGTTAGGGAACTTCTAAAGAGCGTGCGAAGCGAGCTGAATGCCAAGCGCTTCCAGGATGCGATTCCGCTGTTGAACAAGGCAGAGGTGCTGGACCCGACGAACCCTGAGCTGAAACTGCTTCTCGACGATGTCAATACGGGCATGGAGCAGATCAAGCGCAAGGAACTGATTGCGGAGCTCGAGAACAAGGTCTTCGCGGCGTCGACACCAGCAGAACTTCAAGTAGCGGCTGGCGAGGTGCAGCAGGCGCTGCTTCAGATGCCGTCGGAATCCGTACTGATTCAGATGAAGATGCAGCTTGATCGGCGGCTCAAGGATCAGGAAGCGCGTCAATTCGTAGACGAAACCGTGCAAGCCTGCCACAACGCGGGCCCTCGGGAAGCGCTGGAAATCGTGCGCCATGCCCGCATTCGTCTTCCAGGCGACGAGCGGCTGCTGAATCTGGAAGGCTTGCTCACGAATCGGCTCATGCAGCAGACAGTGGAGGCGAGGCGAGAAGAGATCTTGTCGCTGGCACGCTCCGCACTTGATGGAGGAAAGTTTTCCGATGCCGTGCATCTTCTCGAGGTGTGTCAACAGGAAGGCATAGCCACCGAGCAGATGGAACAGTTGCTCGAGTTCGCCCGCCAGGAAGAGGCCGAACACCGTCGTCAGGACCTCTTGCGCGGGAGAATTGAGCAGGCACAGTCCCTGATAGCGGATTATGCATTTGACGAGGCCATTGTCTACCTTGAAGAGGCGCTCCGCGTCAATGATGACGCAGCGTTGCGCTTGCTGCTCGAAAAGGCAGCCGCAGGAAGAGAGACTTTGCGGGCGCAGATTGAGGGCGTTTTGCAATCGGCTCACCGGCTGGCTTTGGCGGGCAGGCACGGCGAAGCCATCGACTTTCTGCATGGGCAGCCGCCGGCGGTGAGTCGCTCTCCACGCGTCCAACTGGCTCAGGTCGCCATCGGGGATGAGCAGGTGCAGCCTGCGTATCGGAATGCAGGCTGGGCGTATGGATCTTTAGGGCGCGATCTTTGTGCTGGGGCCACCAACATGCGTCGCGTGAAGGCGTCCCTGGGAAACTCCGCTTTAGCGTTGTCGCTTGCGGAGGCATTTCAGGCAAGGGCGCGCGTTGCTGCCGATCGCAAGGTTGAGGAGCTTGTTAGCGCCTCCAAGGCCATCATTCGCAGCCGGGACAAAGCGGCGGCGGAAGATTTGATCGCACGCGGGACAGACATTCTTGAGCACGCTTCTTCAAGAGCGCAGGCGAACTGGAAGTCCATGCTCCAGCAGTCGGAGAAGGCCGGACTGTCGAACCGCTCCGGGGCCCAATGAAGCGCCGTGCGAGAATCCCATCTCAAAGCAGAAAGCTATGCCTCGTCGCACCATGAATGTCTGATTAACCCAAAACCCAAAAACTAAGCCGCATTGAAGTTGAGAGAGATTGCGGTCCTCGTGGCTCTCTGAAGAGGGAGAAAAGAGTCGGGAGATGGGCAAGCGCGAACACATTGGACGGGAGATTCCGAGTGTACTCCGTGAAGCGGAATCGGGCGAGATGGTGGTGTAGGTTTCACGAGTAGTCTTTCTCGATACGGTCCTCAACGGGGACCACGCTCCCATACCGCGTGTCTGGGCAGATTCGAATTTCAATCCTGCGCTCTTCGGAGAACTGGCCAAACTGTTCGAAAAGCATGGGAGGCATTATCAGGCCCTGCCTCTGGCTTCCGCAACAATGGAGAGGTTTCAGCGAACACAATTGAAGCCACTTTCAGTCCAACCTGGACCCTGTGACTCGCCAAAATACCGATCTGCTGTTGAATCAATGAGATGAACCGGACGCTCAATTTGGTCTGTTTCCGTGTAAAACTGTTTTCATGCTCCGCTTTCTGAGGCTCATGGTTGGCTTCTTTGGTCGATGTTTTAGCTCTCGTCGCGATCTAATCCTGGAAAACCTGGCGCTGCGGCAACAACTCGGTGTCTTGAAGAGAAAGCATCCTCAGCCAAGGCTTGCCGCTTCTGACCGGCTGTTTTGGGTGATCTTGCGCCGACTCTGGTCGGGATGGAAGCGAGCGGTGATCCTTGTACAGCCCGATACGGTTGTTCGCTGGCATCGGGTAGGGTTTAAATCCTACTGGACGTGGCTGTCGCGTCATCGCTCCCGAGCAGGAAGAAAATGCGTGAGCAGGGAATTGCGAGAACTCATCTTTCGCATGGTAGCCGAGAACACGACTTGGGTGCGCTGCGCATTCACGGTGAATTACAGATGCTGGGCTTTGATCTTTCGGAGCGAACTGTTTTGCGGTGGATGAAGAAAGCACCGAGGAATCCAGAGCCGGCGAAACGATGGGCTGCATTTCTCAGCAATCATCGTGAGGCCATCGCCGCGATGGATTTCTTCACGGTGCCGACGATCTCCTTCGGCGTTCTCTACTGCTTCTTCGTCATCGCGCACGACCGGCGGCGCATCCTTCATTGGAGCGTTACCAAACATCCGACGAGTGCCTGGGTCGTTCAGCAATTGCGCGAAGCATTTCCCTACGATTCGGCGCCTGGATATCTGATCTTTGATCGTGGTTCCAACTTCAATGAGGAAGTGATCGACATGGTCAAGAGCCTCGATATCGAGGCCAAGCGAACGAGCTTCCAAAGCCCTGGGCAGAACGGAGTTGCCGAGCGTTGGGTTGGGAGTTGCCGTAAGGATCTGCTCGACCACGTGATCGCCCTGCACGAACGGCATTTCAAGCGCCTCTTGATTGAGTACGTCCACTACTATCACGATGACCGAACGCACCTCGGGCTGGCGAAGGAAACACCCCGAGGTCGTGAGGCTGGGAGAAATCCCG
>PMXB01000389.1 GCA_003165935.1 Acidobacteriaceae bacterium | reverse complement strand
GCCAGCACCAGCGGTGGCATGTGCGCGCCGAGTGCAAGTCCGATGGTTGCCTGCGCCGCGCCTGAGTCGCGAAGAATGCCGCTCAGCCCGCCCGCCGCCGCCAGAATCACCAGCACGTTGGCGATGGGCTCAAAGGACTCATTGGTGAGTTTCCGCAAAAGCTCGCGGCCGTGATGCTGGCCGGTCTGGATGCGCCCGCCGAGCGTTACCAGCGCCACCAGCACGGCGATGAGCAGAGCAATGTCCGGGCTTCCGACGAGACGCAGAACCTGGTTGGGCAAGCTGCCCGGCGCTGCCAGCGAGTCGGCCCAGCTCCCGGCAAAGATCAACGCGATCGGCAGCAGAATGGCCGAGGCCGCGCGGACTGGGCCGGCCGCCGGCGGAGTTTTTTCCTGGTCTTGGATCGAATTCCCAGCTCCCGCTGGTGCGCTTTCCGCCGTCGCTGTGAACAGGGTCTCTTCATTGGCCGGAATCAGCGTCGATTTGCCCTTGGTCCGCTCCCACCGGCGAATCATCACCCATCCGAGCACGGGCCCGGCCACGACCGCAGCGGGCAGTCCCGCACAGAGGCCGAGCAGAATGGTCTTGCCCATATCGGCGTGATATTGCGCCACAGCCAGCATTGCCGCGGGATGCGGCGGCAGAGTGCCATGGACGATGGAGAGGCCCGCGAGCAGCGGCATACCTACCAGGATCGGCGGCCGCCCGCTGCGCCGCGCNNCCCACCACAATGCCAACCAGCAGCAAGGCCCACGGAAGACCTTTTGGCCCGCAGCCGTCGACCAGCGTCTTGCCCAGCGCCGCGGCGCCGCCTGAGCTGGCCAGCAGCCGTCCCAATATTGCGCCGAGGCCGAGAACGATGGCGATGTGGCCCATCAGGTTGCCGACGCCGGTGGTGAACGAGAGCGGAATCTGCTTGAGCGGCATGCCCGCCGCTATGCCCAGTCCAACCGCGGCCACGGCCAGGGCCAGCGCCGGATGCAGCCGGACGCGCGCAATCAGGATAAGCAGCAGCAGCACCGCACCGGCGGCGCAGGCCACCAGGTACCAGCTACCGACGGTTGGGAGGGCCGCGGGATTCACCGAGCGATTATTCCATATTCAGCTATGCGGCGAGGAGGAATCAGGAGTCTGGACGACGGCTAAGTTTCCTCATTGGCGATGATTCGCCGGGGCCGCGCGAGACCTGCAGGACCATGTTGCTCATGGAGACCAATCGCGATCTTGCGACAATTGAGGATCGATCAGCGCGCTCACGGTGGTCAGAAGGGGTGGGATTCCTCGTCACTGAGGCGGGAGGCTGCTGATCGCGGACTGACGTGGATTTTCAGCCGGTCCGCGGCAGCGCTCGGCGAGCGGAGTTCAGCCACGGTCTTCCAGCCATCGGGCTTCTTGTTTGGACTTGGCGGCGGGGACGACCATCGGGGCAGATCCAGATGAAGATACTCCGCCATGGCTTGAGCATGAGGCTCGTAGAGCCTTCGAATGGCTGAGAGGCGGGAACGGGTGTCCGGGCTGCTGCAGAGTGAGAAACCAGATTCGTTGAGGAGTTGGCAAAGCTCACCGAACTCGTCATCCTTAAGCCGCACAGGCGCGTTGTCGCGATACCTTTGCTCCTTGGCTTCAAGGTGGAAGACGTGGCCCAGGTCGACGAGCACGTGGCGGGCGACAGCGAATGTAAGCTGCGCTTGCCGCGTGCTTGGCCCCTCCACGGTGGTAATGAGCAATGAGCAAGTGTCAAGGATGGCAGTGAGCGCGGAAAGCCAGCTCTGGTTATCGTGCTGGGATCGGTAATAGCACAGGATGGGGTAGGAGATGTGGGTCTCGAGCATGGCAGCCGCCCAGCGCTCCCACTCGCTCAGCAGCACCGTGAGAGCTTCATGGCCGCCGCTGAAATTATGCCGCGTGAGCAACTCTCCGGCGGTTGGCGGCGAACCGGCGCGCGCGTCTAGCAGTGCCACTGCTATCTCGCGGTTAGAAAAAGCGGTATAGAGCACAGGAACGTAGCCGATAACCAGCGCTACAAATCCAAGACCGGTGCCGGCCTCCATTACGATGAGGGCGCGAGCAATCTGGCTGGTTGGCAGAACATCTCCCAGGCCAAGGGTAAAGATGGTGGTTCCGCTCACGTAAATAGAACTGCCCAGCACCTCGAAGGCAGATACGGGGTGGGTAGGGTCCGCGAAAGGCGCTCCCAGTCCAAAGAAGACCAGCCCATAGGCAAGGATCAAAAGAAGGGCCCAGAAGATGAAGAGGACGAGCAGTGCAAGCGGACCATAGGCGCTGTAAAGCTGTTCTCGACTGCGTCGCGAGGGCAAGAAACCAACGAGGGCGGTCCACGGATACCAGGTGACGAGGAAGAATAGGCGGGTAATGCGGAGCCGTCCGACTGGGCGGCGGGGCAGAATAATGGTCTGGAAGGCGTCCAACAGGACGAAGGCAAGAAGAATGCTACCGGCCAGGAGCGCTGTGAAATGCATAAAGTTCACTGTAAAGGGTCGCGGCCAATTCGGCTAAGCACCGGTTGAGGAACTGTAATGCACACGGCAGGGGCCTTTGCGATTCGGCGGAGCACGCCACCAAATATGAGCTACCAACGGTCGGGAGGGCCGCGGGATTCACCGAGCGATTATTCCATATTCAGCTATGCTGCGACGAGGAATCAGGAGCCTGGACGGGAGCGAAGTTCCCTCATTGGCAATGACTAGCAGGGAACGCGGGACTTGCCCACCTGCGATGCTCGGCGCGCGCATTCGCGATGCAGCGGTGGTCAATAGGAGGCAGCAAGGCACATCACATTCCCAATAGCATTCAACTCAACTGGAGTGTGAAATGAGCCATTTTCTGAGATTTGAACGACTGCCGCTGTTCGCCCTGGCAACGTTGCTTTGCACCGCCGGATGCCACGGGAATCAAGGTCAGGTATCGGCCGCGCAGGATCCGGCTTCGGACCCGGCGTCGGCCAATATGGCCCCAGCGTCGGCAGATTCCGGTTCTCAGGCGCCGGCGCAGTCGGGCGATCAACAGGGCGCCCCACAGCAAGTGGGTTACAACGCCCAGCAGAGCCAGCCGCCGCCCAACTCGGGAGGTACCTACGCCCAGGCGCCCGACCAGTATCAAGAGGATTCCGGCTACGGCGAGCAGCCGGAGTATGTTACCGATCAGGCTCCGCCGCCGCTGCCGGATTACGATCAGCCGCAGGATCCCGGCGAAGGATATCTCTGGACGCCCGGCTACTGGGGTTGGAGTCAGGGGGACTATTACTGGGTGCCTGGCGCGTGGGTTTATGCTCCCTACGAGGGCGCGTTGTGGACGCCCGGCTACTGGGGTTTCTACCAGCACCACTACCGCTTCTACCGCGGCTACTGGGGCCAGTATGTCGGTTTCTATGGCGGCATCGATTACGGGTTTGGCTATGGCGGCTACGGCTACCAGGGCGGCTACTGGGGCGGCGGGCACTTCAACTACAACCGCTCGGTCAATAATCTGAACCTGAGCCAGGAGCGCAACGTCTATAGCCGGTCACTCAGCAATAGCGGCAACTACGGCGGCGGCAGGGGCGGCGCGCGTGTAAGCTTCAACGGCGGTTCGGGTGGGATCCAGGTGCGGGCGAGACCCGCTGAGCTGGCCGCGCTGCGTGCGCCACATTCCGCTCCCATGACGGCGCAGGTGGAAAACGAGCGCGCCGCCAGCACCAACCGAGCGCAGTTTGCAAGTGTGAATCATGGCCGTCCGGCCAATGCGGCGGTCAATCAACCGCTTGCGGCGGATCGCAACGTGCGGGCTCCAGCCGCGCTGCAGGCGCGCAATCAGGCTGCGGCGCAGCAGCAACAGCGGCAGGAAATGCCGCGACAGGGTGAGGCTGTTCAGCAACAGCAACAACAGAGACAGGAAGCGCCGCAACAGCGCGAGGCGGCTCAGCAGCAACTGGAGCACCAAGCTGTTCAGCAACATCAACAGCAACAGCGGCAGGAAGCGCCGCAACAGCGTCAGGCTATTCAGCAACAACGAGAGCAACGTCCGGCTGCGCCGCAGCAGCAACGGCAGGCCCCGCAACAGCAACAGCAGCGCCAGGCCCCAGCGCCTCAGCAGCAACACCAGGCCGCTCCGCCGCAGCAGCAACACCAGGCCGCTCCGCAAAAGGAAGAGAAGAAGTAGCGTCCCACCGCACCTGCGCACTCAGCCTATCGAAGCGGCAACGCATATCGATCGTGCAGGCAGAGGGCCATACCCCGGTTGCGGTGCGGAGGTCGATCAGTTGAGGGAATTCCTCAGGATGGCCCTTGGCAGTTCCGTATCTATGCCGCGCCCGGCGCTGATCCTATCACTGGATTCTCCAATCGAGATGGCGGCGGGTGACGCGAAAACCGCCAGCCCGAAATCGCCCACGCGATAGCAGCAAGCTTGGGCCTGCGGGCACCAGCTGCCGACGGTTGGAATGGCTTTCGGGGTCACCGTCGAATTTTCCATGGGACACCCTGTAGCTTCTCAATCTCGGATTTGACGCAAGGACATTTCCAACACGGACTGGCTGCTGAATTCGTTTGGGGAGCCACATTCGCTTTCCCGGATGTGTGAAATAATTTCTCCGAATTACCGCGCCAGGACGCGAGGTGAGTCTAATTGGACAGCTCATGCCACTGCGTACATGGTGAGGGCCACTCAATCGTGAAGCTATGGTCCTGAACACACGAGGCGGCGAATGAGGGTGCTACTACTCTTAATGCTTTCGGTCATAGGGATTGCGGGGCATCCTGCCGATGCATTTGCACAGGAGGCTCCGGTCCCGGTTCCAGCCCCGGTTCCGGCAACTGCCGCGCACGTCGCCCATCAACAGGCCGTTGAGAGTGCTACCGCGGCCGTCGACCAGCTGGATGATTCCGCTCTCCAGATTCCAGTCGCGAAGCTCGATTTCAAGCCCCAGCAGGCAGCGATCCCCGGCGCCAACGGCTCCATGGCGTTCTCGTCCCCGATTGTTTGTTCTCCCTCGGGGATTCCATTCGTCACCTTCATCGAGCCGTCCGATTTCGGTCCACAGACGATTTACTCTCTTGATCCGAAAGGCGGGCACGCATTCTCCGTAAAGGAGGTGCCGGGCCTCTACGACACGAACTTCATCCACGGATATTTTGTATCGGATTCAGTTGTTGGAATTCTGGTCAATGGCACCAAGGACAGCAAGGTTGCGCCTAACACCGTCTCAATCGGGCCCAAGCTCCCGCCGAAGCATATCTACACCGGAGAGCACCACGATTACCTTGTGGAGTTCGATATCAGTGGGAATTACAAAACGACCCTGGAGCTTCCCGAACGGTATCAATTCCGGCGGCTGGCTGCGCTTCAGGACGACACGCTTCTCGCGCTCGCATACGATCCTGCTAATTTGGTGCCAATGCTGTTCCTGCTCGACTCAGGGGGCAACATCATCAGAACCCTTCAGATTCCGGCGGAGATGGTTACCAGCCCCGAAATCGTGACGGGCCAATCGGGCGACATTGGGAAGCAGATAAGAGCCGCAGGGAGTCTCAGTTGGTGGATTTTTGCTCCGACGCGAAACAGAGTCCTTCTCTACCAGGCCCACTCGAAGTCCCCGGTTCTGGAAGTCGGCGCGGGGGGCGCCGTTCGAGAGGTCCCGTTGCATTCTCCGAAGGGGTACGTGTTGGAGAGTGTGCTGTCCGGTAACGATCGCTGGATCATGCGCTTCCGGAAGGAGAGCCTCTCGGACGCCGGCGCGATCGATGCAAGGCCTGAGGCGAACAACTACGTGCTTTACGAAGTGGACTCTTCCGACGGAAGCCTGAGGCGTCGGATTGAAGTGGAGGGCGGCCTCCTATCCAGCCTCGCGTGCGAACAGGACGGAGTTTTCACCGCATTTTCTGTGGACGGAGAAAAGGTGACTCTGGCAACTGCCGATCTTCCACGATAGGCAAGCTCCGCGCCCCTCAAATACATCGATCCCCCCTCAGGTGGCCGAGCATACCCCACTTTCCGTTGCGGTCCGCCCGTCCCCGCCTGTGTTCCGCCGCACACTTTTTGCTTGCGAGCTTCTGCTACCATAAGGACGATTGCAGTTCCTGCCGCCGGAGAGGCTGTTTCAGCGTATTGTCTGCCTCCCATCTCCTGCACGGCCGGGGTCCGGCTGGCAGCAAGAACGACGGCATTCGCAACAGAAACAAGCGGCATCTTCGGTTTTGCCGCATTCCATGAAGGAGAAATCAATATGCCTCTAGTCTCCATGCGGC
>PMXB01000368.1 GCA_003165935.1 Acidobacteriaceae bacterium | reverse complement strand
CCCGCCTTGCCTCCCTTCTCATTAAAGTCCGCCGTGAACAGGTGATCGCGCAGGCTGAACGTCTCCACGCTCTCCACCAGCGGGGTGACGAAATGCACCCCCGGATAAAGCGTCCCGGGAATCGTACCGCGAATCTGGCTTACACGCACACCCCCCATTCCGCTGGGAACCACCACGATGCTTGTCGCCACCAGCAGCGGCAGGCAGGCCACCAGCGCCAGCGCCACAGGACCGCGCCATGCGATCGCAGTCGGTTCCGTATTCTCTGGTTCTTTCAAGTCTGTTTCGCCTGCGGCCTTGCGGCGTGCGGTGCGAAAGCGAATCCAAATTCCATACATCGGAATTCCCAAAGCGGCAGCCAGCAGCAGCACCCCCGCGATTGTCAGCAACATCTTCAGTGCGAGCATCGTCTTTCTCCTTTTTTCCGATTCCTTTGTTGGTTGTGCTCCCCGCCTTTACCACCCCCCGGCCGTGGAGCCACGAACAGCCGGACCAGTCCTCCGAACGTCAACTCTTCAAGCAGAAGTGCCGCCACAACCTGCAACAGCACCGCGCCCAAACTCCTCATTGCTTCCATCAGCAGATTCATGGCATGCCCCCTCACCTCGAAGCCACTTCAACTGCTTCCGCAGAGGGCGCCGGGGGCGCTTTGGCTTCTGTATTGGGGTCTATAGTCGCTGCCAGTTCTGAAGACTGAACCGGCGTCGCATCCGGCGTGGCTGTCGCCGTCTGCATTGGCTGTGCGGTCTGTGGTGCGGCCGGGTTTTGCCCGTCGCCGAACAGTTGGGCCGTCTCCTCGTTGCGCTCGCCCACCAGTTCTACCGTGTCGCCCACGGATACCAGCGCGTAGAACTCTTCCAGGTCAGCTTTGGCCATGCGGATGCATCCATGCGACGCGGCCTTGCCAATCGACTTTGGCTCATTGGTTCCGTGGATTCCGTACCCGCGAATGCTCAAGCCCATCCAGCGCGTGCCAACCGGGTTGTGCGGCCCGGGAAGAACCGTCTTGCCGTCATGGTGGTAGGTGGGGTTTGCAACCCGCCGCTCGATGGTGAAGGTTCCTACCGGGCTCGGCGTTGACGGCTTGCCCACGGCCACGGTGTAGACCTTCTTCACTTGCCCGTCCTCCACCAGAGCCAGCTTCCGGTCTGCGAGGCTCACCACGATCCGCCGAACCGGCGCGCTCGGCTCAACCGGTGTGCTTTGCTGAGTCGGCAAGCTCTGCGCCAATGCCTGCCCCGCCAGAACCACGACTGCTGCTGCCGCCACTGCCCACCGGTTGAGCTTCATTGCCGCCATCTCTTCCTCCTTGCCAAATCGCTTACGGCCGGGATAAGTGCAACCCGACAGCCAATCTCGAATGACTGAAAGCAAAGGAGTTAGGCTCGACGCGGAGCCCAGAGGACGTATCATTGCTGACACGGTGTCTGTGCGCTGACACGGTCAGCGCGGCTACGGAATCGCACCCGCATGAGAGGCGAGAACAGGCGTCGGGTTTGCGGTTAGTTAGGTGGCGGGAAGAGTTGTCAGCCGGCGGCCTTTCGCGGCCATTTAGAGCGGCAAGATCCGATGCAGTTCCAGCAATTTGAATTGCAACCTCATTGCGTAGAATGGGCCGGGGGAGTTCGAGGTGTGACTCCGACCGCGGCTGGAGCGCTTACAATTTGGCATGCCCGCACTCCAGGGCCTGGGATAAGTCGTAGCGGCTTTGAGTAATTGAGATGCAAACCAGGGGGGTGGGATGGAACCCACGCGCAGACAGTTCATGGTGTCCGCACTTGGAGTGGCAGTCGCCGGACGCGGATGGCGATTGGCCCTGGCAAGTGAGGCAGACAGCGGCGAAGCCTCCGGCGCGCAAGCGCCCGCCGATGGCTCGGGACACTTCGGCACCTGGTTTGAAGATGAGTTCGGCCTGCCGGCCTATCGCTACACCTGCAATCAGACCATAGACCCAGCCGCTGAAACACCAGTGACGCCAGGCATCCTTGGCCGCACAGAGCATATACACCAGGTGGGCAACGACCGCATAACCGCGATCGTGTCGAACTTTGGCCATGTGCGCGTTCGACAGGACGAAGGCGTGCCTAAGTTCCTCAACGACTTCGATCCGACGACGAGCCAGTTTGGCGGAGGCTTTGGCTACCTGACCGACGGCGACGAGACGCTGAGCACCTACTACGACGGCAGCAATGCTGAGCTTGAGCGAATCTTTGGGGCAGGCTACTTCCGCAAGCGTGCATCCAGCCACAGCTATTCGGTCGACCAAACCATCAGCGCGCCATTCGGCGACGACCCGGTGTTGCTTTCCCAGGTGACGATCCAAAACCGGGGCGACGCGCGCGCGACGGTTCGCTGGATTGAGTACTGGGGCTGCCAGCCTTATCAGTTTTCGTTTCGGGCGTTCATCGAGTCGTTCGCCGGGCTTGGATCTCCTGTGGAACTCCGCCGGCAGTTCGGGCGGCTCTTCGCTCATAAGGTCTCGTCGGTGAACGGAATGCAGGGGCTTCTTGAGACAAAGGAGTTCACCGCTCGATCACCGCAGGATGACGCTGTTTGGCAACAGATGAAGGAGCAGTTGAAGACTCATCCAAACAGCTTCCTCAATGCGATTGATGAGTCCACGCCTGGCACGGGGTTTGACTCGACAGACATTCCACCGACATTTCTGATTTCGCTCGATGCGCCCGCAACCGCTGTGTCTACCGATGGAGAAGCGTTCTTCGGCGCGGGCGGACCGTCGAACCCTGAAGGACTCAACCAGGATTTGGATGGCCTGCGCAATGTAAATGGTCCGCACTTTGTCTCGCCGCACACGGCGCTGCTGCTGGAGCGGAGTCTTGACCTGGCTCCGGGCGAGAAACGCACCCTGAGCTTTTTGTATGGCTACCTTCCTGATGGCTTCACACTGGATGCGCTCGCTGCACGGTACAAAGCGAAGCCGGCTGAAGTTCTGCCTCGCTCGAGTGCGGAGTGGAAAAGCCGAGGCATGCGATTTGATGTTGCCGCCGAGCCGTGGGTGAAGCGCGAGGCCGAGTGGAATCACTATTCCCTGCGCAGCAGCTTGACCTGCGACGACTTTTTCGGCGAGCACATTCTGAACCAGAACGGATTCTATGAATACGTGATGGGATTCCAGGGAGCAGCGCGCGACCCTCTACAGCATTGCCTGCCCTTTATCTTCAGCGACCCTCAGATTGTGAAGAGCGTTCTTCGCTACACGCTGAAGGAGGTCCGCGACGACGGGTCGATTCCCTATGGGATTGTGGGCCACGGCATGATTGCGCCGATTACTTCGGATAATGTGAGCGACATTCCGCTCTGGCTGTTGTGGGCAACGAGTGAATATGTGCTGGCGACGCGCGATTTGAAGTTCCTTGACGAGCAGATTCCGGCGCGCTTCTCCAAGACCGCCGAACCCAACGACAGCGTGAGGAACCTGCTGGCGAGGTGCTTCCATCACCAGGCTGAAGGGGTGGGCACCGGCAAGCATGGGCTGGTGCGGATGCTGAATGACGACTGGAATGACGGTCTGCTCTCCACCTACGCGCAACCTGTCATGGCTGAGTGCGTCGCTCTGGGCGAAAGCGTGCTCAACACAGCCATGTCGGCGTGGGTGTTTGATTTCTATGCGCGCATGCTTCGATTTGCGGGAGGCGAGGCTGGCCTGATTGAGAAGCTTACGGCAAGTGCTGAACAGGCACGCACCGCGGCGCGCGCGCAATGGGCAGGCAAATGGCTGAAGCGCGCGTGGATGGGCCCGACGATGGGATGGCTCGGGGAATCCACTCTCTGGATTGAGCCGCAACCCTGGGCGATTCTTGGTGGCGTGACATCGCCGGAGCAGACCAGCGAGGTTATTCGCTCGATGAACGAGCTGCTGCGTACGGGACCGCTGGGCGCTGCGCAGATGAGCGATGGGCCCGACACACGACAGGGCAATCCGAACGATGTGGGCAGCCTGGAGCGCGGCGCAATCTGGCCCTCGCTCAACCAGACGCTGGTGTGGGCGCTGGCCGGGGTGGATCCGGCGATGGCATGGGAAGAGTGGAAGAAGAATACCTTTCATGCACACGCAAATGCGTACCCGGACATCTGGTACGGCATCTGGAGCGGCAACGACTCGTGGAACTCACCGCTCAGCAAACATCCGGGCGCGGCGGCGAACGATCCGTACTTTCACGGGATAGATTTCCCGGTGCTCAATGTTCACTCGCACGCGTGCTACCTCTATTCGGCGGTGAAGCTGCTGGGGATTGAGTTCACGGAGAGCGGACTCAACGTCAGCCCGGAAATTGCCGCTGGGGATTATAGCTTCGATTCTCCCCTGCTGGGCGTGAGCCGTGTAGCTGTCGGCAAATACGAGGGATGGTATGCACCCTCGCAGCCGGGCAAATGGACGATTCAGATTCTGTTGCCGGAAGAAATTGCGAACAAGGTGAGCCGCGCCGAGGTGAACGGGGCGGAAAGCCCGATGAAGCGGATTGGCAATCGAACGATTGCTCTCGAAGGTGCGAGCGAGGCCGGGAAGCCGCTGCGCTGGGCGCTGAGCTGAGGTCTGCATCGTTTTCCACCCATTTCGCGGTGAGACTGCGAAAGGATGGGGCATCCGGATACCTTCGCGTATCCACCTGCGAAAATAGAAGGGCATGCTTTCCCTTCAAAATGCCGGCAAGCGCTTCGGACCTCGCGTGTTGTTTCTTGAGGCCAACTGGCTGATCCGTTCGCGCGAAAAGACGGCGCTGGTGGGCGCCAACGGTACGGGCAAATCCACGCTGATGAAGGTACTGGCCGGGCTGGAATCGCTGGACTACGGCACCATGCAGCTCACGCGCGGCATGAGCATCGGCTACCTGCCCCAGGAAGGGCTTAATCTCACCGGCAAGACCGTCTTTGAGGAGTGTCTGAGCGTCTTCGATGAACTCCGTGACATGGAGAAGGAGATCGAGCACCTGGCCGGTCAACTGACAGAGCTGGACCACGCGAGCCCGGAGTACGAGGCGGCGGCAGAGCGCTTCTCCATGCTGAGTGAGCGCTTCCATGCACTCGACGGGTACGCGCTGGACGCACAGGTGGGCGGCGTGCTCACCGGTCTGGGATTTGCGAAGGACGACTGGAGCAGGCAGACCGACGAATTCAGTGGCGGCTGGCAGATGCGCATTGCGCTGGCAAAGCTGCTGCTGGCCAAACCGAATCTCCTTCTTCTCGACGAGCCGACCAACCACCTCGATCTCGAGACGCGTAACTGGCTCGAGAACTACCTCAAGAACTATCCCTTTGGCTACATCCTCATCTCGCACGATCGTTATTTTCTCGATGTCACCATCGACCGGACCGTCGAGATCTGGAACAAGCGCCTGACAATCTACCAGGGCAACTACACCAAATATCTCACCCAAAAAGATGAGCGGCGGGCGCAGCTCGAAGCGGCTTACCGCAACCAGAGAATCCAGATCGAGCATCTTGAGGCGTTCATCAACCGTTTCCGCGCGCAGGCCACCAAGGCCAAGCAAGTGCAGTCGCGCATCAAGGAACTCGAGAAGATCGAGCGCATCGAGATCCCCGAAGAAGAGCCGGTGATTCACTTCAAGTTTCCCCAGCCGCCGCCCTCGGGCCGGATGGTGGTGGAGACGGAGGGCCTGTCAAAGAGTTACGGCGAGAAGAAGGTCCTCTCGAACGTTCGGTTCTCCATCGAGCGCGGAGATCGCGTGGCGCTCGTCGGGGTGAACGGCGCGGGCAAGTCCACGCTCATCAAGCTGCTCACGGGCGTTGAGACGCCGACAAGCGGGCAGATTCACATCGGCCACAACGTGGTCACCGAATATTTTGCGCAGGACCAGTACAAGGTNNGTGCTCAACGGCGACGCGCGCATGCTCGACGACATAAGCCGCGCCGCGATGAAGGTGCCGGAACAGGAACTTCGGTCGCTGCTGGGATGCTTCCTCTTCCGCGGAGATGACGTCTTCAAGCCCCTCGGGGTGCTCAGCGGCGGCGAGCGCAACCGCTATGCCATTGCGCGCATTCTGGTGTCGCCTTCAAATTTCCTCCTTCTCGATGAGCCGACCAACCACCTGGACATGCGCGCCAAGGACGTGCTGCTGGAGGCGATCGCGGCCTTCAGTGGCACGGTGGTCTTTGTTTCGCACGACCGGTACTTCATCGACCGACTGGCCACGCGCGTGCTGGAGGTGGAGGGCGGCAACGTAATCAGCTACGAGGGCAACTACGAGGACTACCTGCGCAAGAAGGAATCGCAGGCGGCGACGCCCTCCAAGAATGTCATCCTGAGCGAAGCCGTGCGAAGCACGGCGGAGTCGAAGGATCTGCGGTTGCCCTCCTCCTCGCGCAAAGCCCCTAATGCTTTGCATCAGGGCACAACTTCAGTCGCGCCAAAGAGCGATGCTTTGTATCAGGGCACGACTTCAGTCGTGCCGAAAAGCTCGCAAAAACTGAATGGAGCTTTAGCCCCTGCCGAACCATCCTCCCCGTCCATAACGTTTGTCATCGAAGGCGGATACGATTCCGGACCGAAAGAAAGAGCCCGCCGCCTGAATCCAATCAAGCAGAAGCAAATGGAAGAGCGAGTTGCGTTTCTTGAAGAGGAGACGCCGCGTATCGAATCAGCGATCGCGCATACGGAGGAGCAGTTGGGCAATTATGTCTCGGCCGCAGAGACGGCCCGGCTGACGGCGTTGGCCGGGGATCTGCGCAGCCAGCTTTCAGCGCTAACGGCCGAGTGGGAAGAGCTGATGGGGCAGTTAGAGGGGGCGTAGCGATCATTGTAGTCTTAGA
>PMXB01000188.1 GCA_003165935.1 Acidobacteriaceae bacterium | reverse complement strand
CTGGTCTTGCCGCCGTACTCGGCGGGGGGAGCGCCGCTGATGACTTCTATGGACTGGATGGAGTTGGAGGGAATCTGGTTGGAGAAGACCTTGCTCTGCTGGTCAGTAATGGACTGGCCATCGACAGAGAAGGAGTTGGAGGCGTGATCCCCCAGTCCATGGAAGAGGCCGTTGGAGTCGGCAGAGACGCCGGGAGTGGTGGCCTGGACCAGGGAACTCAGGCTGGAGGTTTGGCTCTCCATGGGTACCTTGACAAACAGATCACGGTCTACGTCGGTGTGGAAGGTGGGATCGTTTTCGACCAGGTCGCCGCTCGATTCCACAGTGACGGTCTGGGTGGCACCCGAAATCTGCAAGGTCAGCTTGAGGGTTATTCCCACCAACGATCGAATTTCGAAGTCTTTGTTTAGTACTTCGAATCCATTAGCGGTGACGGTCACCTTGTAGGGATTGAATGGAATGTTTGTGAACGCAAAGTGCCCCTGATCGTCGGTCATCGTGCTGCGGTCGAGTCCACTGGAGGCGTTGCTTAGATTGACAGTGGCGCCGGGAACGACCGCGCCAGTTGGATCGCTCACGGTGCCGCTGACGGAGCCGGCGTTTTGGGCGTGCGCGCAGAGCGCCGCTAGAGACAAAATTCCGAGGGGAAGAATGCGAAGAATCGTGCCGCGAATCGACGGCATGGTAAAGCCTCCTGTTGATGGCTTAAATATCCAATCGCGTGTGCCGCAGCGAGGCCGCGACAACTTCGATGGATTTGGCTTGCTTGATTTCGTGAGTTCCTGCCTGCTGGAATCCGATGCCGCGCGCCAATTTTCAAATGGGACGGAAGAGGCAGATTGCCAAGGCGGAACTGAGAAAAGGAAAGCTAGCTCTGGAGGCTTCTGGGAGGGGGCCGGATGTAGAGCGTGGGATGCCAGTACCGCACAGCAGTGGACTCTTCGACAGGCGCTGACTGGATGCCGACCTGAATCAGCACGACCACCGGAGCTGCCACGGCAACGGGCGCGGCAGAATGCATCATGATGCAGATCGGGCAGTGGTCAGCATCGCTGTCACTTGTGTGCAAGTGAGCAACCTGCACCACAGTCAGCAATGAGAGCAGAATCAGGCAAACGAGGGTCACCACCGGTGCGGCCTTGAAGCCTGCACGGCGCGTCATACGCCAATCTGTTCTGAATCCTGGCAAACTGATCCCTTCCCTCATCTAAGGATACACAGAATTTGACCGCATATCTGCAATTTTGGTTACCCGCATGCGGGCTTATGAAAGGTGGCAGTTCGGCAAACATCAATCCCGATGGCTCGTCTAAACTGGTGCGCATAGGGAGAAACCCCGTCAAATGAGTTCGATGCTCAGAGTTCGTTACATTTTGCCGGGCCTGTTGACCGTCTTCGCACTGGTTGCAGTGGCTGTCCCACTCCATGGCCAGAAGCCGTTGCCTGTCAAGCCCGACGTGCCGGGGATGGCCAGCAACCATCGGCTCATCCTCAAAGATGGGACCTATCAGATTGTCCGCAAGTATGAGGTGGTGGGGGACCGCGTTCGCTACATCTCCGTTGAGCGGGGAGGCGACTGGGAGGAGCTGCCCGTGGACCTGGTGGACTGGGACGCAACACGCAAGTGGGAGCGAGACCACACAGTCCGACCCGACGAAGACGTGTCTCCGGCGATGAAGGAGGCGGAGACGATCGACAAGGAAGAGGCTTCGGAGCGCGAGGAGCTGAAGTCGAGCCGCCCCGAGGTGGCGAAGGGGCTGGAGCTGCCGGACGAGGATGGAGTATTTGTGCTGGACACGTACCAGGGAACGCCGGAGCTGGTGGAGTTGCTGCCGAGCGAGCTGACTGCCAATGTGAAGACCAAGAAGGGGCTAAGCACGTTGAATCCGTTGGCAGGGTCGAAGGCCGCGCTTGAGCTGGAGGGAGCGCATGCGAAGGTGCATCTGCATGTGAACGATCCGGTGATCTACCTGTCGCTCAATGTTGAGGATGACAGGGAGCCGGTGCTGTCTCATCCGTTGACGGTGAATACGGGAGGAGCGAAGGAGATTGCCGGGCGCAAGCATGGAGCACACTCGCCGAGCTCAGGATTTGCGATTGTGCGCGTGGATGAGCGGAACTCGTTGAGGATTGTGGGTGCGGTCCACATGAGCCCGACGGGAACGGTGACGCAGGACGAGGATGTGATTCCGGCGAAGGCTGAGGTGTTGCCGGGCAAGCACTGGATGAAGATCACGCCCGCCCAGACACTGACGATTGGGGAGTATGCGCTGGTGGAGATCATTTCGCCGTCTGACATCAACCAGTCGGTGTGGGATTTCCAGGTTGATCCGCGGGGAGGGGACAACCCAGGGTCGCTGGGGCCGCTGCTGCGGTGAGGCGGGAAGGTTTGACTCTCAGAGAGCGTCTGGGGCCTTGGCTCTGGAGAAACGCTGGCGGCGTTTCTCCCACTCGTCGGAGTTGAAGAAGCGTGGGCCGACTTCAATAAGTCGGGGAATCATGTTGAAGACGGCGACACGGCTCCAGGGACGGCCGTCGCGCTGACGGAAGCCCATTTCATTCAGGTCGCTGACGATGGCCGAGTAACTGAAGTCCTGGACCAGCAGTTCCATCATGAGCATCAAGACCTGGTGCTCGCCGGGATGGACTTCGAGGCGCCTGCAGTCGTCGGAGACGCGGAGGCCGTAGGGGATGTCTTCGTTGAAGCCACCTTCAGGAGGGGTTTCGGAGTCGGGCAGCTCGCGCCGCCACTCGATGGAGACCATCTGCCATCCTGCCGCTGTCCGCTGCTGGATGACATTGGGGCTGAAAGGACCGGAAACAACATCGCGAACTCGCTCGAAATACGCCATGAATGGCCTCCTAG
>PMXB01000373.1 GCA_003165935.1 Acidobacteriaceae bacterium | reverse complement strand
CGTTCTGTTTGCCTCGCCTGGACGCATTGGGGCAAACAGGTTCGGCAGCGCAGCTTCTACTTGCTCTTAGGAGCGGGAGGCAGAGGAGCTTGTTCTGCTTTTGGCAGGTGAATGGCGTCAGGGGGCGTGTCGCGAAAGACCCGTGCGACGCGCGGGTCAGACTGCACCATGGCGACGAATGAGTCAACGGCAGCTCCGTGAGCACCGTGCCTGAAAGTGAGCGCACTGCCGTCGAAGCCATTTGCCTGAGACGGCAAGAGACCCAGATACTCAGTCACAAATTCAGGAAGATCCGTACCGTCGTGCAACTTCGATGGATAACCTTCGAGTTTGTGTTCCACGAAGTCTTCGATCTGCCGGTCCGTCGTTCCGGGCCGATAGTAAATGATCAACGATGCTTGTTGATCCGGCCCGAAGGATTGCTCGGGTGGCTCGTGTACCCACGCAACCTTGTCCAACTTCTTAAGAATTCCGATGCAGCCTAAGAAAACTAAATAGGTAGCGACGCCAGTGCTGATGAAAGCTGCTCCTGTGGAACGCGTGCGCCAGTAAATCATGAGCGGGAGGCCAATGACTACAAAGACACAGCCCACCATGAAGACCGCCGCGAAGCTGTACGAAGCCGCGTAGCCGAAGGCGGTATGAGAGCAGTCGATAGCTGCCCAGATCGCGTATCCCAGACCCGCTGTCACGATGACGCTTGCTGCAATCCAACGACGCCGCATTTGGGCGCGGGAAAGGGGAGCAGTTGCTGCAAAGACCGGCATACGCAAGGTTAGCACTGGTAATCTTACTTACCCGCCCCCGCTTCATCCAGGGACTCTGCGCCTCGCAGCACGGCCCCGCCGTCGCAAGCCGTCGAAATCCTTCGGCTGGCCGAGGGTCAGGGCTACCATGAGCTGCTCTGTTCGTCAGAAACAAGGCTCTCAGACGGGAGAGACGGGGTCCATCATTCAGACCAGTGATGCCCCGCGCCCCATCAATTCTGGCTTAGCCCACGAATTTGCTCTAAGCTCTCCCTATGGCAGATCCAACACCGTATAAAGCAAACACACGAGGAATAGCGGTAAGCGTTGTGCCGACTTACCTCGAGGCGAGGTCGTCGCCGAAAAACTCGCAGTATTTCTGGGCTTATCGCGTGATCATCGAGAACCAGGGACTCGAAACGATACAGCTTCTGAGCCGGCACTGGATGATCACAAATGCGCGTGGTGAATTCACAGAGGTCAAGGGGCCCGGTGTCGTTGGCGAGCAACCAGTCCTCAAGCCCGGCGAGAGCTTCGAATATACGAGCGGCTGCCCTCTCGACACGACATCCGGGATGATGGGCGGCGCTTACCAGATGGAGACCGAGAGCGGTGAGCGTTTCGATATCGAGATACCAACGTTCTCGCTGGATCGCCCAAACCAGGGTGTACTGCTGAATTAAGGATCGGAGATCGCTGCACCACCGCCCCCCGCCAGTCCCTGGACTCTTGACCTCAGACCCTTCGCCCCCGGCCTCTGAAATCTGAAATCTGTTCTCTGTCCGGCGAATATAACAACCCTTGTTATGTCATATGCCCGATCGGGCCTGAAATGCATCAACCCACCGCGCGTTTTCACGTCGATTTCGAGGAAGAACTTGTCAGTTTCCTCATTTCGAGGTAAATCTTGCCAAGATCGCCCCATTTTTTGAGCTGAAGTCGGCCGGCCTTCCCCATTCCATGATCCCTCGGTCCCAGGCCCTGGACCCGGTCCACGGTCCCTGGTCCCTCTTACCTCGTCCTTCAGTCCCTCACTCCCCGCGCCCTCCACGGGCTCACCACCTCGTAGCAAGGCACCGCCGTCGCAGTTGCCTTCGTCGCCTTAAGCAGCCTCCGCCGCACCAGCCATCCAACCGCTGTCTGTGCCGAGCTCTTCGACACCCCGATCGACTCGGCAAGCTCCTGGTAACTGATCTGCACCTCGCCGCCCAGCCGCTGCCCCTCCGCCGCCAGCCACAGGTACACCAGAAAACTCACCGGCCTCTTGTCGTGGCCAACAAGATCCCGCATCAGCACATCGGTCACATATTCATCCATTTCCGTCATCGAATGATAGCCCCGAGGTAAAGCCATGCCTTGAAAGGGCACGACTTCAGTCGTGCCGATCAAGGTCACAAAAAATCCGTGGGCTTCAGCCCCTGCGGGATGGTTTAGCGCGCTCGCCCACACCTTCTCAATGCGCCCCTATACCGATCGTCAATATAGCAATAACAACCAGATTGCAACCCCGCCCGACCGCGGTTATAGTCTGATTTCTCAAAGGCCGCCGGCAAATGTAGCGCCGGTCTCCTGACCGGCTGTCGTGCGGGCGTCCTCGCCCGCACTTCACCTCAACTGAATGGCATAGGGGAAGTCCCCTTATCTCAACCCGGAGGCTCCCATGATTCGCGGCATCGAGATCGTTAGCATCCCCGTAAGCGACCAGGATCGCGCCCTCGCCTTTTACACCGAAATGCTCGGCTTCAAAGTCGCCACCGACCAGGCCTTCGGCCCCCGTCAGCGCTGGATCGAGCTCCTCATCCCAGGCTCCGACGTAAACCTCGCCCTCTTCACCCCGTCCGGCCACGAGAGACGCATCGGCGGCTTCCAGCCCGTCACCTTCTGGACCGACGACGTTTTCGCCACCGCCGCCGCCCTCAAGCGGAAAGGCGTGGAACTTGCCGCCGAGCCCAAAAAGGAAGTCTGGGGAACCATGGCCAAATTCAAAGACCCCGACGGAAACGAATTCGTCTTCTCCTGCCGCTGACGGCCCCAACGGTCTAATCAATCCTTCTTTTTACTGGCGACTTTTTACTGGCGACTTTGCACATTATTTCCATCTTCCGGCGCAGACTCTAATCTTGAATGCCAAAACAGCCCTCAGTCTGATCCCTGATCCCCGATCTCTGATCTCTGATCCCTGAACCCTGACCACTGACGACCAGCCAACCGCACCACCGGAGCCCGCCATGTTCTGTGCCCTCGCACCCCTTAAACCGAAACTTAAGGAAATCGAACGCCTTCCCGCCCTCCAAGATCCTGCCGTCGCCCACTGTCATGAGGCTTGGATAATAGCCTATCGCCGGGTGATGAGGAGGGAAAAGAGCCGGTTGGTCGCATGCAAGGAAGCCGGAGACGCCTTTCTCTCTGCCATGCCTCCGCTCTCCGGCATCGAAAACATACGCAGCTTCGTCGCATGTGTCGGCTTCGCCCTGGCCAGCGGTGTCCTCTCCGATCATTCCGCCACAAAGCTTCTCTACGCCGCTAAAGTAGCCCGAAATGTCGGCACACCGCTGCCGTCTGCCAAAACCATCACCGCCGTCCCGTGAGTGCGAAATTCAATTTCTCTTGAAAAAAAAACACAAAATGTGCGGGATTTGCATGGAAATTCCAGCAACACTAATAAAATCAATGATTTACGGAAATCAGGAAAACGCAAAATTCGGCTGAAATTAGCCGTTTCTCACCGAATTCAGCCAAAGAATTCAGCCAAAATCGACCGTTTCCCTTGACCCCAGACCCTACCGGCTCCCAGCGATCATCTGTCCCGCGTGCTGCAGGCTCGTCTCCGTCACCTTCGCCCCGCTCAGCATTCGCGCCACCTCATGCGTCCGCGCCCGATCGTCCAGCAGCCGCACCTGCATCTTCGTTCGCCCGTCCGCCTCCCGCTTATCCACCAGAAAATGCTGATCCGCAAACGCCGCAATCTGCGGCAAATGCGTCACGCAAAGCACCTGCTGCCCCTTGCTCAGCGCCTTCAGCTTCCGCCCCACCGCCTCGGCCGCCCGCCCACCAATCCCAATGTCAATTTCATCAAACACCAGCGTCCGCGGCGTAGGATTCTTAACCGTCTTGGCAGTACCTTCTTCCACTGCCACCTTCAGCGCCAGCATCACCCGGCTCATCTCGCCGCCCGAGGCAATCTCATCCAGCGGCTTCAGCGGTTCCCCTGGGTTCGTCGCAATCCGATAAGTAACCTCGTCCCACCCGCACGAACTCCAGCCCGTCTCTCGCTCCGCCGCCTTCACTTCCACTTCAAACTTCACCTTCATCGCCAGCGAATTGATCTCCGCCTCCGCTAGTTTTGCCAGCTTATCCGCCGCGGTCTTCCGTTCCTTGTGCAGTTCTCCAGCCGCGCCCCTGTACTCGGCCGCCGCCTTCGCAAGCCCCGTCTCCAACTCCTTCAGCGTCCCCTCGCGGTCTTCGATCTCGCCCAGCTTCCGCGTCACCTCTTCGCCAAACGCGATCACCTCGGCCACCGTCTTCCCATACTTCCGCTTCAGCCGGTCCAGTGCCGCCAGCCGGTCCTCAATCTCTATTAGCCGCTCCGGGCTCGCGTTGATTCCTTCCGCATAATCCCTCAAGCTCGCGGCAACATCCCCCACCGCTGCTCGAGCACCCTCGAGCTGCTGCACCGCTTCGGCAAACTTCCCGTCATACCGCGCCAGCTCCTGCACATTCTTCGTCGCCCCCCGCAACGCCCCTTCAGCCGAAGCCCCACCCTCGTAAAGCTGCTCAAACGCGCTCATCGCCGCCGTATACAGCTTCTCGCTGTTCGCCAGCACGCGCTTCTCCGTCTCCAGCGCTTCATCTTCGGCAGCCTTCAGTTGCGCCTGGTCAATCTCTTTCTTCTGATAGCTCCACAGGTCCACCATCCGCAGCCTGTCCTGCTCGCCCTCCACCAGTTCAGCAAGCCTGTCCGCCGCCGCGCGCCACCCTTGATGCGCCGCTTCCACCGACTCCGTCGAAATCCCCCCAAATCGATCCAGCAAGATCCGCTGCTGCGCCTGGTCAAAGCTGCTCAGCGTCTCGCTCTGCGCGTGCACCAGCGCAAGCTCTGGCGCCAGCAGCTTCAGCACCGCCGCCCCAGCCGGCTGATTGTTTACGAACACGCGCCCTTTTCCCGACTCCAGTATCTCCCGCCGCAGAATCACTTCGTTCCCCGTCGAATCGATCCCATTCTCTTCCAGAACCTGCTCCGCCCCCGGCGTCGACTCAAACACGCACGACACCACAGCCTTCTCCGCCCCATGCCGCACCACCTCCGACGAAGCCTTCCCGCCCATCAGCAGCGCTAGCGCATCCACCAGGATCGACTTGCCCGCGCCCGTCTCGCCGGTCAGCAGGTTCAATCCCGGCCCGAACGACGCAATCGCGTGATCGATTACCGCATAGTTCTCCGCGCGCAGCTCAACTAGCATTCTTGGCGAACCTCTCGGAACTCAATCAACAACCGGACTTGGGACAATACTAGGCGAGCGCCTTCGCCCTGACAATCGGTTACAGCACCACGCGAACCCAACCCTAAACCAACGACACACTTTCCGCCTGATTGACGCGTACCATTCAAGACCAGCTTTCAAACTGGAGGACTTCATGTCGTCGTTGCCCCAGCAGTTGCCCCAAGACCCCATCGCCCAGAATCCCCCCGCCTACACCCTTTTCGACTCCAACGCCGTAGGCCTGGCCACCTTTTTCGGCACCCCGGTTGCCGGGGCAACACTCATGGCCGTCAACGATAGCCGCATCGGCCGAGGCGCAAGGGGAATCTTCATCCTTCTCGGCACCACCCTCGTCACCGCCCTCGTCATTTTCCTTGGCTGGAACATCCCACAGGGCTTCGACCTGCCCATCTCCCTGGTTTTGCTGTTCGCCATGAAGGGGGTCGCCAAGGCTATGCAGGGCGCAGCCATCACGAACCACGTCCAGCGCGGCGGCCCCCTCGGTTCCAGGTGGACCGCATTCTGGGTTGCCCTGGCATTCCTCGTCGTCATCTTCGGCGGCATCTTCCTGGCGGTCTACATTCCCGCCTACAAGGCCGAAAACGGCCCCAAGGTCGGGTTTGGGACCAAGGACGACGTCTACTACACCGGCTCCGCCACCCAGGCCGACGCCCAGGCCGTTGGAAAAGATCTGAAGGACGACGGTTACTTCCAGGACCAGGGAGCCGACGTGACTCTCGACAAGGGCAACGACGGGACGGTACTTTCCTTCATCGTGAAAGAGGGTTTCTGGAACCAGACCAGCAATGTGACGGCCTTCGAGGAGATCGGCCGTGAGATTGCCCCCGACATCGGTGGATTCCCTATCAAGCTGCGCCTGCTGGACAAGGAGCGAGAAACCAAGGTGGAGTCCACCATTGGAAAAGCCACATTTTCCAACAAGGACCACGTTTTTTACCTTGGCTCCGCTACCGATGCACAGGCCGAGGCGCTCGGGCAGGCTTTGCAGATTGCGGGTTTCTTTACCGGCAAAGGTACCGACGTCTTCCTGGCCAAACACAGCGATGGCACCGTGCTCTCTTTTATCACCGCCGACGGAGTCTGGGACGAACCCGAAACGGTCGCCGAGTTTGAGAAGATCGCCCGACAGGCTGCACACACCATCGGAGGCCTTCCCATCCACATGCGGCTTTTGAACTCCACCCTCGTGGTCAAGAAGGACGAAGCGCTGCAATAGGCTCATTGCTGCTTCCTTTTCGGGGAAGACTGAACTGTTTCGCAGGTTGGCCTCGTGTGAGCCCCACGTCTCGATTACGAGACCTGGGGCTCACACATTCATGCAGAATCGGTAAGGCGCCTGCCCCGGTCAGGCCATTGCAGTTGCGCGCTTGCGATAGGCGTCGCGGATGGTCCGCAAAATCTCCCACACAAGCTGCACCACCACAATCGCAATGATCAACAGCAGGGACTTGTAGATCCCCCCATTGATCGCGTCCAACGTCGCCCCGTACTTCGCCTGGTCAAGCTCCGGATGCTTCAGAAGTACCCACAAGTGACCGGGGACGGCGAGGAAAACTCCAACAGGAATCAGTCCCGCCACACTCAACACGATGTGTTGCGCACGGCTCCGAATCCTCCAGGCGCCCCGTGCCAGGTCCACGATCTTCCATCCCAACTGGAAGATGTTCAGCGCCACTATGCACCAGAAGAACTGCATGAGCGCGGGACTGATCGTGAACGGTGATTGCCGTAGCAGATACGCGCCCGGCCCCATGATCAGGTAGGGATGAGCCGGCACCAAAAGCAGCCAGCCCAGGAAAAGGATCCCAAACACCACCTCCGCAACCGCCTGAGCAAAGCTCCGCGGTTTCTTGCCGCCCTGTCCCCGGCTCGCAATTGGGGGCAAGATCCCCGGCGACCAGCACTGAGATGCAGCCGCGAACCCTTTTATTTCAAATCCCTTCCGCATCACCGCATATTCCAGCGCCACAAAGATCCCCGTTACCCACGCCGCCGTCATCATCAGCGTCCACGGCATCCGCGCTATCGCTCCCACCCACTCCGTTGCGCTCGGTGCTCCCTGCGCAAAAAGCGTCACCACCATCACGATCGAATAGATGACCGCCGCCCACCCAAGCGACAGCTTCAGTACATACCAGTAAATCGGGAAGAATGCCGGCCCAATCAAGTACCGCTGAGGCTGATACCCCGCTGCCACCTGGATCGGCTGCCCCAACGTCTTGAGCCAGTCCTCCATCTCGGCCGTTGTCAGCGGCCTACCCAGCNNCGATCCAGAAGTTCCATGACTTTTCCCTTCGCCCTTCAAAATGTTGGCGTCGCCGCCGTCGTTGCTGTTGCTCAATTCGCCGATCTTGCTCAGGCCGCTCCTGTTCTCTTCTGTCAGCCGTTTGCATCGCCCTTCCCTGCGGATGCCATGGGCCCATCCACACCCAGCGAAGCTGTAATCGCAGCATTCAACGCCTGCCACTCATCAAGTAATTGCCCCAGCATCCGCTCGCCGTCCTCATTCAGCCGATAAAATCGCTTGTTGCGCTTCTCTTCCTCGCGCCATTCACTGGCCAGCAGCCCCTGCGCCTCCAGCCGTCTCAGCAATGGATAGAGCGTGCTTTCCTCGATCTCCATCCCGCGCTCAGCCAGCGCCTTCCGCAGCGTGTACCCGTACCGCTCCTGCCTCAGTTGAGCCAGGACCGCCAGCGTCAAGGAACCACGCCGCAGTTCCATCCGAAGACTCTCAAACAGGNNCAGGTATTATTCATTCCTTTTTGCTGACGTCCCTAAAACAACTGCACCCGCCTTTTCTGGATTTGCACCAGCCGTCTGCACCACATCGATAACTTGGCCCGCTCCATTCCGTCTGATACCGTCAAGACTGAGGTATTTCAGGTTTTGACTGCCCTGCTTCTCTTCGTATTCCAGTCCGACGCCGCCACGGTCCCAAGCCCAACTCAGGCCACCAGCGGCATCCTTGAACTTTTGGGCACCGTTCGTCCTGTCGCCATGAGCGTCCTCGTCCTTCTGCTCATCGCCAGCCTTTACTCCTGGACCATCATCTTCGGCAAGATCTCCACCTTCTCGCGCGCCACCAGAGAGAGCAAGCGCTTCATCCGCGAGTTTCGCAAGGCCTCGCGCCTGCAGGAGATCTCCGCCATTGCCCTCAAATGCAAAGCCAGCCCTCTGGCCATGGTCTTCGAGGACGTCTACGAGACCTATAAACGCCAGACCGGCGGCTCAGGTCCGCCGCGAAATCTCACCCCGCTTGAGCGCTCCGCGCAGACCGCTGCCAGCGAATCCATCACCAATCTAGAGCGCCGCCTCACCTGGCTCGCCACCATCGCCTCCGTCAGCCCCTTCGTGGGACTCTTCGGCACCGTCATCGGCATCATTGATGCGTTCATTGGCCTCGGTTCCGCTGGAGCAGCCACGCTTCGGGCCGTCGGCCCCGGCATCGCTGAAGCACTCATAACTACCGCCGCCGGCCTTTTTGTCGCCGTCCCCGCACTCGTTGCCTACAACCAGTTCAGCGCGCGCATCCGCATCTTCGCCGCTGCTACCGACGACTTCTGCCGCGAACTCCTCAACTCCCTCGAAGAGATTCCCGTTCGCGCCGTGCAACCCGCACGGCAGCCCGTACCCGAATCCATGGCAGGCACCATAACAGGCCAGGCTCAGGGAGGGCGCTAGTCGTCGTGGCCTTCACCACCAGCAACGGCCAAACCCGCTCCTCTCTCGCGGATATCAACATCACTCCGCTGGTCGACGTCGTCCTCGTCCTGCTCGTGATCTTCATGATCACCGCGCCAGTGCTTCAATCCGGCATCGAAGTCGCCGTCCCAAAGACTCGCACCGTTAAAGAAATCACCGAGCAGCACCTGGTCGTCACCATCGATCACAGCCAGCAGGTCTTTCTCGGTGACACGGCCATCAACGTGCACGACCTTGCTCAAAAGCTCCATCAAATGGGCACCGACCCCGCGCACCAGGTCATCTATCTGCGTGCCGACGAAAATGTCCCATTCGGCGCTTTCGCCGCCGTCATGGATGCCGTCAAACAGGCGGGCGTCACCAACGTCTCTATCGTTACGCAACCTCTCGAGTCCAAGCCGGCCGCCCCGCCCGGCCTCTAGTGTCCTGAGTCTGAAGTTCGCTAAACAATAGCCCTGTCATCCTGAGCGAACGGGGCCCCAAAACGCACTTCAGTTTGGGGGTGGTGAGTCGAAGGATCTGCGGTTGCCATTGCACCTGCCGTTGCCGTTGCATCTGCTGTTACATTTGATCGTTCTCCAACGAATTGCGAACTCAGGAAACTAGCCCCGGATCTTAACCGCTTATGCAAAGTCTCTTCTCTGAAGGTTCGGCAAATCTCGAACGGGAGCTCGCTGGAGACTTGACGGGCGAGCCCATTGCTCGTCCTGCCTTTGGAGCCATCCTCCTCCACATCGCGATCGCCGCCGTCCTGCTTTTTTACACCTTTCTCGGAGCGTTCTTCCATCACAACTTCTGGGGAAGCCCCGGCCCGACCGGTTCCATCCAGGTGAGCCTGGTCTCCAGCGCTTTGCCTCTTCCAGCTGACCACTCCAATAACGACAACGTCCTGGCCACCGAAAAGCCCAGCGAAGCCCCCGCCCCGCCAACCCCCAAAGCTCAACAGGCTGTCGACGAAACCGCAATCCCCATCTCCGGCAAGCAGCAGAAAATCACACCTAAGAAAGAAGTTCAGACCGCGCCCAAGACCCAAGCTCACCAGCCTCCGCCAAAACAGGAAAATCGCGCTCAGTTCGGCGAGCAGGCCGGTGCAAGCATGCCCCGCGCCACCATGGCCCAGCCCTCAGCCTCCGCCCAGCCAGTCAGCGTAACCAATGGCGATTTCGGCACACGCTTCCCTTGGTACGTCGAAGGCATCAAACGAAAAGTGAGCCAGAATTGGATTCGCGGCCAGGTCGATCCCCGCACTCCCAAGGGTGCGACTGTCCAGATCTACTTCAAGGTCAATCGCCAGGGCACGCCCTCGAACTTTCGCATCAGTACTGCAAGTGGCAGCCCCACGCTCGACCGCTCCTGCCTGCTCGCCACGCAGCGTGTTGACACCTTTGGCGACCTGCCCCGCGACTCCAACGACCAGTGGCTCGATGTGACCTATGATTGTACTTACTGATGTCTTTGCGCAACGCGCGTGAAGTCCCTTTGAAATCGCTCCAACAACGGCCATTTTTCATCCAGCCATTTTGGCCAAACGACGAAGGAAAACTCGAAACATGAAACCTCGTTTCCGCCTCTTTCCCCAGGCTGCAATCGCTTTTATCCTGCTCTTTTCTTCCATCCTCCATGCACAGGACTGGGTCCATACCGGCACCAACCTCGGTCAGGATCGCATTCGCCTTGCCGCAGCCGAATTCAAGCCGCTCTCCGTGGACCCCCAGACGCCCTCGCTGAAGGCCGTCTTCGACGCCACTCTCTACAGCGACTTATCAGCCGCGGGCATCTTCGACATCGTCTCCCGTTCGCTCGCCCCGCAGGCAAACCCCGGCACACCGCAGGAGATCAACCTGCAGCAGTGGGCCGAGGCGCCGGCAAACGCCGCTATGGTCGCCTTCGGATCGCTCTCTGCCTCAGGCGGCCGACTCACTGTCCAGGGCTGGCTCTTCGACGTTCGCAACACGGCCAACCCACAGGTTCTCGGCAAGCAGTACACCAACGCCGCTTCGCAGGACGCGGCCCGCCTCATCGCTCATGAATTCGCGGACGACATCATCCTTCGCCTCGGCGGCGGCATCAACGGCATCGCCGAGACCAAGATCTACTTCATCAGCACTCGCACCGGCAGCAAAGAGATCTGGTGCATGGACTACGACGGCCAGAACCAGCATCAGATTACGCACCTCGGCTCCATCTCGCTTTCGCCGCGTATCGCGCCCGATAACTCCCGCCTCGCCTTTGCCTCTCTCGGTCGCGATGGCTGGGCCGTTCGCATGTACTCCCTCGACCTCGGCAGGCTCGTCGCCTTTCCAGCTGGCGTCGCCGGCGGCAGCAACCAATCTCCCGCATGGTCTGCCGATGGCGCGCACATCGCATTCTCGTCTTCGCGCTCCGGTGACTCCGAAATCTGGCTTGCCGACGCCAGCGGCGGAAATCTCCACCGCCTCACCAACTTCAAAGGTCCCAACGTCGCGCCCACCTTCAATCCCCGCACAAACGGGCAAATTGCCTGGGCAGGCGGCCGCACCGGCGAACCACAGATCTACACCATGGACCTCGACGGAGGAAACGTGCAGCGACTCACTGACATGGGATATGCCGTCTCGCCCTCCTGGGCTCCCAACGGCGCGCTGCTCACCTTCAGTTGGAATCGCAAATACGGCCCCGGCGACCCCGGTGGCCAGGACATCTACGTCATGGACATTGCATCCTTGCGCTGGCTCCAGGTTACACACGAGGCTGGCACCAATGACTACCCTTCATGGGCTCCAGACGGCCGCCACATCGCCTTCGAGCGAAACATTGGCGGTCACACCCAGATCTGGACCATGCTTGCCGATGGAACCCAGCAGCGCCAACTCACCGCGGCCGGCAACAACACCATGCCCAACTGGAGTTGGAAGTAGCCTCCTCCACTCTCGCCATTTTGAACTATGATTCTAAGGTGGTTAGAATCCCTCTTTCCATATGAAGCTGGGGTAACACGGGAGCCACAATGTTTTCTCCTGTTTCGCCCTCAAACATCGAATCAGTTCTAAGTTGCATCCAAGCGTATGTTTCTCAGCACCAAATGCCGCAGCGTCTGGACGACACAAATTGAAATGTCGGCGCGCTTTTTGAATTCCAGTTTCTGAATTCACCGAAGGAGTACTCCCTTGAATCGACAGTTCCGTGCTTTGAGCTTTGTTGTTCTCGTCGTAGTAATGGTTGCAGTTGCAGGATGCAACAAGAAAAAGGCATCCACACCGCCCGCAACGGCTACAGCTCCTCCAGTCTCTACTCCTGCGGCGGCGCCCGTCGCGCAGATAACGGCTACGCCCAATGTCATCTCCGCGGGCGACCAGGTTGTTCTCACCTGGCGCACTGCCGACGCAACCAGCGTCTCCATTGATGGCATCGGCGATGTGCCCACTTCTGGCGTCAAGACCGTTACTCCCACCGAATCCACCAGCTATCACCTTGTCGCTCGCGGCGAGGGTGGCAGCGCCGACGCGACCGCGCGCGTTACCGTAAACGCACCGCCTGCGGTCGTCGTGCCCTCCACCACCGCAAGCCTCGATGACGAGTTCAAGGCAGGAGTACAGGACGCATTCTTCGATTACGACACCTACGACATTCGCGCCGACGCACAGGCCGTCCTGGTCCGCGATGCCTCCTTCCTCGTCGCTCATCCCGACATCAAGGTCGTCATCGGTGGATACTGCGACGAGCGTGGCTCAAGCGAATACAACCTCGCCCTCGGCCAGAACCGCGCCGACGCCGCCAAGAATGCGCTTGTCGCTGCAGGTGTAGCAGCTTCCCGCATTCGCGTCGTCAGTTACGGCAAGGAGAAGCCCTTCTGCTCCGAGTCCACTGAGGAGTGCTGGCAGCAAAATCGCCGTGCCGGCTTCTCCCTCGACCGCTAGAATCAATGCATCGCGGCCTTCAACTTTGGCCGGCAAATTCGGGTGCCCCAGGTTCGCGACGTCGCTTCAGCGGCCGAGCTAACCTGGGATACCTTGAATGCACGCGCTACGAGCTTTGCTTCATATTCCTTTTTCGTGGATAGGTGAACGATGCGCATACTCGCCAAACTGCCCAGCCGTTTCCTTGCTGCCGCCGCTCTCATCGTGCTCGCGCTGCCCGTTCCCGCGCATGCCGCCTCAAAGGAGATGATCGAACTGCAGACGCAGGTCCAGCAATTGCTCGACATGGTGCAGCGCCTCCAGTCCACCTTCGACACGCGCTTCGGAGTCCTCCAGCATCTGGTCGAGCAGACGGCCGATAATGCCAACCAGATTACCGCCGCCGTCAATGCACTCGACAAGAAGATCAACGCTCAGAGTGAAGCGGCAAACGGCAAGATGGACACAGTCTCTGGCCAGGTCCAATCGCTGAACGACTCGGTCGACGAGCTCAAGTCGCGCATCGCCAAGCTCGACAAATCCGTCCAGGACCTTCAAACCCAGTTGCAAAACATCCAGATGGCTCCGCCGGCAACTGCTCAACCCGGCATGCCCGGCGCCACACAACCCGGCCAACCTCTGCTCGGTGCGGGACAACCCGGTAATGCTCCAGGCGCCAATCAGGCACCCGCCGCCCAGGCCCCGCCGCTTGCAGACACCTTTCAGGCCGGCGTACGCGATTACAACTCCGCACATTATGACGTCGCCGCCGGTGAATTCCAGGACGTCATTAAGTTTTACCCGATGGACAATCTGGCAGGCACTTCACAGTTCTACCTCGGCGAAATTGCTTACCGCCAGGAGAACTACACCGACGCCGTCAAAGCTTACAACGCCGTCCTCGAAGGCTTCCCCGGCAGCCCCAAAGCCCCAGCCGCCCAGTTGCGCAAAGGTCTCGCGCTGCTCGCCCTCAACAAGAAGGACGCCGGCATCCACGAACTGCGCCTGCTCATCCAGCGCCACCCGCAGACCCCTGAAGCCGCGCAGGCCCGGTCAAAGCTCAATGGTTTGGGAGTCCGCATCACGCCTTCCGCTCGCTAACGTTCCACCGGACTTCTATCCACAGGAAAAATCCAGCTTCCAATCCTCTTCGAAGCCGCGCTGAATTCGCTGCTCCGCAGTTGGTGGCGCGGCCTCGCGTGTACTACCCAAACTGCCGGAATTCTTGCCCCAAATTCTCGCCTTCCTGCGATATGCTTTCAATACGTTTCACTTCAAACGAATAGAAGGCTCCGGAACGCCCGAACTTTGGGCCACGCATATCCGGAAAACCTGAAAGACCTGAGAATGCATGAGCAGCCCCCAGACCGCTATTACAACTGGACGCGAACCTGCTTCATCTTCGTCGCGGCCCTCATGGCCATCATCCTTACCAAGTTCCTCACGTTTGGTCCGCGTAGCTACTGGCCACTTATTCCGCTTCTCCCGCTTCCCTTCCTTTTTCTTCTCAACCTCTGGCTGGCCTTCCGCCGCACCTACAAATCTCTCAACGAGAATCGCGAATTTCCCGATCCCGCAAATCAATCTGCGGTCGAGGCGCTCTTCGGCCTCTCTCTCACCGGTGCTTGTGGTCTCCTCATCGCCCTTATCGTTGGCTTCATGATCGGCAAGCTCCTCGCACACTGACACGTTCTTTTGAGCTTGGTGAAAACTGAAAACCCCGCGCTTGGCGGGGTTCTCTGTTTCCAGATGCCCTGTCTTCTTACTGCAGGCTGGCCATCAGTCCTTCAAGCGCTGACTTCGGTGGCCGAGTCACGCTGTCAGGCAACTGCCCGATCGGCTCGTCGACCAGATTGAGCAGATCAATGAACGTCGGCTTCTGCGTATTGATGTAGAAAACGCCTGTCAGCACCTCATTGTTCGTGTGCGCTTCCATCAGCGTCCTCACAGCGTTCGCTTTGTCGGTCGGATCGTAATCCTCCTGCAACTTCTTCAGCCGCAGGCTCGAACCGTCGTGCATCTCCACCTCGTACACTTCGCCGGATTCATAGTCCACTTCGATCTCGTCGAAGCTCGCTACAAAGTCCACCTCGTTGATGGGCTCGTCGTTGTCTTGCATGAATTTATAGCTCTTCGTCGAACCCTCGTGATCGTTAAATGTCACACATGGGCTGATGACATCCAGCATCACCGTTCCCTTGTGCGCGATCGCTGCCTTCAACATCGAGAGCAGTTGCCTCTTGTCGCCCGAGAATGACCTTCCGACAAACGTCGCGCCCAACTGAATTGCCAGCGCACAGGTGTCGATCGCCGGCAGGTCGTTCACCACACCGGTCTTGAGCGTCGAACCCAAATCCGCCGTCGCCGAGAACTGACCCTTGGTCAATCCGTACACGCCGTTGTCCTCGATGATGTAGATCATCGGCAGGTTGCGGCGCAGCAGGTGAACAAACTGCCCCATGCCAATCGAAGCCGTGTCGCCGTCGCCAGAAACGCCCAGAGTCGTCATCGTGTGGTTGGCAAGAATGGCGCCGGTCGAAACCGACGGCATGCGCCCGTGAACGCTGTTAAAACTGTGCGACCGCGTCATGAAGTAAGCCGGGCTCTTTGACGAGCAGCCNNGCGCACAGCGTGCTCTTGCCGCCGCGATACTCCAGAATCGGAAGGCCGATGTGATTCACCTTAGGTGCTGCCGGTGCTGTTGCCATTTAACGATTCCCCCTCTGCTCTCTGCCCATGCCAACGTATTCGAGTGGTGACTTCATGATGCAACTGCCCCCTCGCGCGTTTCCACGTCCTCCACATGCGTTGCAGAGATACCGCGAAAGCCTTCCTTGGTCGCGAACTCTTCGATTACAGTTTGGGCATCAAGCGGCAGCCCGTTGTAGTGCAGAATGCTGCGTAGTTTGCCCACCTGGTCGCCCGGAAGATCCAGCTTCAGAAGGCTCGACAGTTGTGCGTCGCGGTCCTGCTCCACCACGTAGACACGCTCGTGCGATGCCACAAAGTCGTGAATTTCGTGCGCGAACGGATATGCCCGAATGCGCATGTAGTCCACGCTTTGCCCATACTGCGAAGCGATTTGGTCAAGCGCCTCGCGAATGGCGAAATCCGAACTGCCATACGCGAGAATTCCGATCTTGGAGGTCCCGTCCTTCACCGTCACCGGACCCGGTACAAGCTTGCGCGCATTGTCGAACTTGCGCACCAGCCGCTCCATCCCCGCAACGTAGACCTCAGGCCTCTCGGTATAACCCGCCGCTTCGTCGTGGCCTGTCCCGCGCGTAAAGTAGCCTGCCTTCGGGTGATTTGTACCGGGCAGCGTGCGCCAGCCAATCCCATCCCCGTCAACATCCTTGTACCGCGCAAAGCTGCCCAGTTTCTCCAGATCAGCCGCTGTCAGAACCTTGCCGCGATCGAGCGGACCTTCTGGGTATGAAAACTGCTCCGACATCCAGTTGTTCATCCCAAGATCGAGATCCGAAAGCACGAACACCGGCGTCTGTATCCGCTCTGCCAAATCAAACGCCTGGTAGCCCATCTCAAAGCACTCCTTCACGCTGCCCGGCAGCAGAACGATGTGCCGCGTGTCGCCATGCGAAAGGAACGCCACCTTCAAAATATCTGCCTGCGACGTTCGCGTCGGCATGCCCGTCGAGGGCCCACTGCGCTGCACGTCGAAGATCACGCCCGGAATCTCGGCAAAATAGCCCAAGCCGGCAAACTCGGCCATCAGCGAAATGCCGGGTCCCGAAGTCGCAGTCATCGACCGGGCGCCAGCCCAGCCTGCGCCCAGAACCATTCCGATTGCCGCAAGCTCATCCTCTGCCTGTACCACGGCAAACGTCGCCTTGCCTTCCGGCGTTACACGAAACTTCTTCAGCAGATCGGTCGTCGCTTCCACAACTGAGGTCGATGGCGTAATGGGATACCAGGCCACCACCGTTACCCCAGCAAATACCGCGCCCATGCCGCACGCCGCATTGCCGTCGATGATGATTTTGCCCTTCGTAGCATTCATCCGCTCAATGACGTAGGGATCCTGCTTCGTCAGTTTCTCCGCCGCGTAGTTGTAGCCGGCCTTCACCGCGCCAAAGTTCAGCTCAAAGACCTTAACCTTCTTGGCAAACTGTTTACGCAACCCGTTCTCCACCACGCTTAAGTCGATTGAGAGCAAATGCGCTGCCACGCCCACGTACACCATGTTCTTCACAAGCTTGCGCAGCTTCGGTTCCGGGCACAGAGTTGCAGTGATCTTGTCGAAGGGCACCGGGTAGCAAACCACGTCATCCCGATACTGCTGCAGGTTCATGCTCTCTTCATGGATCGCAACGCCGCCTGTCGGCAGCGAGAGCACATCCTGCCTGCAGGTCTCGGGATTCAGCGCAATCAGAACTTCGGCGTTCCGCTTCCGCGCTACGTATCCGTCTTTGCTTGCCCTGATTGTGTACCAGGTAGGAAGTCCGGCGATATTCGACGGAAACAGGTTTTTTCCGCTCACCGGAACACCCATCCCGAAGATGCTTTTCAGTAGAACGCTATTGGCGGATTGCGAGCCGGACCCGTTCACCGTTGCTACGTTGATGCTGAAGTCGTTTATCACGCGTTCGCGCGTGTTCGTCGCCCTTTGCAATTCCCCAAGGGCCAAATCGCCTGTTGCCATGGGTCGGGATCCCTTCCGAGTAGTTCCTCTTGAACCGGTGTCCCATTATTTGAAACTCGCGGTCCGTTACGTCCCATGTGATTATAGTCACTTTCGATCTTTGCCGTCTCAATTCTCCGCCCACCTGTAACCCTTTTGAGTCATGCAAATTCTCGCTTTGAACTTGAAGACAGGAAAAGGAATCCCACTCCCAATTCCGCTCAGGTCCCCTCTGTTAAGCCCGAGCCAATTTCCCCGTTCTACCTTCTTTCCGAATGAGATACGATTGGCCGAATGGCCTTCGTCGACAATTCGCCTCGCCTCCGCTACGCAGATGCAAGTGGCGAACACACCGTCACGCTCGATCGCGACGGCCTCAGCATTGGCCGTTCACCCGATCAGGACCTGATCCTTCCTGACTCCTTTATCTCGCGTCGCCATGCTGTAATCGAGCGCACCAACGGCAGCTACGTCCTCGTCGACCTCAACAGCTCCCACGGCACCTTCCTCAACGGCACACGCATCACACGCGGCCCGCTCAAGCCGGGCGACACCCTGCAATTCGGCTCACCAACCGCTGTGAGCGTCCATTTCCTCCTTGGCCCCGACGAAGACCCCGTACGATCCTCCCTCGCCGGCGGCTTGCTCAGCGCACTTTCCGTCTTTGTCACCCCCTCGCTCGCAGTCCGGCCCGCCGCCCGAGAGATGGAGCAGCTCAGCTTCCTGCTCAACGCCGCCCGCCAGCTCAACGCAGGCGGAGAAATCACTGACATCTTCCACGTCCTGCTTCAACTCTCCATCCAGCTCACCGGAGTCGAGCGCGGCTTCGTCTTCCTTCGCGAAGGCAACGAGATGCACCTCGCCCTCGGCCTGCGAGCAGACGGCACCACCGTGGCTGAAGACTCCACCATCTCCCGCAGCGCCATGCGCAAGGCCATCGAGAGCGAGTCCAAGTTCTCCGTCTCTGACACCCTCGGCGGTAACTCAGGCGGCGCAGGCGCATGGGCCAGCGTCATGGCCAACTCCATCCGCTCCATCTACTGCATTCCGCTGCGCAAACGCATCTCCGCTGACGAGCCCAACCGCCTGCTCGGCCTGCTCTATCTCGATAGCCAGCTCGATGCCGGCCATCTCACTGAGGTCGATCACGAGGTCCTCGACACAATCGCCACTGAGGCCGCGACGCTTCTTCAGAACGCCCTCCTTGCCGAGGCCGAAATGAAATCCCGCCTCGCCGCCGAAGAGCTAGCTGTCGCCGCCCGCATACACGCCGGCCTCATGGCCATTGATCTGCCACGCCTCTCCTACGCCCATCTCCAGGCCAGGACAGTTCCCTGCCACGCCATCGGCGGAGACTTCTACACCGCCATCGCTCTCGACGACTGCCTCGGCCTCGCCATCGCCGACGTCAGCGGCAAAGGCGTTCCCGCAGCCATCGTCGCCGCCACGCTCCAAGGCATCATCCACGCACTCATGCTCACCGGCAAGCCGCTCGCCGATATCGCTGACATCGTCAATCGTTTTCTCCTTGATAGACAGGTCGACAAGTACGCCACCATGATCTTGCTCAAGCTCTTCCCCGACGGCCTCTTCGAGTTTGTCAACTGCGGCCACGTCGCCCCCGTCCACGTCACCGCGGCAGGACCACGCCACATTGAAGACGGCAACCTCATCGTCGGACTGATCCCGGGCGCCACCTACGAGTCGGTCCAGTACCGCCTAAAACCCGGCGAGCGCATCGTCCTTACCACCGATGGCATCACTGAAGCACACAACACCGACGACGTCATGTTCGGCGAAGCCAGTTTCGACGCCATCGTCCACCTCGAAGATCTCGGCCAGATCCTGGACCATGTCGCCCGCTTCCAGGCCCCCAACGAGGCCGACGACGACTGGACCGTCGTCGATATCCGCTATACCGGCTCCACGCCTGCTTAACCGCCGCACCACAAAACCGAGTACCTTCGGCACATTACCCCTGCTATACTTCGCTCGTTCCCTCTGGAGGCACAATGGGAAAAATCAATATTGGTCGTCTCATTCTAGGCGGCCTCGTCGCCGGACTCGTAGCGGACGCCTTGGCCTACCTGGTCGACGGTGTCATCCTCGCCGAAAGATGGTCCGATGCGATGGGCTTCCTAAACCATACCCAGTTCTCCGCAACACAGTGGGTTTGGTTCAACATCCTTGGGCTCATCGGCGGCCTGATCGCCGTCTGGATCTACGTAGGCATCCGTCCGCGCTTCGGTGCCGGTCCGCTTACCGCCGCTTACGCCGGAATTACCGTCTGGATCCTGACTAGCGCCATCCCCAACTTTGAATTCATGTGGGTGCTCAAACTCTTCGAGCGCCACCTCACCGTCTACACCACCCTTGGAGCCCTCGTCGAAATAGTCGTCGGCACCGTCCTCGGAGCCGCACTTTACCAGGAAGATGAGGAATAATCACCGGAGTTTACTCCGCAATTTCAACTTCCAGAATCACCAAACTGGATAGACACAGGCCGCTCCGACCGAGCGCCCGCGTCTTTCTCTAAGCTCCCCGCTCCACCCAATCCTCTACGGAAGCCTGGCTCCTCCGCATCTCTTAGTTACTAAAGTTATTACACTAAAGTGTAGTAAAATCACGCAAAAGTAACACTTTCCTGTTTACTTTTCCACCCTTTGCCCCGAAACTGTTCCTGACAGGTGCCGTTTGACCCCAGACAAGCTGGCTCCTGTGCGAAAGGGGTCCCTCCCCAGATGCTCGAAGCGCTCCGCCGCAAAGGTCTATCACTTCCCCCCGCCGACCTCTCCGCGGCATACCTTGCGGCAGGAGCGCAGAGCGCTACTTCCCCCCCCCCGGCGTCCCAGCCGATGCCCTTCACGGGGTCGTCCCCAACATCAACTCTTCCTGCCCCGGCTTCCCCGCCTGATTGACAGCGCTTGGCTCCAGACTCGATTGACTCTGGAGCGGGCCCCCGCCATCGGTGGCGTCCAAACAACGTTCCAACCGACACTCGCAGGGCCATGATTGATCCAGTCGCATCTGGGCCTTTTTGGGGGGAATGTAGGAGTGACCGGCTCAAGCCTCAGACGCTGCCCTACCACATGCCCCAGTCGCCGCGCCCCAGCACCCAGGCAGCCAGCAGAAGGTTGCTCGTCGCGTGCGCTGCCAAAGCCTCGCCGAAACGCCCCGTCCGCTTTACTACCAGCGCATACGCCACGCCTGCTGCAATCCCCACCGCCCACTGAGCTCCGTGCATTGCCCCAAACGCAATTGACGACACCGCAATCGACACCGCACCCAGCGCCCGAAACGCCACCTGGTCGAACTCGCGATTCATCAGCCTTCGCGCCAGGTAGCCGCGAAACGCCAACTCTTCAGCAATCGGCACCGTAAAAACCGCCGCAGTCACCCGAACCACCAACCACCCTAGCCGCTCCCATGCCGGCAGCGCCACCAACGCCGCGCCCAGCCCACTTGCTGCCACGCCGTGCATTCCCACCCAGGGCCCCCAGAACTCCGGAGCAATCCAAACGCAGAACACCCCTGCACCCACCGCTGGCCCCACCCATCCAAAGCGCCAGTCCAGTTTCTTCAACTCCGAGCGATATATCCAAAGGGCCACGCCCGCTGCTACGAATCGCAACCCGTACAACTGCTCAAAGCCTGTCCCCGCGCTCGTCCCCACCAGCCTCGAAACATAACTCGCCGCAATAATCGCCAGGAACGGTACCAAATAGGCTGGTGTCGCCGCTGCTTCACCGGCAAACTGAGCTCCGCCCGCCTGCGATGCCTCCGAACTAACAACTCCACTTCCCCCTCCATCTCGTCGCATCCACGGAATTCGCAACATCGCCAGCGAAAATCCCAGCGCCACGGCCGTAAACGCAATCCATCCGGCCTCCGAGTGGAACCCATAAACCGCCGCTTCGCCGCCCCATCGAACCCCTACCATGACCAGCGCCGCAATTCGCACCACGTTCAGCGCCCACATCGTCCCCAGAGCCACGGGAACAAGCACCAGCGCACGCGGAAACCTGATCTCGCGCCGAAAAAACCAAAGCCACACGCCCGTAAACACCAGCACCAGCCCAAGCCCTTCCACGCCCGAGCACACCTCGTTCACCTGCGCCACAAACTGCCCCGAACCGATCGTGAAGTTTGCCGCGTTCCCCGTCACGTCTGGTAGCCACCATCCAAGCACCGTCCGAACCGAGCTGTACGTCACCCCTTGCAGCCACCGCCCCGGCCAGCTTGACGTCCAATCCCAAACCTTAAGAAGCGGCGCGCGCGCCAGCCACGCCGCCAGCCCGCCCGCGCATGCCCACGCCCCCAAAGCACCCGTACGGCGAAACATCTCCGCCCATGCCCACGCGGGTACCCACGCCAGCCCCAGCAAAACCACCGCCGCCAGGTGAACGCATCCCAATCCGAAAAGAAACAGCGGGTCAGTCCTGATTCCGCGCAGCACTGCCAATGTGCCCGCAGCATACGCCGAGTAGCACACGGAATGCGCCCAGAACAGCGCCCAGCCAATCCGCAAATTGCCTTTGATTTCTCTAATTCGCGACTGTCCTAGCCCCAGGAACAGCGCATACGCCACAATCGCCGGCACAGTTGCAGCCTGCGTCAGATCAGGATGCGCTGCCAAAGGCCAGCGCACCATCAGTTCAAGCGACAGAATTCCTGCGAGCAAATACAAGCGCCCCACCAGATGGTGGGGCAGCAGGCTATCCAATCTTGTTGTGTGTGTGTTGTCGGTAATCACTTCGCCCGGTTGAGCGGCAATGCGCTCATCCCGTCTCCGTCCGATCTTACTTGCTGCGCCGTGCGCGCAACACCGCAACCGTACCAGCCACCAGCGTTAGGGCGCCGATTGCCAGCGTAGGATCCACCTCAGGCGTCGGATAGAAAACAACCGCCGCATGAGCCGTACCGGTTACGCAGAACGCAAAGCCGGAAAGAAATAGTGCAATTCTCAGCCAATTCTTCTTCATCGTGTTTCCTCCCCAAGCACTAATCGGGCTGTTTCGCTCCCCGGCGAACCATGACTTACCGATCTAGGAGCGAGTATAGCATCGAAGTCCCACCGATTCTTAACGATTCATAAGAAAAAGCCTCTGCTCAACCTCCCCACCGACACTCCGCAGTAACTCCTTTGTATCCACAAAAGTAACCCCTGAACCACCGGCCTCTACTGACCATCCCGCACCGGGTTGTATCCCAGAGAAATGGTGTCAGCCCATCCGTCCCCCCGGCACAAATGGACGCCCCGCAGCCTTCTTGGTCGTGATCGTCAACTTTGCCGGCGTCAACTCCGGACCGTCCCAGCCGTCCTTTACCGCCTCAATATGGATCTCGCCTTCGTGCCGGTTCG
The DNA here is from genome assembly GCA_003165935.1 of Acidobacteriaceae bacterium. Taxonomy (GTDB): domain Bacteria; phylum Acidobacteriota; class Terriglobia; order Terriglobales; family Acidobacteriaceae; genus Telmatobacter. The sequence continues at coordinate 61,942 of PMXB01000373.1, read as the reverse complement.
ACTGCAAAATCACCTGCGCAAGGCCGTTGAAAAGGCTCCGCTTTGGCTCCTTGTCGCTCTCCTGGCAGTTTGGATCGCCGTTGCCCACTCCAAGGAAATGCCCGTCGCCGGTGATGTTGAATGCGATCTTGTTCATCGCAACCGGAACTGCTCGGCCTTCCTTGTCCAGCGCCTCCACCGTCACCATCGCCACGTCCTCGCCATCCGCGTCGATGGTCGTTCTGTCCGCTGTCAGACGGATCTGTGTGGGTACGCCCGTTGTTTCGCGCTTCTCGGTCAGAGCAACCTTTCCGTCTTTCGATGCGCGCGCCTCAATCGCTCCCGGCTCGTACTGAACCTTCCACTCCACATGTCCAAGCTTGGGAACTTTCTGGCTTCCCGCGCTCTTCCCGTTGACAAATAGCTCGACCTCGTCAAGGTTGGTGTACACCCAAACCGGTATCGTTCTACCCTCTTCGCCTTCAAAGTTCCAGTGCGGGAACAGGTGCAGCGACGGCTCTTTCCGCCACCACGCCTTGTAGTAGTAGTACGTGTCCTTTGGGAATCCGCACATGTCTACAATCCCGAACTGCGAGTTGATCGAAGGCCACCCATAGGGGGTTGGTTCTCCGCGATAGTCAAAGCCTGTCCATGCAAACCCGCCGGCTTCCCATTCCCGCGTACCGTAGAACTTCCACCACTCCTCGGCCGTCTCGCCCCATGGCACCACGCCGTTGTAGTCGTTCACCAGGTTGCGCAGCGGATCGGTCGTGTACATGCCCCGTGTCGATATGGCGCTCGACGTCTCTGACCCATAAAGCGGTCGCGTCGGGTGTTGCTTGTGATATCCATCTGGACGGTCAAGCCCATAATTGAACCCGATAATGTCGAATGCGTCGGAGACTCCCTTCTGGTTGTCCCCGTTCACCGCCGCCGACACAACCCGCGTCGGATCAAGCTCGTGGCACAGCTTGACCATCGATGCGCCAATCTTCGCGCCTTGCTCCGCTTCAGGACCCTGCAGCTCCCACTCCTCGTTTCCGATCGACCACAAAATGATCGAAGGTGAGTTCCGATAGCGCTTGACCATTGCCGCGAGTTGCGCAAGGCCTTCGGGATTGGAGCTCATCTGCCGCGTCTCGCACATCATCATCAGTCCCAGCCGATCGCATCCCTCCACCCACTCCGGTGTGGGCATGTTGTGCGATGTCCTGACCGCATTGCAGCCCATCCCGCGCAACACATTCAGCCGGAACCACTGCAGCCCATCCGGCAGCGCCGCGCCCACGCCCGCGTGGTCCTGGTGGTTGCAAGTCCCTTGGATCTTAAGGCTCTTTCCATTCAGGAAGAATCCCTTGTCCGCGTCGAACAGCACAGTCCGCACGCCAAAGCTCACGCGCTCGGCATCGCGCACTTTGCCCTCCGTCTCAACGGAAACAACAGCCGAATAAAGATTCGGCGTATCGACACTCCAAAGCGCCGGATTCTGCAGTTGGGCGGTCGCTGTGTAGTGCGCAGTCCCATCCACGTCAATCTTCTGCCCTGCGGCCTCTGCCGTCGCCACTGTCTTCCCCGCGGGGTCCATTATCTTCCACGTCACCTTGGCACTCTCGGGCTGCTTCCCCTCGTTCTGCACAATCGTTCCCAGGCTCAGCGTGGCCGTATCGCCGCTAACCTTCGGTCGCACCCAACTCTCCAAAGCCCCCAGGTGAAGGGCATCTGTCTTCGAAAGCCACATATGCCGGTAAATGCCCGCGCCCTCGTAAAACCATCCGTCCCCGAAGCTCGCGTCAACGCGCGCAACAATGTAGTTCTTTGCTCCGTAGGCAATGAAATCCGTAATGTCGAAGCTGAACGGCGCGTATCCGTTGTTATTCCGCCCGATGAAGCATCCGTTCACAAACACCAGCACATCGCGAAACGCCCCGTCGAAATCCATGCTGACCCGGCGCCCCAGGTCGGTGGCCGGAATCTCGAACTCCCGCCGGTACCAACCCACGCTCGTCTCCGGATAGCGGCGGCCGAGAGGCTTGTATCCGTGCGAATTCAGCTCTTCGTCGCGCACAAACGGCAGTTCCACCGCCCAGTCGTGCGGCAAGTTCAACGGACGCCACTTCGAGTCGTCAAACTTGGCCTTGGAGAATTCAAAGTCCCCGGTCTTGGCAAAGTCTCCCTGCCCCTTCCCAAATCCGAGATCCCGCGCAGGATCGCTGCCGTGGCCGAACTGAAACTTCCAGCCAATGTCGAAGAGCAGCTTCTCACGCGGCGCTTCGACCGACGTGTCCTGGTAGCCGGGCAGCACGCTGCCCCAACCCCTCCGTGAAAGTACCGATGAAGCCGTGAGAACAATTCCCGTACGAAGCAAACTTCTGCGCGAGATTTCGAACATGGGGGCACTCCTTCGATGATTTCTGAACCGAATCTTGCCGAACTTTCTGAATCAACTCGAGTTGAAACGAGGACTTCCGCTCACATTTGGCAACGCCGAACTATAAACGACGCAGCCCGGCTTTGTAAACGATTTCACGCACCAACCAGGAGACGGGGATTCACCAGCCAAACGATGGACCCGAAAGTCAGAAACGTTCCCTTCCATTTGCCACTTTTGCCCGATGCGATTTCCCAAGAGGGCGACGGCAAGGTAGCCCACCCGAGAAACCGCCTCGGGCCCCAACTCTGTTAAACTCATTGAGGCAAAGTGCCCTCCGCGCGCGACAGGGCACCCTCCGGAGAGATGGCCGAGTGGCTGAAGGCGCACGCTTGGAAAGCGTGTTTAGGGGAAACTCTAACGTGGGTTCGAATCCCACTCTCTCCGCCAGCATTCAGCCTAACTTCCTGATTCCATTGATAAAATATAGAAAATATGCATTTTACTGTCACTTCCCTTTTGTCGCCTTAGTCGCCATTTTCGCCCTAATTCCGCCTTTTACCCTCAAAATGCACGACAAAGCGGGGTCTGCGCGACAAAGGAATTCTGGGATAGAAAGTCCCTGCGGAAATCACCCTCGCAGCAATCGAACAAGCGTCGGAATTTGAAGCCGGAAAAGCGTCCACAGATGATTCATGGAGGCTTGCCCGCTCTTCGGCTCATTTGGCGTCAAGTCGAATAGGTCAGACCGAGACCCAATCGCTTGCACAACAAGGTCTAGACAGCCTTTTGAAACAGATATGTGAAGCTTTCATGTAGATCTCCTTCCGCTTGGCCGCTTCATGGATTTGGCTCCTTTGTAAATCGGCCGGGGCGGCTGCAGGTCGAGGGACTTTATCTCACCCCAGCTCTGCGCTGGCCGTTTCCATGGTGGCGTAAGTTCCCCGATTCGCTTCTCTGCTTTCTCGATCGCATTCTCCCAAATGGGACGTTCCTAAACCCGCACCAAAGGACCATCGGTGTTGCCAGCGCGAATTCGATCCAGGTCCACACTTTTGCCGCGAACATGTGCTTCATGGGCAAGAAGGGAGAAAGGTGGAGACCATCAGCGCGAGCATGGGAGCGGCGAGCGCGACGCTGATCCACAGGCGCCTCGTCATATCAGCCAGCTCAGGAGTCGACTCTTCGGTGGTGGCCTCACGAGGTTCGAGCGCCATGCCGCACTTCGGACAACTGCCCAGCCCCATTTGCCTGACCTCAGGATGCATCGGACAGGTGTATTCCCCTTGCGGTGCGGTCTTTCCCGCCGGATGCGGAGGAGCTGCGTCCGGCTTGACCGGCGCGTACTTCTCTGGTGCAGCACGAAACTTCGCGGCGCACACCTGGCTGCAGAAGTAGACAGTCGATCCCCGATGTTCAATGCTCGTCGCCGCGTCCGCGGAATCGATCTTCATCCCGCACACCGCATCGCGTTCTTCAGCCCGCTGCATGGCGCCATTATGGCCGTATTCGCTCATTTTGCACCGTTCCATTCTCACCAAGGTTCGGCTTCAATGAAAATGGCTGCCCGACCTGAATTCCTTGGCTTTCGCTTTGTTCAGCTGGCCGATGCGCTCATGCTCTGCTGGCGGCTTTTGGTATGGTGAGGTGAGAGCGTTCGTTCTTCGGTGCTTCACGGGTGTGATCTAAATCACTGTCGCAGGAAGCACGGAAGTGGATGCTCACTATTGAGACTCGGGACCTTGACACGATGAACTGGGGCAGAAAAGGCGCGTTGCTGATGCTGGCGGTTGTGGTTCTTTGGACCGCGATGCCCGTGTCTGCCTGTTTGCTTGCCATGCGCACGACAGGACAGCACTCCTGCTGCAGTGCCATGAACATGACGGTGCCATGCGCTCCGGCAGGAACGACAGCGAATCGCTCGTGCTGCCAGGCCGGCCGCCAGAATCCTGCAGTCACTCCGGTTGCTCAATCCTCTTCTGAGCATTCGCAGCGATTGGCACTCATGCCAGCCGGGGCCAATCTCCAGGCGCCTACCTCTCAGAGCGCGGCGTGCCGGAATGCGCTGGAAGCGCCGCCGCCCAAATTCTCGCCGGGCGGTATCTCCATACTCCGAATCTAGAACTCCCTCCTTCGCAGGCTGAACCTGGGCCTTGGTGTGTCTTCGCGCGCCCATGTGCCATGCGAAGCCGCGACCAGGCCGTGAACTGTGTACCCGCCGGGAGGGACGATGAAGATTCTTGTTTCAATAATTTGCATTCTGGTAGCCGGTGTGCCCGGGGTTTCGCGCGCACAAGCGCCAACCAAGACCGATGGCCTGGCTAATTTTGCCGCATTGTTTGAGCAGCATCATGAACCCGAGGCTTCAAGCCCGGCGCTGACGCTGAACGAAGTCGAACGGATCGCGCTTGCCGAGAACCCGGAGATTGCGGTCGCAGCCCGGCGAGTCGCCATTGCGCAGGCGCACGTTCCGGCCGCAGGCGCACTCGATGACCCCGTGGCGATGTATCGCGGATGGGGTGTGCCGCTGGAAAAGCCCTGGGATTACAACGCCGCCCAGAATATGTTCAGCGTGAGCCAAACGTTACCGGGAGCGGGCAAGAGGGCGCTGCGCATAAACGTGGCGGAGTCCGATGTGGACGTTGCCAGGGCGCAGCTTGAACAGGTTCGTCTGGAGATTCGCGTCCGCATACACAAGGCCTTCGACGATCTGCTTCTCGCCCAGGGCGAACTGCGCATTCACGATCAGCACGTGGACATTGCGCGCCAGGCAATCGAGGCCGCGCGCATCAAGTACGCGGTCGGGAAGGTATCGCAGCAGGACATCCTGAAAGCCCAGGTCACGCTCACCGGCCTGGCGGAACATATGATCCGATTCGACCGCGACGCCGATTTGGCGCGAGCCCGGCTCAACACGCTGTTGGGCCGCGACCCTACCGCGCCGCTCAACCTGCATGGAGACTACGCGGTTATCGTTGCCCTGCCTACGGCGCAAACACTTGAAGACCTGGCTCTGCAATCCCGGCCCGATCTGGTTGCGGTCCGCGAGGCCGCAGAGCGCAGCCACAAGGAACAGGCGCTTGCCAGAAAGGCTTATCTGCCCGACTTCACGGTCTCGGCAGGGTACATGCTGATGCAGCCCGGCTCCAACATGCGCAACAACTACATGGTGGAGGGTTCCATGAACCTTCCATGGCTGAACCACCGCAAACATGACGCGGAGATTGCGGAAGCCACTGCAACAGCCACAGAGCAGGATGCGGAACTCGTAGCACTGCGCAACGCCGCATTCGGACAGATTCAGGAAGCGCTGGTCGAGGCACGGGCCGCGCAACAGCTTGCGCACATGTATCACGACCAACTGCGGCCACAGGCCGAAGCCACTCTCCAGGCAAGCGTGATCGCCTACGAGAACGACAAGACGGATTTTCTCGATCTTCTCGACAGCCAGATGACGGTCGTCGATGTCGATCTCGACTGGTTCCAGGCCGTTGCCGATTTCGATGCACGACTGGCAGACCTCGAACTCGCTACAGGCACTTCATTGGAGCAGCAACAGCAGACCGCGCCGGAGGTAAAACCGTGAAGGCACGCACCTATCAGATCTCCCTCGCATTGGCTGTTGTCCTTTGCATTTCGCTTGCAGCCGCACTCGGTTATGTCGTTCTCAACCGCGGCCGCACAACTCCGCTCGTAGCCTCGCAAGATCCTGTTGTAGCGCGCGGGCCGGAGGCGGCCTCGCAGCCTGCGCCGCAGAGCAATGCATCGTCGGCGGGTCGTCAACCCGAACTTGCCCCAGTTCAGTTGTCGCCGCAGAGGCTTCAGGAAATCGGCGTGACTACAGCGGTCGCGGAACTCAAAAATGTAAGCGATGACCTGAACGTTCCTGGGAACGTTGACATCGACGAAGAGAAGCTCGCCTATGTGCAGACCCGCTTTCCGGGCTGGATTCAGGATGTCTTTGCGAATGCTACCTACCAGTACGTGCGCAAGGGCCAGCGCCTCTTCACCGTTTATAGCCCTGACCTAGTGAGCAGCGAGCAGGAATACCTGCTTGCCAAACAGAACGAAAGCGCATTCTCGCAGGATATGCATGGCATGGCTGCACACGAGAGCGGGTGGCTGCTCAAGGCCGCACAAGAGCGCTTGCTCCAATTCGGTGTTTCAGCCCAAACGATCGCTGATCTGGACCAGAGCGGCAAGGTAGAGCGAAACATCGCAATCGACTCGCCGGCTTCCGGATACATTACCGAGCGCGAAGCTTTGCCGAATGCATACGTGCAGCCGGAAACGAAGCTCTATACCATCGCCGATCTTTCCACCGTGTGGGTGTATGCCAATGTGTTTCAGAATGACGTTGGCCGCTTGAGGCCAGGCGACGCGGCGCAGGTCACGGTCGACGCCTATCCCGGACGTCACTTCAGCGGACGCATCGATCAGATTCTGCCGCAAGTCGATCCTGCAACACGAACGGTGCGTGTGCGCCTGGTGTTCAGCAACCCTGGCGTGGTGCTGAAGCCGGGAATGTATGTGAACGTCGCCATCGCGCTATCGCTTGGACGGCAACTGGTTATTCCGTCGTCAGCGGTGCTTCAGGCTGGCTCACGAGCCATCGCGTTTATCGACCACGGCAACGGCAATCTGGAACCGCGCACCATCGAGACCGGGCCGCAGCTCGACGATTCGATCGTCGTCCTCAACGGGCTGAAGCCGGGCGACCGCGTGGTTAGCTCGGCCAACTTCCTGGTGGATTCCGAAGCGCAGCTTCAAGCGGCTCTCGGAGCCTATACGGCCCTCCCGCAACAACCGGCTGCAAGCGCGAATTCCGCCCCCGCGGCACAAATCCTGATCGACTTGAGCACGGAGCCAACTCCGCCGCGCAAGGGTGCGAACACAGTGCGCGTGAGGGTGACGGGATCAGATGGCAAGCCAGTGACGGGAGTGCAGGTGACCGCGAACTTCTTCATGCCGGCCATGCCCGCGATGGGAATGGCAGCGGAACACGCCGTTGCCGCAATCGTCGATAAAGGCAATGGCATTTACGAAGGCTCCCTGCAACTGCCGGCCGGCGGAACCTGGTCTGCGACAGTGAGCGTTCAGCGCGGAGGCCAGACCGTGGCCGCGAAGCAGCTCAGCGTCAGCGCGACGGGAGGCATGTGATGATTTCGAAGATCATTGCGTGGTGCGCACGCAATCCTTTCCTTGTTTTCACAGGCGCCATTCTCCTGGTTATCGCAGGTATCTGGTCCATGCAGCGCGTGCCGCTGGATGCGTTGCCTGACATCAGCGACGTTCAGGTCATCATTCACACGCCCTGGGCCGGCGAGCCGCCTAATGTAATCGAAGACCAGGTCACATATCCGATTGTGACGGCACTCCTCTCGGCGCCTCAAGTCAAAAACGTGCGCGCTCAGACCATGTTCGGCGACTCCTATGTCTTCGTCGTTTTTCAGGATGGCACCGACCTTTACTGGGCCCGATCACGCGTGATCGAGTATCTGCAGCAAATCGCAGGCAAGCTCCCCGCCGATGTGCATCCTGCCATCGGTCCTGACGCGACCGGGGCTGGCTGGGTCTACGAGTACGCCATCGTGGACCGCAGCCACACCAAAAGCCTCGCCGATTTGCGCGCTCTGCAGGACTGGTATCTTCGCTATCAGCTTGAAACCGTTCCGGGAGTGGCGGAAGTTGCCAGCATTGGCGGCTTCGTACGCCAGTACCAGGTCAACCTCGATCCGAACAAGCTGTTCTCTTACGGCGTTTCTGCCTCGACGGTGATCGACCGCGTCCGCCAGAGCACCAATGAAGTCGGCGGCGACGTACTGGACATGAGCGGCGCTGAATACATGATCCGCGGCCTGGGCTACCTGCGCTCGCTCTCCGATCTCGAAAACGTTCCAGTTGCGACTAAGAACGGCACGCCCGTGCTTGTGAAGGATCTTGGCACGGTCTCCTTCGGTCCGGACGTTCGACGCGGCGCGGCCGACTGGCAAGGCCAGGGGGAAACCGTTGGCGGCATCGTGGTGATGCGCTACGGCATGAATGCACTCAATGTCATCAACGGGGTCAAGGCCAAATTCAAGGAGATTGCGCCGTCGCTGCCTCCCGGCGTCGAGATCGTAACCGCCTACGACCGTTCATGGCTCATCAATCAGTCGATCCACACGCTCAAGCGGGACCTTATCTTTGAAGCGATCATCGTCAGCTTCGTCAGCATTGCCTTCCTCTTCCACTTCCGGTCAGCGCTCGTTCCCATCCTGACGCTGCCCATTGCGGTGCTGGCCGCGTTTATCCCCATGTACTATCTCCACGTCAGCTCCAACATTATGTCGCTCGGCGGTTTGGCGCTGGCAGTCGGCGTGCTCATCGATGCCGCGATTGTCATGGTGGAGAACGGATACCGCCATCTGGCCGAGCGCGCTGATGTCCCGGACGAAGCGGAGCGGCGGCGTATTCTCGTCCGTGCCGCGCAGCAAGTGGGGCCGGCGCTCTTCTACTCTCTCATCATAATCGTCGTTTCATTTCTGCCCGTGTTTCTGCTTGAAGCGCAGGAAGGCCGCATGTTCCGGCCGCTGGCCTGGACCAAGACCCTGGTTCTCGTCTTTTCCTCGCTGCTCTCTATCACCCTGGTTCCGGCGCTCATGCCGCTGTGCCTGCGCGGAAAGCTGCGCCCGGAATCGAAGAATCCGGCCGCGCGCATTACCCAGGCCATCTATCTCCCCATACTGCGCTGGTGCCTCAGGCATTGGAAAGTTGTCATTGCTCTGAATCTAGCTTTCCTGGCCGCAACCGTTCCTCTCTACTTCCGTCTCGGCAGCCAGTTCATGCCCGCGCTGTATGAAGGCTCAGCTCTCTACATGCCGAGTGCACTGCCGGGCATCTCAATTACGCAGGCGGTTTCGCTGATGCAGGAGCAGGATCGCATCATCCGCTCCTTTCCTGAAGTTGCTACAGTCTTCGGCACCGTGGGTCGCTCCGACTCGGCAACGGACAATGCGCCGCTCGATATGTACGACACCACCATCATGCTCAAGCGACGCGATCAATGGCGTCCCGGCATGAACTATCAAAAGTTGATCCACGATATGGACGAGAAGCTCCAGTTTCCAGGCCTCACCAACACCTGGACCATGCCCGTCGCGAACCGGCTCGACATGGAGCTGACCGGCATCAAGACTCCAGTCGGAATCAAGATTCAGGGCCCGGATCTCGCCCACATCGAAGATATCGGAGCACGGATCCAGCAAGTTCTATCCGCAATGCCCGAAACCAACTCTGCTTTCGCGGAGCGGGTCTCGCAGGGCTTCTATCTCAACGTTGAGGTGAACCGGCCCGAAGCAGCCCGTTACGGCCTGACGGTTGCCGACGTCCAACGGGTCATCACATCGGAGATCGGCGGAGCGAATATTGCGCAGAATGTGGAAGGCCGCGAGCGGTTTCCGATCGCCGTGCGCTATCAACGCGATTTTCGCGACCATCCTGAAGCTCTGTCGCAGGCCCTGGTTCCAACCCCGTCCGGAGAGCAGATTCCGATTAGCGAGGTGGCTCGCGTCTACTCCTCGCGCGGCCCCGCTATGATTCGCGACGAAGACGGCGCGCTCACCGGCTACGTTTATCTCAATCTGAATACGAATGATTACGGGGGCTTTGTGAATCGTGCCGAGAAGTTGTTGAGCCAAAAGGTCGCTCTGCCGGCGGGCTATACCTGGCGATGGGCCGGGGAGTACGAGTTCGAGATGCGCGCCAAACAGCGCCTCACAATTATCCTGCCCATTGTCTTTTTCGTGATCTTCCTTTTGCTCTACCTGGTCTTCAAATCCGCTACCGAGGCTACGGTGCTGATTGTGCCCACACTCTATGCCATGTCGGGAGGGCTGCTTTTGCAGTGGCTGCTCGGCTATAACTTCAGCGTCGCGGTGTGGGTCGGCTATATCGCGTTGTTCGGCATTGCGGTGGAGACTGGCGTAGTCATGGTCGTTTACCTGCATGAAGCTTTTCAACGACACTTGGCTCAGGTTGTCCAGATGACAGAGGCGGATCTTGAGCAGGCGGTGATCGAAGGTGCGGTCCAACGGCTGCGGCCCAAGTTGATGACGGTAGCGGCTGTCATCCTGAGTCTCGCGCCAATCCTCTGGGAAACCGGTATCGGCTCCGATGTGATGAAGCCCATTGCCGCCCCAATCGTCGGCGGGATGATTACCTCAACGATCCATGTCCTAATTCTGGTTCCGGTATTCTTCCTGCTCATTAAACGCAGGGCTTTGCGTCGAGGGCTCCTAACCGAAAACCAAGACCAGCGCGACACCTAGCTGCAATCTGTTGCCGAGCCGTGGTCTCGCTGGGAGCCGGGTCAGCGATCCCTATGAGGTGTGTGGCCAAGCCCAGAAAAGCATTTGGTGGGCCGGGTCACCAGATAAAAAGACAGACCTATTCACGAACCGGATGAGGAGAGAAAGCCAACGAGTGGCCCTCCCGGCCGGAGCGGGGGGGACTTGCAACTGCCCCAAAAGATTCGAGAAATGAGCCGTGTGCTCCTACCCACGCTGAATACAAGGGTCTTCTCCTCTCTTACCCCCAACCAGGTACTCGCGCTCCTGCACGCTGCATTCCCCGAGCCATCCGAGTCAGGTGGCAAGGGCCCAGCGTTCAATGCTGCGCGGCCTCAAGGTGAAACCCACTTGATTCACAGCCGTGTCTACTTCTCAATCTCGATCTCTACAGGTTCGCCTGCCGTCATCTCTAAGTAGACCACCGCCTGATCACTATCAAGATCGTGCTCAATTCCCACGCGGACAGGAATCTGCGCTTCCTTGCTGTTAATCCATACGCGCACCTTTTTGGGCGTATCAGACGCTTCGATAACCAATGCCGGGTTCACAAGCGGCCGATCCACTGAGCTCCCGATCAACACCGTCAACGGTCCGCGCCCTCCGTCGGCTTTGCGATGAACAACAAATGCCCGCTGCGCCGGGTCGTACTCCACAGTCCCTTCTGCTGGCACCCTCAGCTTCGCATCAGGCGGGGAAGTCCACGACTTCGCAAGCTGCAAAAGTTGCTTGTCAGAACCTTCCCGCTGCACAAGCCCACAAAGCAGAAGTTTTGTCATGCTCTCGGCAGTTCGCGCATACGGTGCCCAATAGATATGCGAAAGAGACGAGTGCGAGGCCCGATCTGCAGCAATCGCCGGCCGTCCGCTCGAGCCCACCTGCGCAACAGGCCAATGGTCCCACCATTCAAACATTGAGTAGCTCGGCTCGCCGTTGTAGGTGTCGAACGAAACTCCCCTTGGCCAGACAATCTCAAACGGATTCTGTGCAGACTTCAGGTGGACTATCTGAATATTCGCGCCGCTCGGACGATCAAGCTTCGACGGTCCTTTCGGCAGCGTGAACGCACCATCGGTCTTCGGCTCCCAGTGGTAGGTCGCAGTTTCGCCAGCCATGTTCTCAAGCGTCAGCGCATCCGCATCAATGTTGTCTTCCGGACGCTGCCCCGGCCCGTTGATCGCAATCGTCTCCTGCCACTCATGCGGCGCATTCAGCGCCGAGCTCCACAGCACCTGCTTCCGCACGGCCGTTCCATCCGGGTAAACCGTCCAGTATTCGTCTGCCCAGTCGAACCAGCCGGTTCGCGGATCCGGATTCGCACCCTCATAGTTGCGCGCCTCGGCCAGCGCGTAGCGCCAATGAATCACAGCCCGCGCCGCCGACGAAGCCAGCACGCTCACATGCGAGTACCGGCTCTGCTTATCCGACATCGGCTCGCAATCACCGGCCCCTCCACAACCGTCTCCCCACGTCTCAAGAAACTCGTCCGTATACCACTTGCCGTTCTCGGTTACCCACGCCGGAATGTAGTTATTACCTTGCCAGAAAACCAGCCGCATCGGGGAATTGTCGAAGCGCACCACGACGTCCGTATCCGGCCCGAGCCTCCTCATCCGATCCCAGGACGGAGAGAAGCGAAGGCTCGCATACGTTGCGCCAAACGGCCCCGCCCCCGCCGGACCCGACGGCAGCACAGCCCACGCAATCACCTCCCCTACCGGCCTTTTCACGCTGGCAACTTGCGCTCGATCCTCATCGGCCGAAATTGCATGATCGAGCAACTCAACTTCATCCAAGTCGCCGTCGAGCGAGTATTCAATCAAATCCTGCGGATGGCTGATCCACGCCGGAAATGAATTGATCGGCTGCCGCACCCTGCCGATCACCAGCGAGGCATTCTTCGCCTGCCAAAAACTCCCCGAAGATTCCAAATGCCCCGCAGGCTTCCCATCAATCAAAATCGTCAAACCCGTGCCGCGTTGGAATATCCCCGTAACGTGCGCCCACTTCTTCAGCGGAAGCGTCTCAGCGCTCACCACCTGCTTCCAGACTCCATTGATCGACGCGCTCAGCCCCACATGTCCAAACGCATCAATCCCCAGCGAGAAGCCCACCTGCTGAAACTCGCTCTGATCGATGATCGGAACCCAGTTCCACGGATAGTTGTTCAGCGCCACCCACGCGGAAACTGTAAACGCATCCCCAAGGGGTGGCACGTCCTTCCCATCACGCCTGATCCCAGTCGTGTACCCATCGAACTCCAGCGACTGCCCGCTCACTCCGGGCACCAGCCGCCAATATCCCTTCAATGCATCGCCCGTCTTCTCAAATGATTGCCGCAGCTCACCGTCCGAACCAGCGTCAAAGCTCCACCGGACTTCTCCGCTACGCGATTCAGCACGTTGCCCATTCAAACCCGCTTGCCCCTGGCCAAGCCCTGCAGTCCCAAACAAAAGGAATGCAACAAACACAATCCGCGCTTTGTTCATCCAATTCGCCCCAATCTCCAACACACAACTCTGCCACACGTCGCCGGGCTTCGGCGACATGCCTTTCGTGGCTCTCCGAAATCTGGCAGTTAGCAAATGCGCAAAGAGCCCGACTCAATAAGGCCGCTGAGCCTCTGTCTTCGTGGGCCAGTTATCTGTCCGAAACGGTGCTGCAGGCAGCCCAACTCCATTGAAGAGGGTCGCCGCTGGGTTCGACTGCCAGGCATACCTCACTTCGATCGGATGTGAGACCGTCGGCGCCGTGACAACTACCGTATCGCCGTCGATCCGCGCATCGGCCCAAACCCACTTTCGGTCTTCACCGGCGATTGAGAATTCTTCGAGCTTTCCACCCTTCCCCACCAAACCTCCATCCGAATGGGAAAAATGAAGCCGTATAGAACTGCGTAGCCGTTCAACTGAAGCGAGTGTGGGTCCGGAATACACCACCGGCCTTCCATATTGTTTTGCAAGTGCGCAAAGCGCGAGCCGCTCGCCCACTGGTTGCTTGTCCTCGGAATGAATGTTGTCCGGGTTTCCTGTGTCTATGCTGATCGCGACGCAGGAGTTGGGAACCGTCGCCGCCGCAATGGACTGCGACTCACGCGTCTCAGCCCATTCATCGCCGTCCACGGGCTCGGCGCTGCGATGCTTGAATGCAGGCAGGCTCACGATGTAGAACGGAAAATCCCCTTGTGCGAAAAGACTCCGCCAGTCTGCGATCATCGCGGGAAGAAGTTTGCGGTACTCGTAGCCGCGCTCAGAGTTCTGTTCGCCCTGATACCAAATGGCTCCAGTAAGCGCGAGCGGTGCAATAGGCCTCAACATGCCCTCATACAGCACCGTTGGCATCACCGGCCAATTCTCATACGCGATCGGCAAAGGATGAGGGGGACGCGCATCCACGCTCAATGCTCCCTTCCAACTGCCAGCCAGAGGGATGTTGGTCTTATCCCCAAGCACCAGGTGCAGTTCCTCCGGCTTGCTCATGAATCCGCCATCGGGCTTCGTCTTGAGCACACGGATCGCAATCACATTCCTCCCGGGCTTGAGAACACCATCGCGAAGGAAATAGGCACGCGGGTTTTCTACCCAGGCACTCCCCCCTACCTCTTTACCGTTCACATATGAAGTGTCCATGCGCTCGATCACGCCCAGGTACAGCATGGCTCTGCCTGGCGGAAGAGGATCCGGCAAGTCGATCTCTTTCCTGAACCACGCCACCGCCGGTGTATCCGTGACTCCAAGGTCCGAAAATCCTCCCGGAATAGTCACGGACTTCCACTGTGAGTCGTTGAAGTCGGTAGCCTGCCAGCTGCCCTTCTGGCCAACGTCGAACTCGTCGTACCAATGCATGATGAAGTTCCCATACTCGGGAGCCCCTTCGCCCTTCAGCCGTTCAAGCTCTGCAAGTGGCACGTCGAAATCATGCAGTGGTTTGAGCGCAGCCGCGCTCGTCCACGACTCTGCCGGAGTTCCACCCACAGCATCCACCACTAACCCGATCGGAACGTGAATCTCCCGATAAAGCTTGCGTGCGAAAAAATAACCTACCGCAGACATCCACTCCGCCGATTGGGGCGATACCGCGGTCCACTTGCCATCCACCTCATCTGTGTGACGATAGGCTGGATGCCCGCCCACGGTAAAGAATCGAATCTCGGGATAGTTGGCCGCCTTCACCTCATCGGCACTGTTCCGCACAAAGTGAAGGGGTAAGCCCATATTCGACTGGCCTCCGCATAGCCACACGTCCCCAACAAGAACGTCATGGATCTCCACCGTTTCCCGCCCAGTGACCCGGATCGTATAAGGACCTCCCACGGGCGGCGGTTGAATCGCCACCTGCCAGCGACGGTCCGTGCCGGCAACTCCCGTTGCCGAAATGTCGCCGATCTGTACGTGAATCGTGTCCCCAGGCTCAGACCATCCCCACAGCGTGTTAGGTTTCCCACGCTGCAAGACCATGTTGTCTCCGAAAATCGGGCTGATCAGCGGAAGCGCCTTAGGCTGAGCTGCCTGGCCCGGCTGCGTCTGTGCCGTCGATTGGAGACCCAGAACGATTGCTGTGCAAACCACAAGTTGCGCGGCAAAGCGACACATCCTCATTGCTTAAAAATCCCTCGAAGGCATCCAGATGATTGGCGATCTATGCGCTCACTTCTGAAATAGCAGCGGTGCAAATTCCTTCAGGTCGCGACGCCAGGTCTGCCATTCATGCGAAGTCCCCGGAGACTCATAGAAAAGGTGCTTGACGTGCGCCTCGGTCAGCGAATCATGGAGCCGCACAATTCCGGCGTGCATTCTCTCCGGCTCTTCGGTTCCCACGCCAACCCAAAGAAGATGTACCTTCTTCGCGAATGCTTCGGGGTCGGCCATGGCACCGTTGTAGGCCGTCTTCATGTCGATCTTGCCGCCACTCAACATCTGCATGCCACCTGCCCCGTGAATCCGCCAATGTAGGAAAAAAGGTCGAGATGGTCAAAGGTGACCTGGAATGTTTGCATCCCGCCCATCGAAAGTCCCGCCATGGCGCGGTGATCGCGATCCGCGATCGTCCTGAAGTTCGCATCGATGTATGGAATCAGATCTTGCGTCAGGTCGTCCTCGAAAGCCGACGACATCTCCTGCATCGCCTTCATCATCTCCGGCGATCCAAAAGGCTTTCCGGTCAGGTCCGCGTTCACATGGCCAACATGCCACGCGTATCCATAGGCCATCACCACCAGCATCGGCTTGGTTTTGCCTGCTGCGATCAGGTTGTCGAGGATAAAGTTCGCATGACCCTGCCTCACCCAGCCTGTCTCATCCTCGCCACCACCGTGCTGGAGGTAGAGCACCGGGTAGCGTGTGCGGGTGTTCGTATCGTAGCCCGGAGGTGTGTACACAAGAGCGTGCCTCCACGTCCCGGTGACCTTCGAGTTGTACCAGACCTCCCGAACCTGGCCGTGGGGAACATCCTGAGGAGAATAGTAAGTCGCCCCCGCCTCAGGGATCTCAATCCCGCTCGCATCTTTCCCGCCCCCAAAGAACGTATGGCTGCCAGGATCAGTCTCCTCTGCGCTATCAATGATCACGGTGTAATAGTGGAAACCAGGAACCAGCGGCCCGGTTGTCGCCGTCCAGAAACCGTCCAGCTGCTTCGCCATGTCGATCTTCGACCCGCTCCAGAAATTGATCTGGACCTTAGCGGCATCCGGCGCCTTGATCCGAAACTCAGCCTTGCCGGCTGCATCCACACGCGGAAATTCAGCGCCCCACACATTCGTCGATGCAGGTTGAAATCCATCCGGACTCTGCGCACAGCACAGCCCTGCGGCAAGGAAAATCGCAATCGCTAGTCTCTTCATTGAACACCCCTTCTCTCGCCCCGCCCTCGGCGGACGATTGCCAAAACAGTCGACCCACACGCTGCAATCCCCTCGGGAATACAGTGCCGCCGGGAAATCGTTTTCCTCGATTGCGCGTGGAACGCCGAGCCATACCGGATTTCCCAGACTGGAGGATGGTAAGCGAACAGGAGCTACGATGCAAATTCCTGATGCTTCTTGAGGTTTATCGATTTATCCCCTTGCCCATCCTTGATTCGAAGCTGTATATTCCCCTTCGCAGAGAACGTTTACCAGCAATACGGCCACTGTTCCCGCACCAGCCGGATTTGTCGTGCCTATCGGTCCACACATCACCCTACCCCGAAGCTTCATTGGGAACTCATCATGCCAGGCAAAGTCCTTCGCTCTCTTCGCTACGCTCCGCTCCTTGCCCTGCTCGTGATTCAGGCTGCCACTGCGCAGGACAAGGCCCATCTGTCGATCGACGCGTCGAAGCCGGGACCGACGATTGACCGCAATCTCTTTGGTCAGTTTGCCGAGAATCTCGGCCACGGCCTTTATGAAGGCATCTGGGTCGGACCCGATTCCACCATCCCCAATACCCGCGGAATACGCAACGACGTTGTGACTGCGTTGCGCGAGCTCCATGTGCCTAACGTGCGCTGGCCGGGAGGTTGCTTTGCTGACGAATACCACTGGCGAAAAGGCGTTGGCCCCGCTGCGAGCCGGCCTGCGACGCTCAACTCCACCTGGGGTGGAGTTGTGGACTCAAACGCCTTCGGCACCGACGAGTTCATGGACTTCCTTCATCAGATCGGCAGCGATGCTTACATCTCTGTGAATGTCGGTTCGGGAACCCCGCAGGAGGCAGCCGAATGGCTCGAGTACATGACCGCCGCTGCGCCAACCTCTCTGGAAAAAGAACGAGCAGCGAACGGCCATCCCGAACCCTACAAGGTGAGGTTTCTCGGCATCGGCAATGAGAGCTGGTCCTGCGGTGGCAACATGACCTCCGACTACTACCTGAGTCAGCTCAAGATCTACAGCCATTTTGTCCGCAACATGAACCCCGCACAACAAGACAAGGACAAAATGGTTCGCGTCGCAGTCGGTCCGGGCTTCCCTGAGACCGAGTGGACCGAAGCCATCATGAAGGGCTGGCAGCACCACGACTGGGCCTGGGACTTCAATGCCCTCTCCGTTCACTGGTACACAACAGCCAATGGTTGGCCGGTATCCACTCCATCCACCGGCTTCGGACTTGATGACTACGCAAAAGTCCTCAAGTCGTCACTCTTCATCGACGAATTCCTGCACAAGCAGGAAGCTGCAATGGACAAGTACGACCCCAAAAAACTGGTGGCGCTATCCGTGGATGAATGGGGCGCCTGGCATGCGCCACTCGCGGGGACCAACCCTGCATTTCTTGTCCAGCAAAACAGCATACGCGACGCAATCCTCGCGTCACTCACCCTCAACATCTTCGCCCGCCACGCTGATCGCGTTCGCATGGCAAACATCGCGCAAATGATCAATGTGCTCCAGTCCATGATCCTTACAGACAAAGAAAAGATAGTGCTGACTCCGACCTACTACCTCTACAAGATGTATGTGCCCTTTCAGGGAGCAACTTTCATTCCAGTAAACTTTGATGCCGGCATGTATACGCACGGTGCCGTGACTCTGCCGCGTCTTGACGCGGTAGCCGCTCGCGACGCCTCTGGCAAACTCATTCTGGAGCTCACTAACCTTGATCCCGTCAAGCCTCTCGAAATCGACACAGACTTCAATGGCTTCGCGCCTAGATTCGCAACCGGACAAACCCTCACTGCGGCCGCCGTCGACTCAGTCAACACCTTTGATGCACCAAACAACGTGGTGCCCAGGCCGATCTCTCCAAAAATCGAACAGGGCAAGCTGAAATTCACCCTCGGCCCGAAATCGATCACCGTCATCGCGCTTGAGCAGTAGCTCCGAAGATGAACTGCCTTTGCCCTTCCATGAGCACCCTATCAACGAAAGTAGCGCGGCGTGCACCAACATCAGCCCGTTCGCAAACGTTTTGCCTCCCGAGAGCCCGCAAATGCCCTTCCATGTTTCAAGGTGAAAGGAAGTCAAAGATGAGAGCAGTCTTGTTAGCCACGGTGATAGCAGCAGTCGCATGCACAAGTTCAGCCGCAGTCCCAAAGGCAAAGGTTGAACAAGGCCTGCTGCAGGGAACAGTCGAAGATGGGCTCACAATTTATCGAGGCGTTCCGTTCGCTGCTCCTCCAGTTGGCGATCTCCGTTGGAAAGCTCCGCAGCCAGCCGCGCATTGGGACGGCGTTCGGAACGCCGACAAGTTCGCGCCCCAGTGCCTTCAGGGCATTCCTGGAATAACCACCAGCGAGGACTGCCTCTACCTCAACGTCTGGACACCGGCAAAGTCCGCATCGGCCCATGTCCCCGTTCTGGTATGGATCTACGGCGGCGGCTTCAGCGTCGGTGGTACGTCCGTCCCAACCTACAGCGGCGAGAAGCTGGCGCAGAAGGGCGTTGTCGTGGTCAGCATCTCCTACCGACTCGGCCCTCTCGGCTTCCTTGCTCATCCGGGCTTGAGTGCTGAGTCACCCCAGCACGTCTCAGGCAACTACGGCCTGCTCGACATGATTGCGGCACTGGCTTGGATTCACAAGAACATCGGCGCATTTGGCGGTGATCCCAACAAAGTCACGATATTCGGCGAGTCAGCTGGAGGCATCGCGGTCAGTGAGCTTTGCGCTTCACCTCTGGCGAAAGACCTGATTCAAGGTGCGATCTCCGAGAGTGGCGGATCCTTTGGCCATATTCGGGCTGGAGGCGCGCCGGGAGAAAACATGCGGCCACTGGCCATCGCTGAGCACTCCGGTGAAGACTTCGCTCTCAGCCTCGGCGCCAAGTCCGTCGCGGATCTCCGCAAGATTCCGGGAGACAAGCTGTTAACCGCTACACAATCCAACCGCGGAACGTCATGGCCCGTCGTCGACGGCTGGGTGATTCCCGACGATCAATACAAGATGTACGAATCGAAGCAGTTCAACGATACGCCCATCCTCGTCGGCTACAACTCCGATGAAGGAGCGAGCTTTGGACCGGCGCGAACACCGGAGGCCTATATTGCCGGGGTGCGCGCACGCTACGGAACCTTTGCCGACAGCCTGCTCAAGGTCTATCCGGTTGGCAGCACCACAGTACCCAAGACCGCTCGCGACCTCACCCGCGATGCAGCCTTTGGCTGGCATACATGGACCTGGGCGCGAATGCAATCAAGCCTGGGCAAGTCCAAAGCCTTCTACTATTACTTCGATCAGCACCCCGAATATCCTGCAGACTCTCCGCAGGCCGGTCACGGTTCCCAGCACGGCCTGGAAGTGGAATACGTCTTCGGACACCCGACCGGAGGCCCCGGTGGAAAGCCCACTACAACCGACCTCGCTATCTCTGATGCCATGGCAACCTACTGGACCAACTTCGCCAAATACGGCGATCCGAACGGTAAGGGTTTGCCCAATTGGCCGGCATTCAGCGACGAGCATCCCCAGTTGATGTACTTCTCTGGCACGGCACACACCGGCCCCCTTCCCAATCCCGAAGGCCTCAAGGCCCTCGATGCCTACTTTGCCTGGCGGCGATCGCCGGAAGGCGAACGCGCCTCATCGATTGAAGACGCCAGACCCGCGACAACAAATGTTATGGGAGCAACATTCCCGCGCGTTCTACCCGACCACAGCGTCGCCTTCCAATTCAAGTCGCCTGATGCGCAGTCGGTAGATGTCGACATCACTGCAAAGAAGTTTCCTATGACGCGGGGTAGCGATGGCGCGTGGACAGTAGTCACGCCCCCCATTGTCGAGGGTTTTCACTACTACGCGCTCGANNCACGCCAATCTGATCTTGGACAACCTGATCGCGGAAAAGCAAGCCGTGCCCATGATCATTGTCATGGAAAATGGCTACGCGTCAGTGCCCGCCGGGCCGTTTGGACCGGCCGCTTCAGGACGCGCCGCAGATATCGCCGCCTTTGAGGATGTAATGACCAAAGAAGTCATCCCCATGATCGACTCCACCTTCCGTACCATTCCTGATCGCGAACATCGTGCCATGGCGGGCCTTTCCATGGGCGCCAACCAGGCCCTGCATCTTGCGACAGGTCACCTCGACACCTTTGCCTATATAGGCGGATTCAGCGGGACGATGAACGGCCTGAGCACCGATCCGCTCGATCCGGCCACCGCCTTCGACGGCAGGTTCAAAGATGGAGCGGCATTCAACCAAAAGGTCAAGCTGCTATGGCTGGGACTCGGCACGCAAGAGCCCAATCCCTTCCCGGCATCCGTCGGAGCCTTTCGCGCGATGCTCGAAAAAGCGGGCATCAAGTACGTTTACTTCTCTTCCCCGGGCACTTCTCATGAATGGCTGACGTGGCGTCGTGATCTGAACGACTTCGCGCCCAGACTCTTCCGTGATGATCGCAACTGACTTCCTGTCGGCGTCTGAATCGCAATTCACTTGGAGTACAACGAATCTACGAATGAGGTTCACCATGAAGAAATCGAAGCTCTTTTGCACCATGATCCTTGGAATGGCCGCATCACTTGGCTCAATGCTCGCCGCGCAGGTCCAGACGATCGTACCTCCGGTGGTTGCCGGCGCAAAACCCGTCACAGTGGAGCACATCAAGATTCACGGCGCATCCCTTGAAGGCAATCTCGAAGGCGATGTTGTTGACCGCGACGCAATCGTGTTCCTGCCGCCCACCTATGCCAGGGAGAAGTCGCGGCGTTACCCGGTTGTTTACGCACTGCACGGCTTCTTCATTGGTGCGGCCCAGTGGACAGGTGAAATTCACGTGCCGCAGACCATCGAAGGCGCGTTTGCCCAGGGTGCCAAGGAGATGATCGTCGTCCTGCCCGATTCGAAGACCATCTACAACGGCTCGATGTACTCCAGTTCCGCAACCACGGGCGATTTTGAAAACTATGTTGCCCACGATGTGGTCGCCTATATCGACGCGCACTACCGCACAATCCCAAAACGCGAAAGCCGCGGCTTAGTAGGCCATTCGATGGGTGGCTATGGCGCCTCGCGCATCGGAATGAAGCACTCCGATGTCTTCGGAGCCCTCTACATCATGAGTCCGTGCTGCCTCTCTCCCATGGGCGGCGGCGGCCCTGGCCCCGCGGACCGGATGAAGGAGATGGCCATCGCCAACGAGAAAAAGATCGCCGGAGCCAAATCGCCATCCGAAGCTGCAGCCCTCCTGCCAGGATTTGGCGTTGCACAACTAGCTACCGCCGCCGCCTGGGCGCCCAATCCAAAAAATCCCCCGCTCTTTCTCGACCTTCCAACAAAGGACGGCGTTCCGGTCCAGGAGATTCAGGCAAAGTTTATCGCCAATGCGCCACTTGTCTTCGTCGACCAATACATTCGAAATCTGAAACAGTATCGCGCAATTTCCATGGACGTCGGCGACCAGGACGGCCTGCGCTTCGATACGATCAAGCTCCACGACATCCTCGACAAATACGGAATCGCGAACGGCTTTGAGATCTATTCAGGAACTCATACCAGCGCCGTTGCAGATCGCTTCCAGAATCACGTAATGCCCTTCTTCAGCAAAAACCTTTGCTTTACCACAACCTGCCAGTAAGTCGGCTGCTTAGATGTTCAGCTTCCCCATCTCTTCCGCCAGGTGCTCAGATGCACGCATCGAGAGAGCCAGAATCGTCATGGTCGGGTTCTGCCAGCCTGCGCTGGTAAAGGCCGCCCCGTCCACCACAAAAAGGTTCTTGTGATCGTGACTTTGAGACCACTTATTCAGGACGCTTGCCTTCGGGTCATCGCCCATCCGGCATGTACCAACCTCGTGAATGCTGTATCCCGGCGGGTTGGGCACAGCGTTCGTTGATAGCACCTCAAATCCCGCCGACTCTACCACCTGGGTCGCCGCATCTACTGCATCCTTCGCCATGTTGTATTCGTTGTCGGTGTACTTGGTCTCAACATGCAAGACCGGAATTCCCCACGCATCCACCTTTCCAGGATTGATGCGCACATGGTTTTCCCTGCGGCCGAGCACCTCGCCCATAATCCCCATATAGAAGGCGCTGCCGTGATACTCCTCCATCTTCTGCTGCAACTCCGCGCCGAACGCCGCAAAATTCCGCGCCCCAACGCCCCCGGTGCTGCTTGTGACGTTAAATGCGTAGCCGCGCAGAAACTTTTCGGACTTCGTCGAGATATTCCGGAACCGGGGAACAATGGCAGCTCCGCCCATGATCCCCTTCCCTTTTCCGCCACGCGCCTCAGGCACTGAAGCCACCAGGCCCGCGCCATAGATCTGATCCATAAGATAGTGCCCCATGACTCCGCTCGAATTTGCGAGCCCGGAGTTCAGCAGCAAGCGCGTACTTTCAAGCGTCCCCGCCGCCAGCACCACCACGCGCGCCTTCACGCTCATCTCCTGCAGGGTATGACGATCGATGAAAACACATCCGTTCAGCAGCCCTGTGTTCTTGTCGACCGTCAGCTTGCGCACCACGGCATTCGCAATCGAAGTCAGCTTGCCTGTCTTCTCCGCATCCGGCAGCAGCAGGTTCACTGAACTCGCCAGCCCATCGCGGCCCATCGCGCGCCTTTGCTTGCAAACCGGCATCCCCTTGGGAGTTGCAGCCGCTATAAATCGCTGCATCGACGGTGTCCACGGATCGTCGTCGAGCACAAAGTTCCCGTCCGGCATCTGCGGCGGCCCGTCAAGCGCGCCAGCTACCTGAAAGATCTCTTCCACGCGCGAGTAGAACGGTGCCAGATCCGCATGACTTATTGGCCAGTCCTCGCCAAACCCGTCATGAGACTTCGCCTTGAACTCGTAGTCGCTCAGCCGGAACGATTGCCGCGACCAGAACAGCGATCGTCCTCCGAACAGTCGCACACGTACCCAGTTGTATGGGTGCGCAGGATCGAAGGTGTACGGAACCTCCTGCTCATCAACCCACACATTCGCGTTGAACTCATTTGACTGGAATACGTGCTCCAGGCGACCCGGCGGCCTGAACCCGCGATAAGGCAACTCATACGCCGGCTTCCGCGCCGTGTCTCTGCTTACGTCCGCCACCGGCCCGGCATTCAGCATCAGGCAACGAATGCCCTTTTCCGTCAGGACCTTCGTCGCCATTCCGCCAGCGTGCCCCGACCCCACAATCAACACATCAAATACTTCGCTTTTCATGTCGTATGGATTCCAGTAATGGATTCTTTGCGGTTCACTTTGTTTGTAGGTGGCCGAACGGTCCTATCGCGGATACATCGGCATCTTTGCAGCCCCTTTGGCCGCCTGCACATGGGGCTTTGGACTTGGGCCAGTTCCGTGCGTTTCAGGGTCAACAGCCGACCAATAAACACCTGTCGGGGTTCCCTCATGCGTCGAAGCAGCCAGGGACTCCGCCCATGCCTCTGAGTTGAACGTCGCCTCCCGTATGTCGTCGTGAGCTACATTCACGAAATCCGCATGAGACTCGACCGGCGGGTGGTCGCTCATCCATGTGCGAAGCCACGGCTTCAGCAGCGCAGTCGCCTGCCCGTCATCGAGCTTCGAAAACGGCAGCTTGTACTTCTTCTGCGACTCAGCCTCCATCCAATCGAGCCCGCCCGCGTAGATCTTCCTGCGTGACTCCGGCGATTCACCAATCAGCATGTCTAAAAACTGCGGAGTCTCCGCTTCAACCGCCCCCGGTTTGCCGCCCATGGCAGGCATCAGCAGATCGCAAAGCCGCTTCATCGATTCCATCTGCGGCGCCGTAAAGAACCTCAGCTTGGCCTCAGCAATCCCCTCGGCAACCACGGTTTGCGGAATGGGTGTCTTCGGGTTCAGCCCCAGTGTCCATGGGACGGGTGCAGCTATCGGAAGTTGCTGTCTTGCTGCTTGTTGCCCAACCATCCCCTTCGAGGCAACAACTGCTGCAATGAGCGAACGAACAAAATCTCTACGGTGCATGGACAGTCCCCACAGGTGAACAAAAATGACTCTCCAAACCTACACTGCCGGGATTTCCGCCGTCCACCTCAATTTGCCTGAGGGAAAATGCGCCCTCTTTTAGACGCGGCGAAGTTGGGCAGGTGGAAAATCATCTTGATTCACTGACCTGCCCGCGCATGGCAGAATGATTGCAAGGGAGGTGCGAATGAAATCCGCAAAACTTTTGCTGCTGGCAGGCGACTTCGTTGAAGACTATGAGATCATGGTGCCCTTCCAGGCCTTGCAGATGGTCGGCCATACCGTCGATGCGGTTTGTCCCGGCAAGATGAAGGGCGAACTGGTGCGAACCGCTATCCATGACTTTGAAGGCGATCAAACTTACACCGAGAAGCGCGGCCACAACTTCACCCTCAACGCGACCTTTGACGAGATCGACCCCGCCTCCTACGACGGCCTGGTGGTTCCCGGCGGACGCGCTCCTGAATACCTCCGCCTCGACCCCAAAGTCCTCGATATCGTCCGCCATTTTGACCGCACCGCAAAACCCATCGCCGCCCTCTGCCACGGTCCTCAACTGTTGGCCGCTGCCGGGATCCTGAAGGGCCGAAAGCTGAACGCATACCCCGCCTGCGCGCCTGAGGTCGAACTCGCCGGCGGAACTTTCGTGCCCGTCGACTTCTCCGGCGCCGTCGTCGACGGCAATCTCGTCACTGGCCCGGCCTGGACCGCTCACCCCGCCTGGCTCGCAAAATTTCTTGAGGTCCTTGAAGCTCACCTGGCGAACAAGGCAGCATAGGTTTCAATTCAACCGTGCTCAACGGGAGGCCTGTGCCCCGCCCCCGCTATAATCGCTGAGAATCCATGGTTGACCGGACATACAGAAAGGGCTTCAGGCTCTCTTCACTCTTCCTCGTGGGAATCTGCGTCGTCATTCTCGCTTGGACAGCGGTCGTGCCAGTAACCGATGCCTTCCGCATGAGAGAGCTCACCCTCAACGAAGGCTGGAATGTCGGCAACTCCCAAAAGGTTACAGACCACCTGCCCTTGTATCCAGGAACCCCGGATTGGACGCCCGTAAATTATCCTGCCCTGTCGTTCCATCTGGCTGCGGCGCTCCAGAAGCTCACAGGAGATTACCTCTTCACCGCACGGTTCCTATCGCTGGCAAGTCTTTGTCTATCTGGCGTGTTGGTTGGGCTCATCGTCTTCCAAACCGGGCAATCGCGCATTGCTGCATGGCTCTCGGGGTTGTTTCTTGTAGCGCTCTTTTGTGCCGATGCCCGCAGTTATGTGGGCATGGACGATCCGCAAATGCTCGCCCAGGTCTTCTTTCTCGCCGGCCTCTATGCCTACGTGAAAGGCGGCCGCAAGGGCTGGTCGCTGGAACTGGCAGCACTCCTGTTTGTCCTCGGCGGCAACGTCAAACACAATCTCATCGAGTTTCCCCTTGCTGTACTTCTCGATCTCCTCTTCACTTCTCCGCGCAAGGCCCTCCGCTTCGCCGTCGTCGGCCTCCTGCTCGTGGCTGCATCCGTCCTGCTGACAAACTGGACCGACGGCCCAGCCTTTCTCTCTAATCTGCTCGCCCCGCGAGCCTACTCTCACTACAGAGCGCACTTCATACCCTGGCTCGTGTTGAAGCCAATCCTCCTCCCGGTTGTAGCAGCATTGTTCATGGTTTTCCGCTGTTGGAGAAATCCTTCACAGCGTGTCCTGGCGCTCCTGCTTCTGATAGCTTTGCCTGTTGATGTCGCCTTCAGCGGCGGCAACGGCGTCTGGATCAACGCCATGTTCGGCTCCCTCATCGCGATTGTGCTGCTCCTCGGCACCTTCTGGGCTGAATTTCCCACCTTGCCCCTCGGCCCGCTCAAAGCCCTGCCCGTGGCTGCCGTCTGCGCCATCTTCTTCCTCTCCCTCGCCATCCCCATGAAGTCAGACATCGGTTGGGGCCTTGGAAGCATGCGCCGCGCGATGCAAACCAGCCGCTCCGAAGAAGCACGCTATGCAACTGAGGTTGACTTCCTCCGTCAGCAGCCCGGCCCGGCACTCTGCATGAGCCCTCTGCGATGCTACTCAGCGGGCAAGCCGTATCTATATGACGGCTTCAACGCCCCGCGTTGGATCGCCCTCGGCAAGCTCGATGCGAACGTCATGGTTGATCACCTGCGGAATCAAGATTATTCAGCGGTTCAAATGGGGAGCACTGTCGAGGGCCAACTTCCCGGTTGCCATGCCACACCGCAGTGTGTTCTATCTATCCTGCTCGCCATTCAGCAGTATTACCGGCCGGCCTTCCAGGACAAGGGTTGCGTTATCTACCTGCCAATCCCGAAGGTCACCCAGGAACCGCCCGTAGACAGTCACAGCGCAATGCAACCTACAGGTACCGCCCGCTCCAAAGGCTAATTCGGCATTCGCGGCCTGATTGGCCAACCGCCTGTTCCAGGGAAACAATATGAAGTTGCGAATCACTCCCAATTCGTTGCGTCTCCGCGTTTCCCAATCCGACTTGGCGCGTCTCATGAACTCCGGCCGAATCGAAGAAACCATCCAATTCGCCGCGGATCGGGCCGCAAAACTGACCTACGCTCTGGAACAATCTGAATCCGAAGCGGAAATATCCGTCGTATACCGGACCCAGGCTGTCACTCTTGTGATCCCAGTCAGCGCAGCACGCGATTGGGCCAAAGGAGATTGCGTGGGAATCTACGGAAGTGCCATGGTGGGGGAGCATCAACTGGCTTTGATCGTCGAGAAAGACTTCGCCTGCCTCGAACACACCGATCGAGACAACATTGATACCTTTCCCAATCCAAAGAGTGGAACGTCCTGCTGACCAAGGTTACCGATCTGCATTGTAGACCTTAGGGAAATCCACCTCGCTCAATAACGACTTACTTTTTCGGTCGTGGGTCAACGGAATTCACGGCCGAAGAAGGGTTTGTATCCAATCCCTCAAGCTCAGCGCTTCAAGCGGAGGGAGGCAAGAGCCTGGCCAGCCGTTTCGGCGCGATGGGCATCCTCGGCCGACAAGGATTGCGACTGGCGCAGGATTGACCAGCGATTCAAAGCTCCTTCATACATGGTACGGGCTTCTTCGTTGTCCCCGTTGCTGGCAAGAGCTCCAGCGAGGGCGGCCTCCGCTCGAGCCCAATCAGCACGAAAAATGGCATTGGCTAGATCCGCTTGCGAAAGGGTGGCAGCGATCGACTCTGAGTTTCGAAAGGCAGCGATTGCTGATCCGGGATTATTCGAGGCCATGTAGGCGTAACCCGCCGCCAGCTTGGCCCTTCCGCACGCTGCCTGAGTGAAAGGATCCGGCTGTGCAGGCTTGCTTCCGCAGAGAATCTCTTCAGCCTGCTCGGCATGTTGCAGCGCTCCGCTCTTATCGCTGCCGGCCAGCAGACCTTCAGAAACCTCCCGCTCAATGACGCCCACGTCCGAGCGATACTGTACGCTTCCAGGGGCATCGTGGCTTAGAGCTTGTGCGAGAGACAGGGCGCGAAGATCGTGCGCGATGCCGGCTCGGGATTGGCCTTCCATGCGCAAGACTGCGCCAAACTCTGCCTCCAGCACAGTCTGCCGTCGCCGATAGACGGCGTTGTGCGGATCGGCGTCGAGCAGTTGCTGCAAGAGGGCGGCAGCGCGCATCAGATGCGGAAGGGCGCTTTTGCTGTCGAGCGGAAACTGCCCATAGCGCAACTCCGCGATTGCAAGCTCGACCATTACGTTTGCGTCGCCGGGGCGTGCCGCTCCCACTTTCTCGATCTGCGCGATAGCACCTGCCAGGTCACTGGCGGCGTCGGTGCGCCTTCCCACCGTGAACTCGGATGTGCTCAATGAAATTAAAGTCTCATAGCTCTCATTCACAACATCTTGATTGGCTGGAAACTGCGCAATGAGCCGGTCTACCAGCGCCTTCGCCTGCTGGTCGTAGATCAGTGCATCTTGTGTCTTGCCCAGGTTCGGCCAACCGAATCCACCATCCAGGTCGGCCATTCGTCGAAACAACGCGGAAAGAGCCAGATTATTGGCCAGATCTTGGGGCGATTCTGAAGCAATCTCCTGCCGAAGGCCGATGGCGCGTCGGTAAGAACGGTCCGTGGCCGCAAGATCGCCGGTCGAGAAAAGCATATCTCCATAAGTCGCGAAGGCCTCCGCGGCCGAAGCAAGCGATGCAGGCGTCCGGTCCGCGCGCAAAAGCTCCCCTGCCGTCGCAACTGCTTTGCCAGCGCTGGCCAACGCCGCGGCTGGATCGCCAAGGTTGTTCTCGTATTCGTTGCCCTGCACATTGCTCACCCGCACATAAGCATCAACAATCTCGCGCTGCAGTTGAGGATTGTCAGCCTCTTTCGAAAGATTGTCGAGATACGTCAGGGCATCCTTGACGAGGCGCGCCCTCACAGGAGTCGAACCCGGCAAACGATCGATGGCATCGGCATAGTCGAACATCACGGAATGAGCCAACTGGCGCACTTCATTGAACCGGCGATCGGCGCGCGCACGGGCCAGCGTCACTTCAACCAGGCCGACAACTAGCGAACAGAGCACAAGAGTTGCCGCAGCTACGATAACGCGGTAGCGCCGGATAAACTTCGCGGCGAGATAAAGCGGAGCATCGCCGCGCGCCAACACCGGTAGCCCTTCCAGGTGACGCAGAATGTCTTCAGAAAACTGATCAACCGAGGCATAGCGATCTCCGGGCGCTTTCTGTAAAGCTCTCAAGATAATCTTGTCCAGGTCCCCCCTCAGCTTCGGGGTCCTCGTGCTCGGCCGGGCTGGCTCTTCGTCGCATACCGCGGCCATGATTTGGTGGGCCGGACGATCCGCATCGCCATAGGGGGAGTGACCTGTCAGCAACTCGTAGAGAATCACGCCAAGCGAATACACATCCGATGCGGTGGTGACTGCTTCTCCCCGGATCTGCTCCGGGCTGGCGTAGCGCGCGGTCATCTTCAACATCCCCGGCTGAGTCAGGTCAACGGTTTTGCGCGAAGGAGACGGCCTGAGGACTTTGGCGATTCCAAAGTCCAGCAACTTCGGCGTTCCCTCCGCGGTCACCAGAACGTTGCCCGGCTTCAGATCGCGATGGATCACCATGTTCTGGTGGGCGTAATGAACCGCGGAGCATATCTGGCGAAACAGTTGCAGCCGTTGAGCAATGGTCAGGTTGTGCTGGTTGCAGTAGTCGTAAGGCGAAATGCCCTCGACATACTCCATGATCAGGTAAGGAGAGCCGTCTGCGCAGGCGCCGCCATCGAGCAGCCGCGCGATGTTCGGGTGCTCCAGGTTTGCCAGTATCTGCCTTTCCGCGCGAAAGTGAGCAACCAGGTCGGCTGAGTAGAAACCGGCGTCGATTAGCTTGACCGCAACACACTTTTCAAACGCCTCATCGGTGCGCTCTCCGCGATAAACCGAACCCATTCCGCCCCTGCCAATGACTTCGACGAGGCGGTAGTTGCCAACAATCTCGCCAACCGCGAATCTCGCCGCGGCGTCTTCCATGGCCTCGTTGTAGATGGCGGAATGCTTCAAGAAATCTTCATCCAGTGCAGCGGCGTCGGCAGCAAGCAACTCATCCAGTTCCGCGCGCAAGGTATGGTTGGTGCCGCATGCTTCTGCAGTGAATCCATCTCGATCCTCCGGGCCGAGCGCAGAGGCCTGCTGGAAGAGATCTCGAAGCCTTTCTTCGTCGCTGTACGCTGAGTTCAAGCCTGAGTGCCTGCCATGTTCTTACGCAACCAGGCTCGGGCAAAACGCCAATCACGCTCTACCGTCGCCAGGGATAGATTCATTACATCGGCGATTTCACTGAAATCCAAATCACCAAAAAAACGCAATTCAACTATCTGAGCGCAGCGCGGATAGTGCTTCGCCATCCGCTCAAGCCCCTGATCGACAGCAAGCGTATCCAGCTGCCGGTGCTCCTGGATGAGGGGTATCTCAATAACTGCGCCCACATCCCGCTTCTTGGCCTTCCGGGTACGCGCCTGGTCAACCAGAATCTGCCGCATCATTTTCGTCACCACGGAAATGAAATGCGGCCGGCCCTTCCAGTCGATAGATCGCAGCGAAGACATGCGCAGATAGACTTCATGCACCAGGGCTGTCGCCTGCAGAAGGTCGACATCCGACTCTCGCTTCAGGTGGTACTCGGCAAGTCGCCGGAGATCCTGATACACGAGAGCTGTCACTCGCTCAATCGCCTCGGCGTCCCCGTCTCGCCAGAGTTCGAGCCACCTCGTCACGCTCTCCATCGATGCCGGTACCTTTTCCAACAGGATATGCCTCTCGATCATCATTGTTTCAGGCCGCTGCCGCCAAACCTCCGCGGATATTCGGCGCCTTTCAAAATAAGTGAAGGTCGGTGACTGCCGTTTGCGCCTTCTTGGGGGATGGAGAAAGGAAATCAGATTTATGGCGAAGAATCAAGGGGTGAACAGTTCCCTGGGATCGATGCTTTTCGCTTGCCGATCAACGCACCAGGAACGAAGAATCGTGCCCTGTGCCGTAAGACTGGTCTGGCCAGGGGCCTATCGCTGATAGAGATACCGGGCCGTCCGCTGCCCGCCTACTCAATCTGCAGACCTGACAACAGCCTCCTATTCCAGGTTCGCCTCCCACTCACAACAGAGTTCAATCACCCATCCACACAGGAGATCACCATGACCTTGCCTTGTGCGCGCACCCTGGCGATTTGTTTGCTCGCGGGATTGCTCGCGGGTTCCACCGGCTGCAAAAGCTCAGTCGCTGAGGCAAATGGCAGCGGTTCGGCCGAAAATATGTCCGGGCCGCCCACGTTCAATGCAACTTACCAGGTGAGAAACCCACGCGTCTGCGCAAAGGTGACCAGCCCGCCAAGCACTGCCCAGGCGACGGCCCTGGTACAGTGTTCCGCCGAAGCAGATACCACCGGGAGCACCTCCCCCGCGATTATCCTCGCAACAGACTTGCAGGTGGAGATAGGGCACCCGCGCAACTATATTCCCGGAACAGACAACCGGGAGGATATTGACCCGAGCGCGATGGTCTATCCGATTCGTGGTCAAGGCACCCGATGGTCATGTGGGGCGGTTCCGGAGTATCCAGAAGGGCAAAACTGCATGAAATGGCCGGCCGGACCTGGCGGCCAGGGAGCCTGCTGGAAGACCACGTTCGGCGACTGGCAATGCACCATGAGCATCGGGTCTACAAATTGGGTAGCCAGGCAGAAAGGGCCGACAACCTACTAGATCTGGGACATGTAACCGCCCCGGCGCTGTTGGTGTGCGCCGGGGCAGTTCCTTGCCAGGTCGCCGAAAACTCAAAGTTGAAAAATCCATGACGGTTCAGCCGAGCTTTTTACGCATTCTTGTGCAGGTTGCAAAAGGAGAGGAGGAGAGCGATGGGCCGATTGAGAATTCACACCGCTGGGCTGTCGGCGTTGGTTTGCGCCTTGGCGGTCTTCAGCCTCGCCGGATGCCGGTCAAGCGATGGACAAACCGCCTCGGTCCATCCCCGGCCAGCCACCGAACCCGATCCAACCGCGCTCTTTCAACACTTTGGCGGCAGGGCTCCACGTCCCTGCCCTGCCATTACGCACAGACCCTCCGATCAGGAGGCATCCATCCTTGCGCAATGCACTATGGAGGGCCCCTTTGGCACCATCGAGACCCTCCTCACCAATGTCAGGGTCCACATCATCGGTTCACGAAAGTTCTCCACGAACAGCGCCGGGGTGTACGACGCAGAGGACAACAACCGGCAAGACATCGATAACCGCGAAGTGGTTTTTACGCTCACCGGCTATGCAAAGCAATACGCATGCGGCGAACAGTCCTTCATGCCGGCAAAGAACTGCACCATGACCGAGATGCCAAACTCACCCGGCGCATGTTGGAAAACGACCTACGGGGAATATCGCTGCAACTTCGTGAATGTTGGCGTGGGCTATCACCCCTTCCAGCCGCCACCCACGACTTATTGAAGGGAAGCACCCGAAGGAACTCGTTATGGACAGACGGGCACTCGTGACATTTCAGGCTTACACCTGGTCGGGTTGGGACCGCGACGGCTACACCATCGTGACCTCGGCACAACTCAAGGTGACCAAGGGAATGACATTGAATCCCATGACGCTGGGCTTTCACAAGTCGGAGTACGAGGAGGTTCCCTGTCTGTTTTACGAGTTGCTCGTGGAGCGAATCGTAGTGGATCGGGTGCTCTTCGACTACCGCAACGTCGTCATCGAAAATCCCGGTGGAGGCTTGAACCTCTCCGGGCCGAAGACAGGAAAGTTTATCCTGCGCTGCGGAGAAACCATGAAACTTGGCACACCGACCATGGATGTCGGCACAAGCATCTCAGTGACCCTCGATGAAATCAATTAACTCGCTGTACCGCGCTTCCCGCGCAAAACTCGTAATCGCTGGAGGAGGTTCCATGAAAGTACTTATCAACTGCATCTTTGCAATCGGGTTGATCTGCTTCTCCGCCGTGACCGCGGCAGGGCAGTTCTCGGCAACTATTACTGGGCCCTCAAAGCTGACGGATGCCCAACCTGCAACTGTCATCTGGACCGTTCAGCAAGCCAACAACTGTCAGTCCGGTGTTCGCGTGGTTCTCACCCTCAACAACACCAATATTCAGATCGGAAATCCGGTTCAATTGAGCGCCAGGTCGAACACCGTCCCTGGACCCATTGGAGTGGCAAGCGGCACACCCGCCAGCCTCTCGCTGATGGATACATGTTCTGGCTCGATCATTACGTCGAAGTTTCCCATCACCATCAATGGCAACGCCGCTGCACCCCCTACCGCTCCGGCTGCCAATCCCATCACGCCCGCCGTTCAGCAGACCATCGACAGCGATTGCTTCGCCATCCTCGGACTCGCCTGCTCAACGAACCCAACCTACGCCTCCACTTATTCCACCATTACCCAGCGCATCAGCCAGGGCAGCCTCGGCAGCGATAACAACTCGATTTGGTCCTACCTGCTTACCATGGTGCAGTCCAGCGCCGGCTGGCGGGCAAATATCGTTGACAACGCGTGGCACGCAATGGGCTGCGGTGGCCAGGCCCCCGAGGCACAGTGGATTGGCAAGTACGCCCAGTGGCAGACCTATCAGAGTCTTTACAACCAAATGCATCAGGCTGGATGCGGCGGAGCAAGCGCAAATGTTGCGCCGGCTGCTCCAGCGCCCCCGGCCGTCCAATACCTGAGCCAGGCGCAATTGCAGCCGGCGTACAACCAGGTGTGGGGCGGCGCAACCGGCCTCGGTGGCCCCATCGCCAACACCTGCACCATGCCTCAGAGCCAGGCCCAGATCCAGGCGCAGGCTGTCTCTT
This sequence comes from Acidobacteriaceae bacterium, assembly GCA_003165935.1. GTDB lineage: Bacteria > Acidobacteriota > Terriglobia > Terriglobales > Acidobacteriaceae > Telmatobacter. Next base: position 28,126 of record PMXB01000373.1, on the reverse strand, counting down.
GTGCGCGCAGCGCGCTGCTCGCGTGGGTCCGTGCCCATGGAAACGGCCTCCTGGGAGCCAACCTTGTTCCGACCGCTTATAACCTTGTCTTTGGCGTTGCCATCAACAATGCGACCGAGACGTCTCTACTGAATTCATACGGCATCAGTTGGAGCGGCGCCGACGACTTGGCCACGTACCTCCGGTCGGCCACGTATCTCCAGTCGATTACCCTTGGGGGACTCGACCAGAACGGATGCCTGATCACCAAGGCAGGCGCGAAGCTGTCTCCCAACGAACAATGCAACATGTACTACCTCAGCTCGCAGGGCATCAGCACGCCTACGGTCTACAACATTGCCTTCAACGGCAGGATGCTGCAGACAAAGATAAATAATCCTTTCGGCCTGCTGGTCAGCAACCAGGGAATCCCCGTGCGCATTGTCGGTCCGTCGGCGGGAACCTGGCAGATTCAGCCGGGCGGATATATCGTTGCGGCAGGCGGCGGAAACATCATCCTCAATGGAGGTGGAAACATCGTCGCTGCGGGCGGTGGCAACATCGTCGCTGCCGGTGGAGGGAACATCGTTGCGGCAGGCGGGGGAAACATCGTCGCTGCCGGTGGCGGCAATGTTGTTAATACAAACGGCTCAAACCTGCAGGTCCAGACGCCACAGACAGCCGCAAGGACCGTGGGGCTTATCTCGAACAATATGTCCGTCATCAGCAACGATGGAGGCAGCTTCCTGCCCGCCATCACATCCCTCATCAACCAGGATGGAGGCAGCTTGCAAAATGTATTTACCAACGGAAACTTCGTTGGCAACAACAGCTCCGCCATCACGAACGCTGTTACCACAAACGTCATAGGGGTCAACGGCTCCGCGGTGACAAATGCCGTCAACTCCAATCAGATCAGCAACGCCAGTTTGAGTAGCACCTCCTTCAAAGTACAATCGCTGGGCAGCAGCTCCGCAGCCAGCAACCCTGTCGTCACAATCACCGGCCCCGCACGATGGATCCATGGGACGGCGCAAGTTCCAGTTACCTGGACAGTGAAAAACACCGGTGCTCCCTGTAACCGCGGCTTTCAGGTATATCTGCAGGCCGGTGGCAACATGGCGGACGGCAGCGCCGAAGCTCTGGCAGCGGGCAGGAGCATGGTGAACAATTTGTCCTGGCCGATCGGGTACAGGTTCAACATCGTCCTTTGGGACCTGTGCACCAACCAGGCCGTCTCCGCACCATTCCAGACGATCATCCAATAACACCTAACCAAGACAGGAGCAGCTCATGGACAGCAGACTGTGCATCGGCGTTGCGGCGCTTGCCATCGCGAGCGCAGTCTGCCTGTCCGCGCAAACGCTCCCGCAGCCCGCGCCCCAGTCCGGGCTCGATGCAGGACGGGCTTTCACGGCGCAACTTCACCTCGACCAAAGAGCCGACGAGCCGCTCTTCACATCGATAGGCTATGACCGAGCCGTGGCCCTGCTTCAGCCCGTCCTCGACCAGGGGCAGCAGCCATCCGCAACCGCCGACGACTGGAAGAACATGCACCGCGCTGTGGACGGCCTCACCGAGCTCAACCTCTGGCAACGCCAAACCTTCAAAGCCGCTCTTTATCAATTCCTCCAGAACAACTTCTACATGAACCTCGATCGCGACTACGCCCGCGCGCTCGATGCCGCGCGCCGGGCGCTTGCGCTTCAACAGCAGTCCGGCGTTACCGCAACCCTCTACCTGGACCACTCCGCTGTCGGTCACGATCTGGCCGAGCTTGGCCGTTCCGACGAGGCCCTTCCTGAGCTTGCCGCCGCTCACCAGTCCGACCCGGAACCAACCACCGCTTCAGGATCTCTCCGCTGGCGCGACCTTGTACAGGCACAGATCGCAGTCGGCCACCCCAACGATGCACAGCAGGAGGTGTCCTCATTTCAAAAGGCCGAAGAGCCGGCCGGCGGTCTCGCCAGGGCCCGTGCCCTCCTTGCCGGCGCTGATCTCTCCCTCGCGCGCGGCAATATTGACGACGCGGTAGATCGCATCGCAGAGGCGCAGCCGCTCGTTACCGACGACGCGGAGAAAGCAGCCTTCACCATGGATGCGGTCTATGAGTCGATGGTCTGCGTTCTCGAGTCGCTCAACCATGCCTCGTATCCTCAGGCGATCGAAATCGGAAACCGCATCGCCGCAAAGATTCACGGTCTACCCGTCAACATTCCTGCCTTCGCTCGCCAGGCTGTACTGGCGCGTCGCCGCATCGCTGGCGACCTGGACGGTGTACTGCGTGATCAATCCAGCGATCTTGATGCTGCCAGGGCCAGCGGCAACGTTCCCGCACAGATCGAAGCTCTCCGTGCCATGGCAGTCACCTACGGCGCGCTCCACGCGAGACAGCAACGCGTAGCCGTGCTTGAAGAAGCGCGCGCGCTGGAGACCGCACAGCTTCCCGCAAATGGCATGCCGGCAAATTATCCCGCAGCCTATTCAATGGTTACGACTCTGAACAGTCTGGGCGACGCCTACAACGATCTCGAGGATGAACGCGCTGCGGCCATCTTCCGCCAGTCGCTCAAGCTGGTTGACGCGGTCACTGCTGCAAGCGACAGGCAGCATCTTGACCCACTTGCCTCTGAGGCGCGAATCGGGCTTGCCCGCGCCGCTGAAATAGATCAGGATCCTGACTCCGCGCGCGATCTCCTGCAGGATGAACTGAAACTTCACCCCAACTCGTCCTCGACGCTGCTTACCTGGGCGCGTCTGGAGCGCAATGAGCGCGAGGAATTCGGTAAGGCCGCGGAATTGTACGATCAGGCGGTCAAGCAGTTTCATGCGCAGGGAGTCGCTCGCAACGAGATCACGGTGCGCCTTGAATATGCGCGCTTCCTGGTCAGCGATGCAGCGGGCAAGATTCCCGACGCTATTGCCAAAGCCAAGTCGCAAGTGGAAGCAGCTGCGCCATTGGTCGGTGGCGATGAAGACGCCGAAAACACATGGCAGCTCGCATACACGCAGGGAATGATTGCAGAGGCCACAGGCCGAAACGCTGATGCAATTAGCTCATACCGCCATGCTGTCGAAGAACTCAGTGCCGTGCGCTCGCGGATTGCGGATGAGAGCCAGCGGCAGGCATTCGCCGATTCGAAACTGGAGCAGGACCTCTTTTCGAGATTGGCCGGCCTCCTTGCCGAAAGTCAGTCAACAGCCGAAGCGTGGAAGGTGCTGGAACAACAGAAGGCGCGCTCGTTTGTTGAGATGTTGGCCGGCCATCAAGGCTCGCAACAGCCGGCCTCCAGCCCTGAATGGACAGAGGTGCGCAATATTCGCGACCAGCTGGTGAACCTGCGCGCGGATCTCACTGGGAGTGCCTTGCTGGCTCTCCGCGGCTCCGGCCGCAGCCCCGCAGCTCTTGAGGCCCAGTTGCGTACGCTCGAGTCCCGCTACTCCGTCGCCAGAGACCGGGCAATAATCGCGAGTCCTTCTTCAACGCCCGTTGAGGATGCGCGCCCAGTTGAACTCGAACGCATTCGCCGCCTGCTGCCTGCCAAAGCTGCATTGCTTGAATTCGGCCTGCTCCCCGGAAAGCTGGCTGCCTTTGTGGTGACGCGGGATGGCGTGCAACTAAAAACATGGCCCGCGGACGCAACAGCGCTGCGCCGCGATGTGCAGCGCCTGCGGCGAGCATTGCAATCTCCGGACTCGACCACGGAGTTGGACCAGGCCACAACCGAACTGTCACAACTCGTGATCGCGCCCATAGCCGGATCCATCCCCGCCAAGGTGGATCGACTGGTTATTGTTCCAGCAGCCGAACTGCATGAGGTTCCGTTTCAGACGCTGCGCATGCCAGCAGGAGAGTACCTCGCCGATCGTTTCGCCATCAGCTATAGTCCAGCCGCCAGCGCGCTGGCCTCGCTGGGACGGAATGACCGGAAACACGGAACTCTGTTGCTTGCTGCCATCGGCGACGTCTCGTCGGAGGGAATGCCGCCGCTGCCGGGCACAAAGCATGAAGTTGAATCCATTGCGCAGCTTGAGCCGGGAGCAAAGATCATCGAGCAGTCGCAGTTCACGCACGATGCTGCGCTGCACGCGCTGGACCAGTTCGACGAGGTTCACTTTGCAACCCACGGCATTCTGGATCAGGATGCGCCCCTGTTCAGCTCATTGCTGACCAGCCCCGCCCAAGGCCAATCATCGCGGCTGTCCCTCCTCGAGCTCCTTGACCGCAGGATTCGCAGCCGCCTGGTGGTGATGAGCGCGTGCGAAACGGGCCTGGGAAGAATGTCGGCCGGTGACGAAATCACCGGCTTAACAAGAACCTTCCTCACTGCCGGCGCAAGAGTTGTTGTCTCAAGCATGTGGAAGGTAAGCGACGAGTCGACCGCGACTCTGATGCAGGAGTTCTACCGCGGCATGCGGTCCGGGATGTCGCCCGCTGACGCCATGCGCGCAGCAGAACTCAAGGTACGCAAACAGTATCCCCATCCGTTCTACTGGGCTCCTTTCGTGGTGAACGGAGCGATTTAAAGGCAGAGAGGTGAATTATGCGAATCTCAGTTGCTGTGCTCCTTGTGGCGTTGATATCCGGCTCACTCGAGCCCGCGATGGGTCAACACAAGCTTGCCGTTCCAGCCGACCCTGCGCTGGAGAAGCAGATCCGCGATTCAATCGAGCAGGCGCGCGCAGAAGGTAATCTGTCCCGCGTCCAGCGCGAACTTAGCAAGCTGCTTGAACTCTATCCAAACGACCCATCGGTCCGTGCCCCAATCTACCTCGCCATGGCAGAGGCTTCCACCGGCCTCGGCGATGACGCCAAATCGCTGCAGTATCGCGCCATAGCTCTGGCAATCGATCCTCATCCTGCCGAGTTGAACGGCAGTCAAGCAGCAGGCGGTGAGAACCGCGGCCAGAAGGCCGACAAGATCCTGGGCTTCATTTCGCTGGGACTGCAAGTTGCTACCCAGATCCAGCAGGCTCGGCAACAACAAGTGCCAAACGCTCCTCAGGCTGTCGTCCAGCCACAACAGCAAATGAACGCATTTCCTCAAGCGCCGGTTGGCATGCCAGGAGCACCGCCTGCGCAACTGCAACCGGGCGCGCCCGGCGGATTTGCTGCCTCGCCAGGGCTCGTCGTCGTTGGCTATGACGCAAACAACCAGCCCATCTACGCGCAGGCACAACAGGGGATGCTGGCACAGCAAGGCATGCAGTCGCAGCCCATGCAGCAGGCGCAAGGCATGTATCCCACCCCCCCGGGCACCGCCCCGGCGCAGCAGGTGGTGCAGATGCAGCAACCCATGCAGCAGCCGCAGGCTCCTTATAATCCGGTTAATCAGGCCGTATACCCTGCGGCGCCACAGAGTCAGCCGCAGGCCTATCCTCAACAGCAGGCCCAGACTGCCTTTCCTGCTCAGCAGCCCTATCCACAGCAACAGCCCTATCCACAACAACAGCCTTATCCGCAACAACAGACCCAGGCCGCCTACCCCCAGCAGCAGTCTTACCCCCAACAGCAGCCATCCCCTCAGCAACAGCCGTACCCTTCCCAGCAGGGTTATCCGGCATCTCCCGGTGCACCAACTCAGCAGTCGCCCTACGCGGGAGGCATGAGGGCTCCAGCCAATCCGTATGCCCCTCCGGCAAATTACGGCAGGCGCGGTGCGCGCGGCGATCAGGCCCCGCCCATGAAGGTCTTCTACGACCGGTCTCATGCTGGGGATTCCGCATACTTCAACAATCCCTGCCGTGCCTTGCTCGCTGTCGACGAGGGAGGATCGCTTACCGTCACTCCTGGCTGCGGCGAGGCTTCGCTGGTTATCCCGGCCTCTGAGATCGTCGACCTCCGCATGAATGTTGCCGTTGGAAAGCAAATAGGCGCCTTCCACATTGCAACTGCAAAGGGTCTTTATCTCACCTGTACAAGCGATACCGGCACAACCGATCAGTCGCTCGATATTATTCATTCGCTCAAGCAGCAACTGAAAATGACTAACTAGCGGCTGCCGTCAAAGCTGCTTCGCCGGCCCCATAGCTCTTTGCTGTTTGGCTGTCTCTCCCTGCACCTTCCGATATGGCGTCAGGATTTCATCGAGAGATGCTTTCCAGGTTCCTCGCCGCATCCTTGCCAAAAGCCATGGATCCATCCGCAACCCCGCGGCAGTCGGAACACGTCGCGCCGGAGAGCAAGATCTTCTCTCAGATCGCTGAATTTCGAAGTGACAAAAACCCGAATGACCGGCCGGAATCTTGAATTCAACTCCGTTCTCCGTCGATTGAGATTCAATGCCCTCGGGCAGATCGGGCTTGGGAGTGCGCAGACTCTTTAGTCATTGCCCTTTTCCCGTGGCTCAAGGATGGCTCTGCAATTCGCTCCTGACGTTCCTCCTCGCAGAGTTATGGCGTCGTAATTCACTCGCAAAAAGCCGTAGCTTATGGCAGACGAGTTCCTATCAAACCGATTTAGGAGCGGTGGCAGACGGCAAACCTCCTTCCTTGGCAGGTTCGGCGCTCGAAGCTGACTACGTGCGAATCGTATTAAGTCAGTCTTGCCAAACCGATTCGATTGGTGGAGACTGGATTCGATTTCCAGTAGCAACCAGGACCGGCGCGCAGCCGATCTGGGGAATGACCGAGGTGAGTGCAATGTCTGCAGTGCGCATCCAGGTAGCCGGAGATGTTTGCATCGATGTCATTGGTGTTCGTCATCCCCGTCCTGCAATCGAGACGAATCCTCACACCGAAAACTGGCGGCTGACCGGGGAGACGCGCACGCATTATCTGCGCGGCGGTGCGCTGCTGCTGGCGGATTTTGTAGCCGCCGCCTGCGGCAAAGCCGAGGTGGAAGGCCAGACATTGCTAACTCCCAATGAACTGAGTTGTGGGGGCAATTTTGGGCCGCTCGATCCCGCCCTTTTGATGCGCCTCACGCGGAACGACATCGTCCACTCGGTCATCCGGGCCGTGGGCTTCAAGACCAGTCCTAAGGCCGACAAGAAGGACAAGACCCTGCGCGTGGACCTGACCGAGGGGTTCACCGGACCGCAGGAAGGCCTGCCCACGTTGAAAGTTGCGCCGCCTCAATCATCCGCGGCGAGCCTGCTGGTTTTGGACGACACGGGCAACTTCTTTCGCACCAGCAAGGACCAGTGGCCTGCCGCAATCGCACAAGCGCCGGCCGGCGCAGCGCCCATTGTGGTTCACAAGCTGCACCGGCCTTTGCCGGCGCCAGACAAGCCGGAAACAATGGGTCTCGAGGCTACATGTAAACCACTGCTCTGGGAAACTCTCGCCAGAAACTTCCCTCGCCGTCGGGTGGTCGTGGTTCCAATTGACGATCTTCGTTCCGATGACGTGAGCATCAGCCGCGGACTCTCCTGGGAGCGTACGGCGCTGGATCTGGTTTGGAATCTGATGAACCTTCCACAATGGGAGGAACTCAGAACCTCGCCACACCTGATCGTGCGCTTGGGGCTGGATGGCGCGGTTTACTGGCATTACGATGAAACCAAGGCCAATGATCCGGAGACAAGCCCGTATCAGGCCTGGCTGATCTACGACCCGGATGGGATTGAAGGCAGCTGGGAGGCCAGTTTCGCAGGCAGGATGGTGGCCTACGGCTCTGCCTTTGTTGCCGGACTTACCAAGCACTTGGCAGCAAATGCAGACCCCTTGATGTGCGCCGGCGATAACGGCAAAGCGATCCATCCCCTTCCTGCGATCGAAGCGGGCATTCGCTGCGGCCTCTCTGCTTCGCGGCTACTGTTGAAGTTGGGATACGGCAAGGACAAAGGCGCCGACAACATCGACCTGTGCTATCCGGGCAACGAGCTCGTCGATCCCGAAGGGGCGAAGGATCATTATTTTGCCTGCCAGCCGATTCCTCTCATCCCTGAAGCTGCCGTGCCTGATCGCGCGTACTGGCGTTTGATCGACACGATCTTTGCCGGAAAAGCGGGCCAGATGCGCGCCGCCGCACTGTTGCTTGCCAGAAGCAGGGACATTGTGGCGCTCGCCACCGGGAAGGAAAACAGCCCGGACAGAGTCCGCGATGCGGCTCAGTCCCTGCGGCAGGTGCCGATCGCGGTCTTTGCCGAAGCCTTGCGCGCATACGACCGCCACGAGATTGAAAGCTATCGCGCGCTATATAGTCTGGTGTCCGATTACATGTCGATGCGCTCGGCCAGCCGTCCGCTCAGCCTCGCCGTTTTCGGGCCGCCCGGAGCAGGCAAATCATTCGGGGTAAAGAAGGTTGCCAGGGCCCTGGCCAATAGCGGCGCTGGTGAGATTGAAGAGCTCACGTTCAACCTCTCTCAATACAAAGAACCGGAGGAGTTGGCCGCTGCCTTCCACCTCGTGCGCGATGCCGTTTTGCGCGGCAAGTTTCCGCTTGTCTTTTTCGATGAGTTTGACACTGCGTTCAACGGCCAGGCGCTGGGCTGGCTCCGCTACTTCCTCAGCCCGATGCAGGATGGCGAATTCCTCGATCGCGGTTCGCCGCATCCCATCGGCAAGAGCATTTTTGTCTTCGCTGGCGGAACCCGCGATAACTACGCGGACTTTGCCGCTCCCCTGTTCCTGCGCGGAACTGAAGAAAACGAGGAGAAGTACAACAAGTTCAAAGACGCCAAGGGCCCCGACTTCCTCTCTCGCCTCCGCGGAACACTCGACATTCCCGGTCTCGATCTGGAGCCTGAGTTCGAACCATTCGGCCCCACCGAGGCCTACCCCTGCGAGGCCTCTATCTTGCTGCGCCGCGCCAATATTTTGGCTTACCAACTCCACGAGAAGGCTGCCAGCCTGGAGGATGCCAACAAGGTGCTCGACGTGAGTGAGCCCGTGCTGCGCGCGCTGCTCTACCTGCCCAGGTTCGTTCATGGCAATCGTTCATTTGAAGCGCTGCTCGATATGAGCCACCTGGTGGATGCGAGGAAGTTCACGCCCTCGCTGCTGCCGGCGAGTCAACACGCGGCTCTCCATGCCGACGCCACCCAAATGATGCAATTGCTCACCACCGGTTACCCGTATTCGGACGAGGAACGGGATGAAATCGCAATGGAGATCCACAAGGATTACCTGGAGAAAAACGGAGGGGTAGACCCGACAAATGAAGATCGTGCCCGCCGGCCCTGGGAAAGCCTCCCTGAGGATTTAAAGGACTCGAACCGCCAACAGGCCGATCACATCGCCGTCAAGCTGCGCTCAGCAGGGCTCTGGTTCCGCAAGCGAATCAAGAAAGACGGGCAGGTCGCGACCAATACCGATGCGGGGGCCAGGAAGGCTCTCGAATTGAATCCGGCGCTCAAGGCTCAATGGGAGAGGCTCGCCGAAGTGGAGCACGATCGCTGGATCGCGGAGAAGCGCCGCGCAGGCTGGATCCCGGCCGCCGACATGGAGGAGAGCAGCCGCAGCAATCGCCTGCTGGTGCACAATTGCCTGTTCCCCTGGAACCAGTTGACCGATCCGATCAAGAAGAAAGACCTCGACGCGATCAGTGGAATCCCTCGCTACCTTGCCGCTGCCAACTTCGAAATCTATGCGCCGATTGACCACGAGACCAGGCTGCACCCTGCCAATCGAACCGCGTAGTATGCGACCCCGGTAAAATCCAAATCGTTCCGTTCTTTGGCGCCGCGTATCCGCTGAACGAAACCCGCTCCAACGATCTGGAAGCCCGGACTTCGGTCAAATATGATGCGACCGTGACATATCCCAGACCAACCTCGCAGGTGGGATAGACTGGCGGCATGGCGCTCGAACGGCCTCGCTTGGCCTTGCGGATAGGAGTCACTGGGCATCGGCAGCTCGCTGCCGCGGAGGAGTGCCGCGCAGGCATCCGAAGCGCTCTCGCCATGGTGCAGAGCGCGACACTCAAGATTCGGGAGGAGTCGCTACTCGCCTTTGCACCCGATTCCGTGCTCTTCCGTGCGGTTTCAGCCCTCGCCGAGGGTGCTGACCGGCTCTTCGCCGACGAAGCCCTCGCGCTTGGCTTCGAGCTCGGTTGCCTGCTCCCGTTCGCGCAGGTCGAGTACGAACGGGACTTTGCCACCAGCGAAAGCGTCAACAAGTTCCGCGAATTGCTTGCACGGGCCGGGGAACGCGTTTTTGAACTGAACGGCCCCACGGCGCCAGAGACTCGATCTGCCGCCTATGAGAGCGCCGGCAGGGCGATGCTCGATCAGTGCGACATTCTCGTGACGGTGTGGGATGGCGAGCCTGCAAGAGGCCCGGGCGGCACCGGACATATCGTCGAGATTGCCCGGCGCAAGAGTATCCCGATCCTCTGGATTCACTCTCAGACCGGCGCTGCGCTGCTGAAAACGCGCAAGAAAGAGACGCCGCTCAGCGACGAGGCGCTGCTGGACCGGCTGGACCCGATCCTGAGGCCCCCTCGATCGAAGGACCCGGATGTAACCGGCTCTTATCGCACCGCTATCCCGGAGCGGCCCTCGATGCTGAGCCGCGCCTGGGGGCTGTTCCTGCGCGCGATGACCGTCGGGATCAAACTCAGCCCCGGCTACGGTGGGCGTCCTCTCAGTGGACCTTTCGTTCCGATGTACCTGCACTTTGACGCCATCGCCAACCGGATGGCCGGACTGTATCGTGGTTCCTATGTGACCAGTTCAGCGCTTGCGGTCTGCGCTGTCTTTCTGGCGCTGCTGGGCTTTGTGTTGCCGCGCGAATCTGAAGTGTGGTTGTCCATTGAATTGGCGGCGGTGTCGCTCGTCTACGTGCTCACCATTGCCGTGAACCGCAAAGAGTGGCACTACCGCAGCGTCGATTGCCGCTATATCGCCGAGCAGTTTCGTGTGCTCTGCGCTGTCTACCCGCTGGCGCTTACGGCACCGCCGCCGCGAATTCCCGCCCATCACCAGCACGGCAAAGTCGATGGCAGTTGGATGGAATGGCTGCTGCGAGCCAGCATTCGATCCGCGCCCATGCCGGCGGGCAAGGTTAATCCCGCATCTCTCCGTCAAGCGCGGGCAGATCTGCTGGAAGGATGGATCCTCGGCCAGATCTCCTATCACCGCCGAAACGCGCAGCGTATGGAGTCCATCGAGAAGCGCTCGGATCGGCTTGTCCAGATCTGCGTAGCCATTGCCGCGGCCAGTTGCGTCCTGCACTTCTTCGTCTCCAATCATGAAATCTCAAAATGGTTCACGCTCGGCGCAGCCGGCTTCCCCGCTGTGGCAGCCGCATTTCATGCGATCGCAACCCAGGGCGAGTTCCGCCGCTTGGCAAACCGGTCCGAAGATATGCGCGAGAGCCTGGAAAAGATCAAGAAGAGCTTCCTCGAGCTTGGCGACACTCCATCCTTCGCAGATCTGCGCCGAATCGCCAACGAAGCTGCCGAACTCATCGTCGAAGAGGTAGTCGACTGGCAGATTCTCTACCGCAAGCCCGTAGAGCCGAGTTAGTCGCAGGCTTCGAGCAAAAGCCCCAGAGTTCGAGCCGCCGCCTACGTGACACAGCTTTGGCACTTGGCTTACTTCGAGGCGGCTACATGATTAACCCCCGGGGGTGCCCTTATGCCAATCTCAATCTATCCCTCCCGCTTCGGACTCCCCGGTAGAGGCACAAAACCCATTGCTTTCTCTGGCTACTCCTGACGCGACAGGGTTACACTGTTTCCGCCCCCGATTGATGAAAAAGAAGACCAAGATACCGTCTCATTCGATCAGTGTTGAACGGAGATAGTGCACCATGCCCAAGGCCGCCAAAGCCCAGCCTCCAGCCTCAGAGCCCGCACCCGATAGGCGCCGTGTTTTCATTTGCTATTCCCACGCAGACAAAGCACTTGCCCGCGCCATCGCAGCAGAACTTAAGAAGAATGGGATGGCTGCCACCTACGACCAGAAGGGTTTGCATGCTGGTGCTGGGTTTCCGCAGCAAATCATCAACTTTATTTCTCATAGTCACATCTTCATGCCGCTGTTAACAAAGTCTGCCATGAGAAGCTCGTGGGTCCAGCAGGAAATCGGTTATGCAGTGGGAATGCGTGTGGCTATCGTGCCAGTCACGATCGACTGCGAGCCCGGCGAGTTTCTTCATGGCATCCAGGCCATCCATTTGAAGCGCAAGGACAAATCCAAGTTGTCAAAGCGGCTCACATGGGAGGCATTGAATAAATGTCTTGAGGATTCGCCACCTGGCGGCCCAGTCTACGAGTGCGGCGTAATGACCGAAGACCGTGCAAGGCTCCTGGCTCACTACGCGCATGCGGTTGCGGGTATGGGTGGCTCAGGCATTGTGAGGCAGTCAGGTGGATTGAGCTCTTTTCACATCCCTACTGCTCCCCTTGAGGATCTTGTCTGGAAGAAACGCTACGGAAAGAAGCACCAGTCGGACAATCACGCTGCTGCCTTACGCGAGGAGCGGTTGGCGCTGACTGCTCATGCGAAGCAGAAGGGATGCCGCCTCATCATCGATCCTGATCTGAATTTCCGCTTCTATGGGCCAGATGCAAGGTTGATCCGACTCCAATGCCTGCTTCAGTTTCTTCAGGACAAGGCAATTCGCGATTGCCAGGTTGCAATCGCTGACCTCCCCCTAAACGAGAGCATCACGATCGTCGGAGACTGGTTCGCTGCCCACTCCATCTCCAGTAGAATGGGCCAGGGATACAGACATACGATTTTCACCCGACATGCACACACCATTGCGAACATGATCGAAGACTTTGATCTTCGCTTTGAAAAGCACTTGAACGGCATTCCAGTCGTCACGTCTCGCGACTTTGCCATCGAACAGATCAAGCTAAAGATGACGGCGATTGAGGGAATCACGCACAAGGGATTACACAGGAACGCCTAGCTTCCTCCGATTTCAGGCCATTCTTGGGCATTCTCCTTCCCTGCGAGACTCGCGAATCCATCGCATTGCCCCCGACTGCGCCTCGTCCTCAGTCTCGACATGCTGACCTCCTGCTGCGTCACAAAGAAACGGCCCACTATTTGAGCTTGTCCGGAGAAGATTCCCACCCCCTGGCTCAATGTCATCGGGAGACAATGCACCCTCGGCGTTAGAATGATTGCGCCATGCCAATCCCAGAATCCGCCTCAATCCGTCCTTTGCGCCTTGCCGAAAATCACTTCCTTGAGGTGCTCCTTTCCCGGTTTGATCTGCGCCGGCAAGGAAAGGGCGCACATCTTGAAGTGTCTTTCGATGCGGAGACTCCTGCTTGCTGGAACCTGGCTGGCAGGGATGAGTTGCGCAAACACCTGTTTAAGTCCCTGGAGAAGATTGAAACCTACCAGAAGGCGCTGGACGATGTGCTGGTGAATGAGGGCAGGGAGGAGTTTATCTTCGACGATCCGGAATTCGTCTTCCGCTGGGCCAGCGCAGGGGCACTCCCTATCGTCAGGCTGGGAGGCGAGGAGTACTTCTGCCTCTTCTACCGCGAAATCGAGCCAATCGGATGGAACATTGCCAACGGTGCGTGCGATTCGTCAGCTGAGCTCCTGAACCCCCTCAGTGCGCTCGAACGCGAGGTTTGCGAGGAGTTCATCATCCTGGATCCCAAGGCTGGCGAATGGTTCGCATTGGAACGCGGCGATCCGGGCTCGGTTGACCGGCCAGAGTTCAGTGCCGTCAGGCTGATTGTGCAGGATCTAAAGGCAAAGGGTCTCTGGGACCGGCGCTTCGACGTAAAGCAAGTAGAAACTCCGATGAAATGGTTCAACGGCCCGGACGCAGCGACGATCTACGCCAAAGACGCATTCAACCGCATGGAGCGCTACAGCGTTGCAGGTTGCTATCTGAACATCAATGCGAGAGACTTTGGAATCGAGCTTGACCGTGTTATCAAAATCAACGCAAGCGAGGATGCCATTGTTTTCGATGGCGAGTTCAAGAACGGAAAGCTGTTGAATCGGGTGGTGGGTCTTTTCCGGACCGACAAGTTCAATCCAGGTGGCGACCAGGTCGAATTCATCCCCGACCGATGTTTCTATGGGGGAGAGGAACTTGATGGCCAGGCCTTTAAACGCCGCATGCGCGACAGTTTCCGCCGAGACCTGGAATTGGCAGCGGTCAGGCCAAAGTGGAGAATCGACGAGTGGGACAAATCTTCTGCAAAGTTTGACCTGTGTCCCGTGACTCGCCGCTTGATCCAGCGGTTTGCCCGCAGTATTCCAAAGCAGCAACCGGCATCCGGGCCATTCGACGTCTTCGTCAGCTTCGGTCATCAAGACATGACACTGGCGCGACAGGTCGCGGACTTCATCTCCAATCGATGTGGCAAGAAGGTTTTCTTCTATCCGAAAACACAAACAAACTGCGACTTCGAGCCTGCAATCGACAAGGCCTTGGAGTCGGCGCAGTGCATCGTCGCGGTTGGGAGCAGAATCGAGAACCTTACTGCGCGATGGCCAAGCTACGAGTACCAGACCTTCCATGGGGACATGCGCAATGGCCGAAAGCCCAATGGACAACTGCTTTCATTCGTCCTGGGGATCGACCCAGTCGACTTGCCTCTTCCGTTGCGAAAGTATGTGGTCACGACCTGTTCAAACGAGTCTGATATCCCAGGCGCACTTGAAGAACTGCTGCGCTACCTGACCGGGGATCACTCAGTGAAGCCATGATTGTCAGGCTGGAGAACGTCTGTGCAAGATTATCTCGCGGGTGAAACCCTCACTTGGCACACAGGGCCAGTCCACTTGACTCAGGGGCCATTGAACATTACGATCCTTGCACCAATGGCCTTCGCGTTCTGGGTGCCTTTCAATGCCGACCGCTGTACGCAAATTCCGGGGATTCGTCAGTTCGACTTCCGAACTCCTGAAGGCCGCCAGCAACTCTCCGCAGCGCGATGCCTTTCCTCGGAAGCCCAAACAAGTGATCGTCGGTGTTCGGTGTTGACGATCCCTCCGCCCAAACCCCCATTTCAAGCCAGTTCACCCCATCCGTAAGACAACGCAAAGAGTGACCGCCAATTTGCACAGCAGCCTCGTGCACCATTTATTTCGAGGTCGCGATTGCATATGGCGCATCTTTGGGTTCGGCACGAGGGGGTTTGGGGGGCGCAGCGGCTGGGCAGCGCCGGGATCGACGTCGCTGGCCTCTTGGCCTCCCGGGCCGCCGCGGCCGCCGATGGTGCGGCCTACCCGCACTCGGCCCGGTTGATCCGCGTCGATGCGGCGGAGGCCAAATCCTGGGCTATCATCGCCTCTCCAACCTCCGGCCTCCGCGTAAACGGCCGCACGCCTCCCGCCGGCCTCTGCGTCCTCGACGATCGCGATGAAATTCGCGGCGGCGCAGAGAAGCTCTTCTTCTCCACCGAAACTCTCGCCGCAGTTGAACCCTTCCCCGGATCAGACCGCCCGGTCTTCTGCGGCCGGTGCCGCCAGTCGATCGAGGTGGGCTCCCCCGCGGTGTGTTGCCCGGGTTGCGGTATCTCGTACAACGAGTCGGCCGAACTCCCCTGCTGGACCTACTCAGAGAAGTGCACGTTCTGCGGACAGGCAACGGCCCTGGACGCGGGTTTCTCGTGGACTCCGGAGGAGTTGTGATGCCCGCGAAGACACTTCACATCGTTGTTGCCGGAGCCGGCGGAAACACCGGTTCGCACCTGTTGCCGCATTTGGCCCGCATGGCCAGTATTGAGAAGCTCACGCTCGTCGACCCGGATACCTATGAGCCTGCCAACCTCGTCGTCCAGAACATCCAAACCGACGACATTGGCCGTGCCAAGGTCGAAGCCCAGGCCCACAAGCTGCGCCGCATCAATCCCGCACTCGAAGTGATCGCCTTGCGGCAACGGGTCGAGGATGTGCCGCGCGGCCTGCTTGACAGCGACCTGATGCTCAGTTGCCTCGACAGCAAAGCAGCTCGGCAGCATCTGAACGAGATCGCATGGAGGCTCAACATTCCCTGGATCGACTGCGGCGTCCTGGGCAGCCAGAATCTCGTTCGCGTGAACGCCTGCGTCCCCTCGCAGGACTCGCCCTGCCTTGAGTGCGGTTGGGGCCACGACGAGTACGCCACCCTTGAGCAGGAATACCTGTGCGGCGCAGGCGTCGCGACCTTCCCCACCATGGCTTCGTCTGCGCTTGGGTCGCTCGCAGGCTCGCTGATGGCAATCGAGGTCGCAAAGTTCCTCCGCGACGAGTCAACTTCGCCCCTCGCCGGCCGCCAGCTTGTCCTCGACGCTGAACACCACATCCTTCAAGTGACCGCTCTCCGCCGCAACCCGTGGTGCCGCTTCGACCATCGCGGTTGGATGATCACGCCATGGAACTGCCGGCCCGAAGCAACAACGCTCAGCCAGGCGTTGGACGAACTCGGTTCTCTTCGCGTCGAGGGCCATCGTTTCGTCACCGAGCTCCTCTGCCCCGGCTGCAGCCATCGCCTGGAAGGACTTCGCCTGAACCGGCCTCTTGCCCGCTGCCCACAGTGCAACCGCCGCATGGTGACCGCGGGCTTTGGCGCAATTGAGCGCCTGGACTCAACCACCGCCAACGGCTCTTCGAAACTCACCCTGGCGCAGATCGGCTTGCAACCCGGCGACATCGTGTGCGCCGGCGCCCGGCATCGCCGCATCGTGGAGGCAGCATGAACACAGACCTGCTCGACAAATCCGATCCCGTCTATCGCCGCTTTATGGAGCGCCAGCTCCAGGATGCATTGGAGCTTGAGCATTCAAGCGACTTGATCCGTCTCCACATTCCGCCCATGGCGCCGCCGCACGTGGTAGCCGAGTTCCGTTGCACCGGCTTGATTCGTGAGGGATCCGGCGAAATCAAGGAGGCAAGCGAATTCCACGTGGGCATCTGGTTTCCGCCCGACTATCTCCGCAGGGCCGATGCCTTCGAAATGCTGCGCATGTTTACGCCAAACGTGTGGCACCCCAATGTCAGCCGCGAGCACCCGCTCATCTGCATCGGCCGCCTCACTCCTGGAACGACTCTCGTCGACATCCTGTACCAGTGCTTCGACATCCTGACATTCCAAAAATACAACCCCCGCGAAGACGATTGCATGAATAAGACGGCCTGCGCATGGGCGCGCGAGAACCACGATCGCTTCCCTATCGACCGTCGCCCTTTGAAACGCCGTCCGCTCGACCTCGAGGTGGAGCCCTTATGAGATTCGCTAATGAAGCGTCAGAAACTGCATTCCGCGTGCTCAACAAGTGCACTGATGAAATGAAACTGGAGCGTCCGCGGCGGTGGAGTTGTTTCGTGCAGAACGGCGCCAGGCTCCCCATCGCAGCAACACTCGACGAGGATTTTCTTCATCTCGACTGTCTCCCCGCGGTGACCAGAAGGACCGCCTGCACCATCGAGCAGGCGATCTTGTACAACCGCAGTCTTGCCGGTGGCGTGAAGTTCGCGCTGGACAGTGCAACCAACGCGCTCCGACTGTCCTCCGACATCCTCGTTCGAGACGAGCGACAGCTCCTCGATCGATTCCGCTGGGCACTCGATGGTTTTCATGACGGATACCGATTGCTGAAGCTGCCCGCGTCCAATCCTGGCTCAGCCGAAGAACATCACATCGGCAGCGGGATCGCCCTCGCGGAGCTTATGCGTGAGTCATCATGGCGCCTCACCGAACGCGGCCCCGGTGAGTTCTCCACGGAACTCGAAACCAAATCGTCTCCTTCGGTCCGGCTTCACTCAAACAGCCGCGAGGTTGCCTTGACTGCGGAGTTTCTTCGCGCAAACACCGTCTCTGATTGCAGCAGGAAAGCAATTGCCCTCTTTCTCTTGACTGCAAGTTCTTC
This sequence comes from Acidobacteriaceae bacterium, assembly GCA_003165935.1. GTDB lineage: Bacteria > Acidobacteriota > Terriglobia > Terriglobales > Acidobacteriaceae > Telmatobacter. The sequence continues at coordinate 10,422 of PMXB01000373.1, read as the reverse complement.
GCTGCGACTCACGCGTGCCTATGGCTCCGAGACGGATTGCGTATGGTCCTGTGGCATGATGGTCAGTCTTCCGCCCGTGCCGGCAATGGAAGAAATCGACCACAGTTTGGCGGCACTCTCGATTGCGCACAGCATGTGCGCAAGGGAAGCAAATGTGCTTCTCGATGAAGCGGCAGCGCGGTGCTACCTCGCTGCCCGCGATCTACCAACCTGCAACCATCACTTCCACGAACAGGAGATCTGAACATGGGTAAACCAGAAGCAACTCTCGAAATCCCTCTCGAAATTAGCGACGTCTCGGGACAGAAAGTGTTCTCGGTGTCCAATGCGCCGACCTCAAATACGGTTGGCGAGCTTGTCCACGAGATGCTGGGAAAAATGAACCTCCCGCGCAACGATGCAAGCGGCGCACCGCTCACTTACCAGGCACGGCTTGAACGGGAAGGCCGCCACCTCAACGCCTCCGAGCGTATCGGCGATGCGCTNNCCACCGAGGAAACGGCGATGAGCCTGACATTCCCTTACCGCTTTGCGGTCGCCATGTACAGCGAGGACGGCACCAGCCTTGGGACCGTCCTCGCCAAACATGATTTTGAGCCCGCGTATGAGTGGACCCGTTTCTATTTCCAGAGAAGGGGCCAGCTCGGCCTCGATGGCAATCAGGCTGTCTCTAAAGTCATTCCCCTCTGGGAGCACACACTGGGCGAGCCTTACTGCCGCGGATATCGCATTCAAATCGATGCGCCAAACTCGAGGCCCGTCGCATCCGATTTCCCCACAACGCATTTCCGCGACTTCGCCGCAACTGTGGCCTCGCGTTTCGTTGAGCAGCAGCGCCTTCGCGCCGGCGATTTCTACTCCTACTTGCTTGTTGCTCATCCTGCGCCCCAGTCCACGCCCGCATCGGGTGGCCTTTCAGTCACAAACGCATCGCCGAGTGTCCCTGCGCGGGATGCGGCGCTTCAGAACTTTCTCCACAGGGCAACGCCAACCGGGGTCATCGACTCGGACGACATGCCGGTATTCGTTTCCCGCCAGCTTCTTGCTGAAGCAGCAGAACGCACGCATGCCGAGCAAGGGACAGAAACCGGGGGAATCCTCATCGGCACGCTTTGGCGCGATTCCAAGATCGGTGAAATCTTCGCCGAGATCACAGCCCAGATCCCTGCCGAGCACACCAGCGGCACCAACGTGAAACTGACATTCACTGCGCAGACATGGGCCGCGGCAGACGCGGCGCTCCGTCTCCGTAACCGGGGAGAGGTCTTCCTCGGATACTGGCATAGCCACCCGGTTCGCGAATGGTGTAAGGGCAAATCCTGCACTCTTGAGGCACAAAAGTCCTGCCATTTGGCCAGGGACTTCTTCTCCGCCGATGACGACGCCGTAATGCGCGCAGCGTTTCCGCGCGCCTACAGTGTGGCGATCGTCGCAAATGACACTGCCTTTACTGACCTCACTTTCAGCATGTTCGGCAACCGCGAAGGAACCACACAACCGCGAGGATTCTATGTTTTGGAGGAGACCACAAATGGCTCGTAGGACAGTTGAACAGACAAATGAGGTTTGCAGGATGATTGAACAGATCCTGAGCGCTGAACCCGGGGCGTTGTCCCTCGATGAACGGCTCGCTGCCCTTGCGCGTGCGCGTCAGATCGAGACAGAATCGCCAGGCGCAGTCGACCGCCTGCTGCTCGAGCGGATCACTTCTCTTCGCGAGACTCTTTCATCCGTCCACGAGCAGCACTCGGAGCTTCGCGATCTCCTCAAGCACTTGACTGCGCCGCCTTACTTCCCCGCGGTCTTTCTGGCCGCCGCAGATGCAGCCGGCGTTCAGGGTGCGATCGTGCAAACCGAAAACGAGCGCCGTGTTGTCCAGTGTGGGCAAGGTGTTGTTCCCGAGGAACTGGCCCCCGGTGACGAAGTGTTTCTCAGCAACGAGCGCAACGTCGTAGTCGCCAAGTCCACCACGCCCTGCTTCCTCACCGGCGAAATTGCCACTTTCAACCGCGACGCCGGCGATGGACGCATCGTCCTTCGTTCGCGCGATGAAGAGCTGGTTGTGCTGGCGAGTGCCGCTCTGCGCGATGCCGGCGTGAAAGCCGGTGACGGAGTCCGATTCAGCCGCACCGCGGGCCTGGCCTTCGAGAAGATCGCTCCATCAAAAGGCGACGAGTTCTTCCTCGAAACCACACCGTCAGACACCTTTGGAGAGATCGGCGGGCTCGACCGTGAGATCGATCAAATCAAGCGCCTCATGACCTTGCACCTCTTTCACTCGTCAACGGCCAGCAGGTACAGGCTGCCCCGCAAGCGCTCCGTCTTGATGGAGGGCCCTCCGGGCAACGGCAAGACCAAGGTTGCGCGCGCCGCATGCAACTTCCTCGCGACTCTTTCTCAATCGGGACGTTCACATTTCCTGAATATCAAGCCCGGAAGCCTGAATTCCATGTGGTATGGGGCGACTGAGCAACGCTACCGCGAAACCTTCCGCATCGCTCGCGAAGCTGCCGCCGCCGATCCCGACGTGCCCATCGTCATGTTCTGGGACGAAATTGATGCGATCGGCGGAAGCCGCGGCGAGTCCGCGCACCGCATCGACGACCGTATGCTCAATGCCTTCATGGCCGAGTTGAATGGCTTTGAAAATCGCGGCAACATCCTCATCCTCGCTGCCACAAATCGCATCGACTCCCTCGACCCCGCCCTCCTGCGCCCCGGAAGACTCGGCGACCTCGTCCTCCACTTTCCTCAGCCCCGTGGCAATGCGGCGCGTGCCATTCTCGCCCGTCACATGCCTCCCGACATTCCTTACGCTCAGAACGGCTCGACCACAGCATCGGCGCGTGAAGCGTTGCTCGACCAGGCCGTTGCCCAGCTCTTCGCCCACAGTGCCGATACTGAACTCGCCACCCTCACCCTGCGCGATGGCAAGAATCGCATCGTACGTGCCGCCGACCTCGTCAGCGGTGCTCATCTTGAATCCATCGCGCAGGCCGCGCTTGAGCGCGCTTGTGTCCGAGAAGCTGAAGGTGGACCAGCCGGCGTCTCCCCTGCTGATATGAGCGCCGCAATCTCCAATTTCTTTGTGGCTGCGCCGCGCGCGCTCACCCCGCGCAACGCCCGCAACTACCTCCGCGATCTTCCCCAGGACGTGGATGTAGTCCGAGTTGCGTTGGCAGAGCGCAAAGTCAGCCATCCCCACCGCTACCGTGTAGAGGCGGCCTGACATGACAAAACGCTCAGCCCAAAACGCATCTGGATTTGCCTTGCCAAAGCTCTGCGGGGCCGATATTGAACTTGGCAACTTCATCGTCGGCATGGAGCGAATCGGTGGCACTGGCTATGATGCCTCCCATGCCCTCATCGCCGAGATCAAGGGCCTCCCTCTCCGTCCGAGCAGTTACTTCGATAGCTATTGGTCCGCGGCTCCTGCCGCTCCAAAAGCCGACGAGGACGCACGCTACGAATCCTGCGGCCCGAAGACCAACTCACTCTACAACCCACAGGATGTGAGCCGCCGCTTCCTCGCGAGTACCGGCGGCAGCGCCTACATAGACCTCAATCACGCTGAGCTGTGTTTGCCCGAAGTTGTAAGTGCATATGACCACCTTGCCGCATGGCATGGCATGCTCACCATCGCCAGGACCGCGCTCGATTCTGCAAATGAAGACCGCGCAGCCGGCGAGAAGATTCACGTCCTCGTGAACAACAGCGACGGCCTCGGCCATTCCTACGGCAGCCATCTCAACTTCCTAATCAGCCGCCGCGCATTTGACGAGATTCTTTTCAGAAAGGCGCACTATCTCCAGTTTCTTGCATCTTTCCAGGTCTCCAGCATCCTTCTCTCTGGCCAGGGCAAAGTCGGCTCGGAGAATGGCCGCCCCGATACTCCATACCAGATCAGTCAGCGTGCCGACTTCTTCGAAACACTGCAAGGCGCGCAGACAACTTACAATCGGCCGCTCGTAAACGCTCGCGATGAAACTCTTTGCGGTCAACTCGGCAACGACGATCCATCCGCCCCAGCCCGTTGGCACGTCATCTTTTTCGATAGCGCTCTTGCACACGGCAGTTGTCTCTTCCGCGTGGGCCCTATGCAGCTTGTCCTCACGCTCCTCGAACTCGGCCACGTAAATTCAAAACTCATCCTCGATGATCCCCTGCATGCCCTCCAGCTCTTCAGTCACGACCCCACTCTCAAATCACGCGCTGCTCTCATTAACGGCCAGCACATGACAGCCCTCGAGTTGCAATGCGCCTTTCTCAACGAAGTAAAACGCCATGCGGCGCAGGGAGTCTTCGAGGGCGTCGTCCCCCGGTTCGAAGACATCATCGCACTCTGGGAAGACACGCTGAACAAATTCGTCGACAACGATCTCATGTCCCTCGCCCCCCGTCTTGATTGGGTCCTGAAACTGATGGCCATCGAGCGAGCCATGGAACAGAGCCCCAACTTGAGTTGGGATTCACCCCAAATCAAAGTAATCGATCATCTTTACTCCAGCCTCGATGACGATGGTTTGTTTCGAGCTTATGAGGCGAGCGGCTTCACCGAGCAACTCGTAACACCTGAACGTATCGCCCACTTCTCCACCAATCCACCCTCCGACACACGCGCCTGGACAAGAACCATGCTCCTGCGGCGCGCAATCGAAGACAGAGTTGAGGTCAATACGGTGGATTGGGACCGAATCACATTCAGGATCAAAGGCCGGCACAATTGGCCCTCGTATCGCACAATCGCCATCGCTGATCCGCTTGGATTCACGCAGGCCCACGCTGAATCCATCTTCGACGAATGTTCTGACTTCAATGACCTGCTCGACGGACTGGAATCGCTGTCCGTCGGCGACTCCACTATCCACGACACAGTCGCAATCAACTAAACAAAGGAGAGAACCACAATGCGCTTTCTTCAACGATTGAACGACCCACAGCAAAGCCATGCCGGCGCAGATAGTGACTCGGGCTCAGGCGAGCGGCTCCAGCAGATTCGAGACCAGGGCGACAGCTTGCTTGCAGCGGGTGATGACGCAATTCAACGTGCCCTTGCGGGGAGTAACTCTGAAGCGTTTCTGCGCAGCACCAGGCAGTTAGGCGGCCAATAGCTATGTCCGATCGGATCATGGGCGTCGAGACGGAATATGCGATCAGTGGAATGCACGGAGAGGAGGCCGCCGATCACTCAACCATCATTCGGCACCTCCTCGATCTATCGCATACCTCGCTGCCCAACCTGCAGGACGGAAGTTCCTCTGGGCTCTTTTTGCAAAACGGGGCTCGGCTCTATCTGGACTGCGGAATGCACATGGAGTATTCGACGCCTGAAGTTTCCAACCCCTGGGATGCGGTGCGCTATGTTGAAGCCGGCCATGACACCATGCTCAGCCTGATTCAACGTGTAGGCAAGGAGCGTATCCCCGAGGTTCAAATCGGCTGCTATCGCGTCAACGTGGATTACTCCGGATCAGGATCTACCTGGGGCTGTCATGAGTCGTATCTGCATGGAATGCCGCCCGCCGATCTCCCCCGCGATTTGATCCCTCATCTTGTCACGCGGCAAATCTACACAGGCGCCGGTGGATTCGAGCCATTCTCAAGCGGATTGATATTCACTCTCAGCCCGCGCGCCGCCCACATCGATCGAACCACCTCATTTGACTCCACCAACGCCCGCGGAATCTTCCACTCAAAGAACGAACCCCTCTGTTCTGGATACAGCCGTCTCCACGTGATCTGTGGCGAGAGCCTGTGTTCTCACCTCGCCATGTTCGTGAAGTTCGGAGCTACTTCTCTGGTCGTAGCTATGGCCGAAGCAGGTCTGGCTCCAGGCGCCGCTGTTGAATTGGACTCACCTCTCTCTGCATTTCGTACAGTCGCCTCCGATCTGACTCTGAAACAGCCTCTAAAGATGAAGGGCCACCCTCACAGGATGAATGCCATCGATATCCAAAAGCATTACCTCGCATTGGCCGAAGAACACTCCCGAGACAAATTCATGCCCATCTGGGCGCCCGATGTCTGCGTGCAATGGCGGCGCGTCTTAGACGCCCTCGACTGTGGCCTCGATGCCGCCGGCAAGATGCTTGACTGGCCGATGAAACTGCATCTCTTTGCGAGCCACGCCGTGCGTCGCGGTTTAGACTGGTCCCGCCTTCCACTCTGGAACTCCATCATCGAGCGAATGCACCGCGCAATGGAACTACCCAGAAATGACGAACCATTTCCCCTCGAGGATGCAATCTCCGCGAGGACCCCTATTCCAGACGTCGCACGCCAAATTGAAGCGTTCTTGCACCAGAAAGGGCTCGATTGGGACGAACTTCGACTGTTGCTCAGTCTTCGCGCCGAGTTCTTCGAAATCGATACAAAGTTCGGCCAGATTGGCCCGCGCGGAATATTTCAAATGCTCGACAACCATGAAATCCTCGAGCACCACGTCAGTGGAGTCGACAACATCGAGCACGCAACCCGCAACCCACCCAGCAAGAGCCGCGCCAAAATCCGCGGTGCAGTAGTGCGAAGGCTCGCAGGATATGAAGAAGCAAGATGGGTTTGCTACTGGGACCGAATCTTCAGCCAGAAGTATGGTCGAATGCTCGATCTTTCAGATCCATTTGCGACCTCAGAAATCTGGAGCAACATCAGCGGGGAACAAGCTTTCTAGTTACGCGCGGAACTCCGCCTGCATCGGCATTCCTCGATGCCCGGCGGCAATGTGCAGAATGAGAGGCAGGAACGCAATGGCAACCGAATTCAAACTCGAACCCGCGCTCGAAACAAAACTGAAGCGCCTGCACCTCCGCCCCGAGTTGCCCGATCAGCACACACTGGCTATCAAGCGCGTTCCCGCCTGCCCTCTCTCTTTCAACAAAGCGAGCACCAATCTGCTCATCAAGCGTTCATCCGAAGGCATGCCGTGTGTCGTCTGCGTTGATGAGGACCTGGACTATGTCGGTCAAGACCCCGCGCTGGCCCACGCGTTCGCTGCCGGCCCCACGCAGCAGGGCTGGAGGATCCTCACATTTGGCGGTTCATTGAAGGATGATCTCTCTGCCGCCTTGGACTTTGCGCTTGAAGTTCTCGGAACCGAGCATGACTCCACCGAAGATCTCGCAAGAAAACCTCCCTCGCGTAAATCGCTGCTGGGCGCGTGGTCGCGGAAGATCACCTGCGCACCGGACGATGCCTCTTCAACCCCAACGCTCTTTCGCGATGAGGAGATCGAGCAGGTTGCCGCGTGCACCCTGAGCTTCCAGGGGCGCCTGCCTCTCATCCTGGGCCACCCTGGCACCGGAAAGACCAATCTCCTGCACGGTGTTGCGAGCCTGCTTGCAGGCCGAGACGATGAAGTCCTGACTGTCAACATGGGTTCACTCATGTCTGGCACGTTATTCGAAAGTGAGCGCGAGGCGCTGCTCACTTCCCTGCTCCGAGATGCCCGCGAATCCGGCGCAGTCCTCGCGCTCGAGCAAGCCGAGTGGGCCGTCAGCGCCGTACCTCGCGGCCACGTGCTGCTGCGCGATGCCTTGGACCAGGGCGCCCGGTTAATTGCAACCGCTCTGCCCGATCAGGAGCGGCGATTCGTTGCGAATCCCCTGGCTCCAAAACTCGAACTCATCCGTCTCAACGAACTCTGCGCCAGCGATACATGCCGGATTCTTGAAGAAATCAGTCCTGCACTCTCCGCCTTCCATCGCGTTGAGATTGACCCTGAAGTTGAGCACGTCGCAGTCGAGCGCTCCATCAGTATGGACGGCTCTCTTCCCGGCAAAGCGATCCAACTCCTCGACCTCGCCGCAGCTCGCGCAAGCCTCACCGGAAACACAAAGCTGACATTGATGGACGTCTATGTCACCGCCTCCAGAATGTTGTGCGAGCGGGCCTGACGTTCGGATGAGGCAATCGAGAGCGCTATCAGCACGTCTTATTCCATCAGCTTGGCCCCGCGCTTGAATGCAAATCTCACGCCCTTTTGGCGGTGTGTCTGAATCAGATTCCAATCGTATCCGGCTTTTCGAAGGGTCTGTCTCAGGCGATGCACGAGGTTATTCACGTAGCGCCTGGAATAGCTCCGCCCATCCGAGTCCAACAGTTCAAGAACCGCCTCGCGCGATCTCCAACTCACCAGCGGATCTTTTTCGCTCCGTTCCTTGTCTCCTGTGGCAATGAATCGGAAAACCTCCGCCAACTGCGGCGCAAGAACAAACTTTCGGCCGCCGTCAATCGAAACCACGGAATAGCCGTCGTGACGCGCCTCAATCTCAAGGTTATGCGCCACACGCCCTGGCCCAGGCGGCACCGGCCCCACCCTCCCTGCAATGCGGCCGCCCAGCAGCGCCAATATTTCCACCTCCAGGCGGTCAAGCCGGCTAACATACCCATCGAGACCAGCCCTCACCTGTCGCACCTCACGCAAAACATCCCGAAGAGAAGCATCAAGATTGAAACGCGGGCCCAGCGGCTCCATCTCATCAGCCATGGCTCACCCCTTCTCCGGGGTCGGCGTGTGCCCAAGTTGGGCAGCGCGCACGCCCGGTCATAGGGGTGAATGCATTCCCTTCGCCGGATACTTTGTGCTTTCTAATCAGCAGGTTACAGGAGACGTGAAGTTATAGGGTTGAGTTATAGGGTTGAGTTATCCTTGCTCGCCACCAGATAGACACTCAAAGCGTGAATTAAAGCCAATTCCCCGGATGAGTTGTCTCTCGAAGTCGCCCAACGAATGCAAAAACCGTTAGAGCCTGGTGAGTTGAGCATTACCCCCCTGCCAAGCCTCCGCTCCTCATCGCAACGGCTCGCCCGCCAGCGATCACGCAGCCCTTTGCTCACCCTACCCCCGCAGCTTCTGCAGCTCCCCAAACAGCCGCGCCACAGCCTGCCGTATGTCTCTGCCCAGCGTCTCTTTCCAGAAGCCCAGCATTGTCCTGGAATCGCCCTCGTCAATCTCCAGCAGCCGCCCAATCCCCTCCTCAACCCCCTCCACTGCCTGGTAGGTGTCTGGCCTTCCAAAGTAGAGCCGGTTCCGCATCAGTGCATGCAACTCCACGCGCAGGCGTGTCAACGAGTCCCGCCCCGCGCCGCTCAACCCCAGCCCACCCGCAACCGGCTTCAACTCCTGCTCGCATGCGCGAATCGCATCGTCCGCCCTGCGAATCATTCGCAAGCACTCAACCCGCAGCAGCGCTGGCTGCTCGCTCAAACATTCGCGTTCCCCATAACCCACTGCCAATCCAAAGTGCTGGAATATCGCATTCAAATGCTTGCGCTTCAGGTCGTGCGACCCAAAGAAGTTGTTCAGCGATCCCAGCACACTCCGCATCTCTCGCACGTTCCCCGGCCAGCGATGCCGGCAAAGGTCCTCCACTATCTCCTTCGGTAGCCGCTCCTTCGACTTTGTAATCTCGTGCCAAACCTCTTGCGCAATCAACTCCAGGTTGCGCGGATCGTCACGCAGATCCGGAGTGTAAATCAAAAACTGCCGCAGCCGGTAATAAAGATCCTCGCGAAACGCCCCGCTCTCCACCATGCTCAACAGGTTGCGGTTCGTCGCGGCAATCACCCTCGCCGAAACCTTCGTAGTTACCACCGCACCCACCCGCTGGATATACCCCTCCTGCAGGCTGTGCAGGATCTTCGCCTGGTGGTCCAGTCGTAAATCACCCACCTCATCCAGAAACAGCGTTCCGTCGCGCGCCGCCTCCCACAGTCCAATCTTTCCTGCCTTCAGCGCTCCTGTAAATGCTCCCGGCATATAGCCGAACACCTCCGTCTCAAACAATTCACCCGGAATCGCCGCGCAGTTCACCTCCACAAACGGCTGATCTTTCCGGCTCAGATCGTGAATCGCCCGCGCCACCACCCCCTTCCCCGTGCCTGTCTCTCCCAGAATCAGCACCGGATCGTCCACCCGCGCCGCGCGCAATATCAGTTGCCTCACCAGGTGATAGTCTTCCGAATCGCCCCAAAATGTCCTGCTCAGCTTTGCCTCGCCCGGCAGCGGCGTCATCAGTTGCAGCAGCGCCTTGTCCGTCGCATCAGGCCGCAGCGCCTCATCCTCCGTCACCGCGTCGCGCCATACCTCGCGGAAAACCTGTTCCCCCACTCCCAACAGATAGATCCCCGCCTCGCCCTTCTCATCCGCCTTCGCCAGCAAGGCCTCCACGCCCTGCTTCAGCCGCCCGATCGCGCTGAACTCCGTATCGATAAACGGAATCGCGTCCCCCTGCCCCAGCAGCACCGTCGCCAGCGCCTTGCGCCCGTCCTTCTGGTGCCGATCCTTGAACAGCCCTCCGCACTCCCTGAACAACCCCAGGTCCTCCGACCTCACCACCACCGCCGCCGGCAACCTGCCCTTCCCCACGGCTTCTGGCAGAAACGCCGGCTCACCAACCTCAAGCCTCACCACAGCCTTCCCCC
>PMXB01000027.1 GCA_003165935.1 Acidobacteriaceae bacterium | reverse complement strand
GAACAATGACGCGAAACGGCGGCAGGGAGCGAATCTCGAAACACCATCGAGATGCACAACTTCGTTCCGGAGAATGGCGGCAAGAGCAGCAGTGGAAGCGGTGTGCATGGAAAGACTCGAATTATTATAGTCCGAGTGTCAAGTAAATTATAGAAAAAATCGTTAACCTCCTCTGTCCGGGGAATCTTCCCGCAATGATCGGGCAAATTTGCCGCCCTGACCGAAAATCTGCCGTATGTCCGAGGCCGCGGAGGTGACCACCGCCTCGTGAATGGCTTCGAGAGTGCCGATGTAGTTTTCGAGCGCCGAAGCGACGTTGGCACGGTTGCTGGACAGGATATCCTCCCAGATATCGAACGAACTAAGCGCCAAACGGGTCATATCTTCCAGTCCCGGCCCATGCACCGGGGACGTACCCGAGTTGCGCGCGGCGAGAGTTGCCCCCAGCGCTGTGGAGGCCAGTTGCGGCAGATGGGAGGTAAGCGACACGATTCGATCATGTTCCGCCGCGTCCAGGACCAGGGGGATCGCCCTAATTCGCTCCAACCACTGGACAAACTCCAGGTACTGTGGCGTTTGCCNNTCCTTGCCGGCCATGGGGTGCCCGCCAATAAAGATCCGGCCCGCCAGGTGTTCCGCTGCCGCCGACACGATGGACGCCTTGGTGCTGCCGACGTCGGTGACCAGCGCCCCCTCGCGCACACCGCCGCCGATAGAGGCGATGGTCTTGAGAATCACGCCGATCGGTTGCGCGAGGAAAACCAGATCGGCATTGGCGGCGGCTTCGGCGGGCGGCTTTCCTTCATCGATTACGCCCAATGAGATCGCCCTGGCAATGGTCGCCGGCGAACTGACACCGGTAATCCGGCCGGTGAATCCGGCCTTTCGCAGCGCGAGAGCGAAGGAGCCTCCGATAAGGCCCACACCGAAGATCGCGACGCTTTCCACGTTATAGAGTTCGGCCCACTGCGGGCGCGATGATGCGAAGCTGATCCATCAGCTCGCGAAACTGGTCCGGGAAAAGAGACTGAGCGCCATCGCTGAGAGCCTTGTCGGGATTGTCGTGCACCTCGATGATCAGGCCGTCGGCTCCGGCGGCCACTGCGGCGCGGGCCATGGGCAGCACTTTGTCGCGGCGGCCGGTGCCGTGGGATGGGTCGGCAATCATGGGCAGGTGCGACAGCTTCTTCACCACCGGAATCGCCGCAATGTCCATGGTGTTGCGCGTCGAGGTTTCATACGTCCGAATCCCGCGCTCGCACAAGATCACCTCGTAGTTTCCGCCCGACATGATGTACTCGCTTGACAGCAGCAGCTCCTCAATCGTCGCCGCAATCCCGCGCTTCAGCAGAATCGGNNCGCTTGGCCACCGCAAAAATCTGCTCGCGGGTTTCAATGGCGCACGGACCCGCCATAACCACAACCCGCTCCCCGCCGATCGTCACCCCGTTCGGCCACTCGATCACCGTGCCTTCCGGCCTGAACGCCCGCCCGGCCAGCTTGTACGGCGATGTGATCCGGTGCACGTAGAGCACCGCCGGAAGCAGCTCAAACTTCCTGAGGTCCACTCCGGCCGTCGGTCCTACGCCGGCCAAAATCGTTTGCGTCGCGCCGGTTGTCCGATGGACGTTTACCCCGGCCTCCACCATCGCGTCGATTACCGCATCAATCTGCTCTTCGGTTGCCTTCTCTTGCATCGCTACAATCATTGCTTCTTCCCTGTCTCGGGCGTCTCTGCGACCGTGCCATGGCCCTGCGCTTGCGCCAGGGCGTTCCTCTCCGATGNNATGCGCTCGTAGATGTGCGTCAGCTCGATGTCCGGCAATGGACCCTTGTTGGCCGCGCGCACGTTGGCATAGATCACCTTTTCGCGCGCCGGTTCATACACCGGCAAGTTGGTCGCTACCTTCAGGTGGCCAATCTTCTGTGCGGCGCGTGCGCGCTCGCTCAGCAGCTCCACCAGTTGGCGGTCCAGGGCATCGATCTGATCGCGTAATTCTTCGAGCGTCATTCCATCCTCGTCGTGCGTTCGGCGCGTGGTTGCCCTTTGGGTCATTCAAGCGCCGTGTTGCATGGGAGCTAATGTTGGCCGTCAGCTGTCAGCCTTCAGTTTCAACCCGCTGGAGCGAGCCCTCGCGGCTCATCCCGCCAATGAAGAAACTGAAAACTGACAACTGATCACTGATCACTTTTCTTCTCACCGGGCCAGCGCCGCTTCATTCAAGCGCGGGCCCAAAATAAATCGGACAAATTGAGCCACCGCCGCGGGCGCATTTTCCGGCGTGGAGCGTTCTATCAGCTCCACAATCGCGCTGCCGATCACCGCTGCATCCGCGAACTCGCCCACCTGGGCCACATGCTCCGCGTTTGAGATGCCAAATCCCACGGCCACCGGCAGCTTGCTCCATCGCCGTATGCGGTCCACCAGCGCCCTCGCATCCGTGGTCATCGTCTGCTGTTTGCCGGTAATTCCCGTCCGCGAAATCGCGTAAATAAATCCCTTGCTCACTCTCGCAATCGCCTCGAGCCGCTCATCCGGGCTCGTTGGCGCGGCCAGAAAAATCGGCGCCAGCCCCACCCGCTCCATTTCGGCAAGGTATGGCCCCGCCTCTTCCACAATCAGGTCCGTCACCAACACACCGTCCACGCCCGCCGCCGCAGCCTCGTCAACAAACCGGCTCAGCCCGTGGCGCAATATCGGGTTCAGATAACCGAAGATCACAATCCCCGCCGCCGGCCGCGCCGCACGAATCTCGCCCGCCAGCTTGATCACATCCACCAGCCGAGTTCCCTTCGCAACCGCCCGCTCCATCGCCCGCTGTATCACCGGNNCGCAATCTCCCGCGTGACCGCCAGGCTCGGATCGCCCGCCGTCAGGTACACCACCAGTCCAGGCTTGTGTTCAAACTCAATCGCCATCTGAATAACTCTGGGTGCCCCATCCTAAGCGCGTTCTTTGCGCTTAGGGTGGGACACCATCACTGTCAAACCTGCTGACTCGCTAGCTTGCTGACCTGCTGCCTTTTTACAGCTTCAACTCGCGCGCCAGTATGCCCATGTCCTTGTCGCCGCGGCCTGAAAGATTAACTATGAGTATTTCATGCCGCGCCATCGCCGGAGCAATCTTCAGCGCCTCCGCCACAGCATGCGCGCTCTCCAGCGCTGGCAATATTCCTTCCGTCCGCGCCAGCCTCACCACTGCCTCCAGCGTCGCCGCATCGTCCTGCGAAACATACTCCGCACGCCCCGAATCATGCAGCGCCGCATGCTCCGGCCCGATCGACGCGTAGTCCAGCCCCGCGCTCACCGAGTGCGTCAG
>PMXB01000136.1 GCA_003165935.1 Acidobacteriaceae bacterium | reverse complement strand
CGCACCATACTCGAAAGCGGCGCTTTCGCGACGCCCTTGCAGGTCGTAGCGCAGCGTGCCGACCTCGACCCCATCGCCCAGCATCACGTCGATATTCCGCTTCATGATTGGGGCACCTGTGCTTTCTTCATGCGCACGCGCTTGGGCAGACGTTCTTCATCGAGCAGAAGGCCGGTATCGTCGCGGCTCACGTCGATAAGAGCGCCAAGAGGATCGCCAAAGCCCAAGACGAAAAGCGCCATCGCATACACGCCAAGGCCGACTTTGGGGTCGCCCTTCTCTGCGCGGAGGTAAGTATTCTTGGCAACGCCCATGCGCTCGGCTACGGCAAGGATTGTGAGCCCACGCTTTCGCCGCGCGGTTGCGAGGTCGCTGCCGAATTTGGTCAGCGACCGCTTGACCGCGGGGGGCAGCACATCTGACACATTCGATCTCATTGATAAGGCTCCATATATAAAGCCCTATGGCCTTATATGGTGCAATATATAGGACTTTGTTGACAACGTCCAGATCGAATGAATTCAAGGAGCAAGGTTTTGCGTGCCGATGCAGCGTCACGGACTCGCAGTTCGGAGACTTGGAGGCATCTGTTCCCAGCCCTGTCGAGCTGGTCTCCCTGGTCTTTGCTTGTCCCTTGCCGAGGTGCGAGAGTGAACGAAATGCTGGAAGTTGCCGGGCTGATCCCACACGATCAGCCCGTTGGCCCGCTCGGGTAAATTTGNNTGACTGCGAGGGTGGTGAAGGGTGCTGAGGTGAACTTGCCTCAAGCAACCCTTTAAGACCCTTTACAACCCTTTAAAAGCCAGGTTCTGTGGGGTTCGTTTCTCCTGACTAACCGACTGCTGGTGAATATCCAACGTGATCCGGCTATTGGCATGACGGAGCAGTTCCTGCGCCGGTTTGATGCCCAATCCTTTTTGCCACGGCATGTTTGCCAGTCCATGCCTGCACGAGTGCCATCCGATTATCTTCTGAACTCCCATCCTCTCCAGTGCAGGACGGATATGGCGCTTGAGGATCATGTCCGGCTGAGCAGGGTGTGTTCCATTCATCTGAATTGAAGGGAAGAGGTAGTGCTCTGAAGTCTCGTGAGTCATTTTCAGTGGAGCTTCCGCTATCTGGGTGAAGCGGAAAAAGGGAAGTTTTGCCCGCTGGAGGAGATCCCGATGCTGAACGCGCGAGAGATGTCTGCAAAGTTGTTGGCTGGTTTGGGGATGGTGTGTGCACTTGCGGTGGGCGCAGGGGCGCAGACGGCGCAGTTCAGCGCGAACCAGAACTTTGGCTCGGTGGCTATTGGGCAGACGTCCGCGGCGGCGACACTGACGGCGACATTTTCGGCGGCGGCAACGATTGCGGCGCCGCAGGCTCTGATGATGGGCGGGACCGGGCTGGACTACGCGGTGATCGGAGGAACCTGCACGGCTGGGCAGAACTACGCGGTGGGGAATTCGTGCACGGTGACGGTGACGTTTGCGCCGAAGTTTGCGGGCACGCGCAACGGCGCGGTGGTGCTGCAGGATCAATTGGGGAACACGCTGGGGACGGCGTATTTGGAGGGCAGCGGGACGGGGCCGCAGGCGGGGTTCCAGGTACAGCAGAACTCAACAAGGACGTTTCCGGGAAACGTGATCTTCCCGGATCGCGGGGTCGCGGTGGACGGTGCCGGGGACATCTTTGCAGGCAACGTGAACCAGGCGGGATTCGGCGACACGATGGTAGAGGTGCCGGCGGGTTGCGTGCAGGCGGCATGCGTGAAGCAACTGCCGGGCAAGCATGACGGGATCTGGGGCATTGCGGTGGATGGCGCGGGGAACTTGTTTGTGGCGGACGTGTCTCAGCCCGGCCAGATCACTGAGATTCCGGCCTCGGGCGGATACAGCACGACGAAGACGCTGACGGGGAACCTCGGCTTACCGGTAGGCGTGGCTGTGGACGGCAGCGGCAACGTGTTTGTGACGGACAACACGCAATCATTGAAGGAGATGACCGCGGCAAGCGGCTACGCGACCACGACTACAGTCGCAAGCGGGTTATCGGGTCCGCTCGGGCTGGCAGTAGACGGAAGCGGCAATGTGTTCTTTGCCGACGGCGCGAATGTGAAAGAGATTTTGGCGGTGAACGGGGCCATTCCGGCATCGCCGACGATCAAGGTGCTGGGCAGCGGCTTTTTGGGCCCGGATGGCCTGGTGCTGGACGCGAGCGGCAACGTCTATGTGACCGATTCGAGTACGAATCACAATGGGGTGTGGGAGATTTTGGCGGCGGGCGGTTATACGACGGTGACGAATTTCGCCGGGGGATTCACCGCGCCAAGCGGTATTGCTATCGACTCTGCCAGCAACATGTATGTAGTGGACTTCTTTGCGGACGATGGGTTTGGGTTTAGCGGGGACTTCCTGGATATCCTTCCGAGGAGCCAGGCGGCGGGAATTGCGTTTCCGGATCCTGCGCCTCCGGGGTCGACGGAGAGCGGCGGATTTTCCGACATACTAACGAACCTGGGCACGTCGCCATTGACAGTTTCGGCGCTGACGTTCTCGAGCAATAACTTCGCGTCGGATCCTGGAACGACGACGTGCACAGCATCGACTGTGCTGGCGCCGGGAGCGAATTGCGTGCTGGGCTTCAACTTCACGCCGCAGGCTGTGGGTGGCTCAATCAACGGGACGCTGACGGTGACCGACAACAGCTTGAACGTTGCGGGCTCGACGCAGCAGGTTGCGCTGAGTGGGCAAGCGCTGTATTCGCCGACGGTTATGGTGGCGAGGGCTCCGAGCGTTGCACTCGCACAGACGCTGACGGTAACAATTACGGTGCAGGCGGCGGGCGGCAACCCGGTGCCGACAGGAACAGTAATTCTGTATGCAGGGCCGGCGACGTTTGGACCAACGGCGCTCGTTAACGGGAGTGTGACGTTCATGGTGCCGGCCGCGTCGATGATTCCGGGGGCAATTCCTCCGGGTGCGGGGATAATCGCGAACATCTCACTAACGGCGGCATATACGCCGGATGCAGCAAGCTCGAATTCTTATGCGGGCAATATTGGCCAGAATACGGTGATGGTGACTTCGACGGCGCTGCTCACTCCAACAGTGACGGTGACGCCACAGTTGCCGAGGGTAGCGTCGACGCAGCCGATAACGCTGACGGCGGCGGTGAACGGCGGAGGCGGCAATCCAACGCCGACGGGTTCGGTGACGCTGCAGGCGTCGGGCGGATACACATCATTGCCGGCGACCATGGTGAACGGCAGCGCGAACATTACGATTCCGGGCGGATCGTTGCCTGTAGGTACGGACGCAGTGAACGTGAGCTACGTGCCGGATGCGGCGGGCTCGAATGCGTATTTGCCTGCGTCGGGTGGCGACTGGGTAACAGTGACAGCGCCACCGCCGCCGGTGAGCCCTGTTACGCCGGGGTTTGGGAGTGCGGCGGTTGGGCAGACGAGCGCGCCAACGACGGTGACGCTGACGTTTGCGGCGACCACGACGATTGGAAGCATGATGGCAATGACGCAGGGCGCGCCGGGGTTGGACTTTGCAGTTGTGCCGGGGGGCACGTGCGCGGTGGGCGCGACCTATAGCTCGGGACAAAGCTGTACGGTGAATGTGACATTCAAGCCGACGGCGGCGGGGCTGCGCAATGGCGGCATTGTGGTGCTGGACGCCTCGGGCAACTTGCAGGCGCAGGCGTATGTGCATGGCACTGGCACGGGAGCACAGATGATCTTCCTGGCTGATCCGTACTACTACAACGGCGAGGGAGAGGTCACGAACTATCCGGCGATCGAGACGACGATAGG
The DNA here is from genome assembly GCA_003165935.1 of Acidobacteriaceae bacterium. GTDB lineage: Bacteria > Acidobacteriota > Terriglobia > Terriglobales > Acidobacteriaceae > Telmatobacter. Next base: position 32,150 of record PMXB01000136.1, on the reverse strand, counting down.
TGGAGGATTCAGCCATCCGGGAGTGGCGGTAGACGGCGCGGGGAATGTTTTTGTTGCGGATTTGGGCAATGGAGCGATCAAGGAGATTCCTGGCGGATGCACGCAGGATAGCTGCCAGAAGGTGATTATGAGCGGATTTTCCGGTCCGTGGGCGGTGGCAGTGGACGGAGCGGGGAACCTGTTTGTGACCGGCCCCTCATTTGACGTAGTGATTGAGATTCCGGTCGGTTGCCAGACAGAGAGTTGCCTGCAGTGGATAGGGAGCGGGTTCAATCAACCGTATGGAGTGGCGCTGGACTCGAGCGGCAATGTGTTTGTAGCGGACTGGGGCAACGCGGCCATCAAGGAGGTGCTGGCGGCGGGCGGGTACACGACGGTGAACACGCTGGTGTCGGGGCTGGATGATCCGTGGAGCGTGGTGGTGGACGCGAACGAGAACCTGTTTGTGGGCGAGGGTGGGGACCAGTGCCAGGTGTTCATTCCGGGAAGCTGCACCACAATCAACACGCAGGTGGAGGAGATTCCCGCAGCGAACGACTACTCGCAGACAATCGTGATGGGGTCCGGCGTCTTTGGCAAGCCGATGGGGCTGGCGATAGACGGCAGCGGGAATGTTTACGTAGGCGACTTTGGAGACGGCTGCCCGTTCGAGTTTTTGGAGGGGAATGGCTATACGGGGGCCACGCGCCTTTGCTCGACCACCTTCTTTGAGAGTCCGGAAAGCGTCGCCGTCGACGGGAGCGGGAACCTGTATCTGCCCGATGTGCTCGTTGGCGGGGTGGAGAAGCTGGATTTCGCCAATCCGCCATCGCTCAAATTCAAGTCTCCGGCGCTGGTTGGCCAAATCGACATCGCGGACGGGGAACAGACATTCGGGGTGCAAAACCAAGGGAACGCGCCGCTGACCTTCGCGTCGATTACAAGTTCCAATCCATCGTTCCAGATCGATCCGGCTACATCGACCTGCAAAGTCGCAACGCCGGTTGCGCCGGGCGGGAATTGCCTGTTGAGCGTGTTCTTTGAGCCGACGGCAACAGGGCTCCAGGCCGGGACAATCACGCTGACGGACAACAATCTGGGCCAGAACGGAGCGACGCAGGCGGTGCAGATTTCAGCCGATTCGCTGCCGCCAGCGCCGTCGATTCTGGCCGAGCCGGCAAACCCGACGGGTGTGAACTCGGCGACATTCACGTTCAGCGATACACAGGCGGGCGTGACGTTTGAGTGCAGTATCGATGGGCTTGCGTTCGGGGCCTGCGTGAGCGGTGTCTCTTATTCGCCGGTCAGTGCGGGACAGCACTCCTTCCAGGTGAGAGCTCTGGATGCAGACGGTTTCCTGAGTCCGGCGGCGGTGTATAGCTGGACCGTGACCGGAGTGGCGGTGACACCGCCGACGATCACCAGCGGGCCGGGGCATATCACCAGTGCGACCACAGCGGCATTCAGTTTCACAGACAGTGAGAACGGTGTGACGTTCCTGTGCAGCTTTGATGGAGCGGCGTTTGCGGCGTGCACNNTGGGCGGGAACATCAGCCAGCCGACGTCGTACACGTTTACGGTGACGCTGGATACAGTGGATGCCGTATCGACGGACTTTGGCGCCGTGCCGGTTGGGCAAACGAGCGCCCCGCTGACGGTGAACTTTGCCTTTGACCAGTTCTTGATCATTCCCGCTGGCGGCGACACAATTGCGAAGATCGACGCCACAACGCTGGGGATTACGGGGCTGGATTATGCGGTGTCGAACGCGGGGACCTGCGCGGTGGGTACGGCGTTGACGAAGGCAAGCACCTGCTCGATGCAGGTGACGTTTACGCCATGGCACGCGGGGCAGCGGAAGGGCGCGATTATTTTGCTTGATCCGGCCGGCAACGGGATCGGCGAGGCATATCTGAATGGGACGGGGACAGCGCCGCAGGTGACGTTTACGCCGTATACGACGGTGAACTTCACGATTCTGCCTCCGCAGAATAACCCAGTGCCGGGCAAGGATCTTCAGACTCTTGCGACCGATTCGACGATGGATGGCGCCGGGAACCTGTACGTGATGGATGATCTGATTGGGAGCGTGGATGGATCGATTGCGCAGAGCGTCGGCGATGTGTGGGAGTTTGCGCCAGGGTGCACAACACCTGCGTGCGTCAAGCTGTTTGCAACGGCGAACGGGACGACCAATCCGCTTGGCCTGGACCTGGCGTTGGGAATCGCGCTGGACGGCGCGGGGGAGATCTTTACCGGAGGACTCTATCTGGGAGGCGGGTCCGAGTCGACGGTTGGGAGCTGGACTCCACCGGATTGCGGAAGCGGCATTAATGGGAGCCTTGGCTTCAACGGGACGGAACAGCAGCCGGCTGTGGATGGCTGGGGGCAAGTGTACTTCATTGGGGACGGAATATTGACCCTTTGCGGCGGACAACTGGGAACGGTTGGGACGGCGGCGGCTCCAAGCAAGGGGCATTTGCCGCGGGCTGGGATCAAGGCGAAGCCGGAGGCTGGCGGGAACACGGGGAGCTTCGACTTCAGTGGGACTGCGGATAGTTTGGCCGTGGATCCGCAGGGGAATATCTGGGTTGCGGACGCGGGCAACAACGCGGTGAAGGAGGTGCTGGCGTCGAGCGGCTACGCGATCTCGCAGGTGGTGGGCAGCGGGTTCAACAATCCGGAGAGCGTTGCGTCGGATGCATTCGGCAACATCTTTGTGAATGATGCAGGCAATGGCGCGATCAAGGAGATGACGGCGGCGAGCGGGTATACGACGATCCTGACAGTTGCAGCGGTCCCCGTCAGCAAGACGTTCTCCTGGGACAATCTGAGCGTGGATGCGCAGGGGAACGTGTACTACCCCAACCAAGGGGCAGGCACACCTGGCCTGGGCGTGGTGGAGAAGCTGGACTTTGCGGATGCGCCGGCGCTGGCGTTCGCGACGCCGACCAAGGTGGCGACGAAGGACACGGCCGACGGGACGTTGACGGCCACGGTGAACAACAGTGGCAACGCGCCACTGACGATCTCGGGACTAGCGATCACGGGGAACAGCTTCCAGATGGATAGCAGCGCGACGACGTGCTCGGCACAAACTACGCTGGCGGTGGGCGGATCGTGCACTGTGGGCGTGTTGTTTGCGCCGAACGCAGTGGGAGCGCAGACCGGGACGCTGACCATTACCGACAATGCGCTGAATGCCAACGGTGCGACGCAGACCTTCGCGTTGAGCGGGACGGGCTTCATTACGCCGACGACAGCAACGCCGACGGTGACGGTTGTGCCTGCATCTGGCTCGATCAATACGTCGCAAGCGCTGAGCGTGACGATAACAGTGGCGGGGAAGAATCCAACGCCGGTGCCGACGGGCGTGGTGACGCTGTCGAGCGGAAGCTATAACTCGGGGGCTGCGACGCTGACGGGCGGGACAGCAACGATAACGGTTCCGGCGGGAGTGCTGAGAGCTGGCAGCGATACGTTGACGGCGATCTACGCGCCGGACCAGGCGGCATCGACGACGTATAACGACGGTGCGGGATTCGCAAGCGTGACGGTGACGGCGGCTGCGAAGACAACGCCAACAGTGACGGTGACACCTTCGCCGGGGATTGTGACCGTGGCGCAGGACTTCAGCGTGATGGTGACGGTGGCTGGCGCTGGCGGGAGTCCGACGCCGACCGGAACCGTGACGCTGCTGAGCGGAGGGTTCTCGTCTGGGCTGGTGGTGCTGAGCAATGGCACGGCGACGATTCCGATTCCGGCCAGAACGCTGGCGGCGGGTACGGACACGCTGACGGTGAACTACGCACCGGATGCAGCGGGCACGGCTAACTACAACAATGCAGCGGGTTCCGCGACAGAGACGGTGCAGGGAATTGCCAAGACTTCGCCGGCGGTGGTGGTGACGCCGTCGCCGAAACAGGTGTCGGCGAAGCAGGCGCTCACGGTGACCGTGGCGCTGAACGGCGGGCTGGGCAATCCTTCACCGACGGGGACGGTGACGCTGACGGGTGGAGGGTTTACGTCGGCTCCGATCACGCTGAATGGAGGGAGTGCGTCGATTCCGATTCCGGCTGGAACACTTGGGCTGGGCAGCAATACGCTGACGGCAAATTACACGCCGGACGTGTCGGGCGCTGAGACGTATACCAATGCGACGGGCGCGAACTCGGTGACGGTGGTATCGGCGACGAGCGCAACAGCGCTGACGGCGAGCGCGACGAATGTGACGGTGGGAACGAGCGTGACGTTTACGGCGACGGTGACTCCGCCGGCGGGTGGAACAACACCGACGGGAACGGTGACGTTCATGGATGGGGCGAAGTCGCTGGGTACGGGTACGCTGAACGGAGCTGGTGTGGCGACGCTTTCGACGGCCACTCTGGCGGTGGGGCAGCACTCTGTGACCGCGGTGTATGGCGGCGACAGCAACAACGGCGGCAGCACTTCGAATGTGGTGACGGTGACGGTGGCGCTGGCGCAGACGGCAACGGCGTTGATGGCGAGCGCGAGCAATCCGACGGTGGGCGCGAGCGTGACGTTCACGGCGACGGTGACGCAGAATCCAGGGAGCGGGGTGCCGACTGGCACTGTGACCTTCATTGATGGTGCAGCGACGCTGGGCACGGGCACGCTGAATGGGGCGGGCGTGGTGACGCTTTCGACGGCAGTGCTGGCGGTGGGGCCACACACAGTGACTGCGGTATATGGCGGAGACGCAAACAATGTGGGCAGCACATCGGCTGCGGTGACGGTGACAGTGACGGTGGTGCAGGTGTTGAGTGCAACGCTGACGCCTGGGACGTTGACANNCTGACGGGAGCGAACCTCAGCGACTTTGCCGAGACGAATACGTGCGGGAGTTCGCTGGCACCACAACAGACCTGCACGATCAGCGTGACGTTTGTGCCGGTTGGGGCAGGGAGCCTGACGGCGACGCTGAGTGTGGCGGACAACGCAACCGGGGGACCGCAAACGGCAACGCTGAACGGAACAGCAACGCCAGCGCCGACGTTTACGATCAGCTCGCCGACGGGGCCGCAGACGATTGCGGCGGGCGGTTCGGCGACGTACACGATTACGGTGACGCCGCAGAACGGGTCGTTCAACAACGCGGTGACATTTGTGGCGAGCGGGTTGCCGGCGGGCGCGACCGCGACGTTCCAACCAACGAGCGTGACGCCTGGCGGGTCAGCGGCAAGCTCGACGCTGACGATCCAGACGGGCACAGTGCAAACGGCTGCGGCAAAGGTGGGATGGGGGCTGGCGGCACCTGCACTGGCTGCGCTGGGGCTGTTCTTCCTACCGGGCAAGCGGCGCCGGCGGTGGATCACGATGGCGGTGCTGCTGCTGACGTCGTTTGGCGCGGTGACGGCGATGACGGGATGCGGCGGCGGTTTTGCGATTCCGAAGGCACCGCTTCAGACGTACACCGTAACGGTGACCGCGACCAGCGGAGCCATCCAACAGACAACAACCGTGACACTGACAGTGCAATAAAAGGAGACGCGTATGCGATTCAAAGTGGAATGGGGATGGATGTTGCTTGCGATCGCCGCGGTCTCCGCAGTCCTGGGGGGGCCGAGGGTTGCGTGGGCACAGGCGGAGACGGTAACCAATCAAGCGGCAGGGCCGGAGCTGGCGTTTGGTTACAGCTACGTGCGCAGCAACGCGCCGCCGGGTGGATGCACCTGCTTCAACCAGAATGGAGGGAGCGGGGTGTTCGCATGGCCGCTGAGGAATCCGCAGTATGCGCTGGTGGGCGACGTGATGGTTGCGCACGCGGGGGGAATTGCGAGCGGCGGCTACGGGCTGACGATGAGCACGTACACGGCGGGGATGCGATACGCGCCGAAGATGCATTCGGCGCTGGAGCCGTTCGGGCAGGTGCTGGTTGGACTAGGACATGCGAGCGGGACGCTGGTGAATGGGCCGGATACAAACGTCGGGAATGCAGGAGCGGCGTTTGCCTCGATTATGGGGGGAGGCGTGGACTGGCGGCTGAAGGGGCGTTGGTCGATCCGGTTGGCGGAGGCGGACTATCTGCTCACTACGTTCGATAACGGCGGGAACAACCATCAGAACAACATTCGTATTGGAACGGGTTTGGTCGTCCGATTCGGGAGGGAATGATTGTTGGCTTAGCAGGAGTCTCTGCCTGGCGTGCGTATTACGCACCTCAAGAATCACCTGCTTCCGCCAGGTTCTGCGCGGGTAAATTCTTTTGGAAAACCGAACGCAGGTAAATGCGCGGCTTGATCCGGCTTGCGGTGCGGGCTATTGGAGAGACGGACAGGCAAGCGGGTTGCCGGGGGTGTCTTGAATTTGGAGGCTTGCGAGTTCGCGGGAGATCTTGGCGGCGACGCGGATGGAATACAACTGGATGAGCGCAATGATCGGCATAGCGTACTTGAGAGCGGCAGTGCTCGAGGCGCAGTAGTTGATGGCCAGGAAGAGAGCGCAGCCGAGAGCGCGTCCGATGAAGAGGGCAAACTCGTGGTTGAAGAAGTAGGCGTATTCGCCGCGGGCTTCGATGCGAGCGACGGCATCGACGACTTGTAACTCGATGGGGTTGTAGGCGAGGTCGAGCATGGGTTTGGCGAGGACGAGGCAAGCGATGAATACGAGCACGCCGAGAGCATTGAACAAGACCGCGTTTACAACGGAACCGAGGAAGAACAGCAGCAGGGCGGCGGCGAAGACAGCACCGCGATGATGGGGAGCGGTGATGCGGCCGACGGCATAGAGGATGAAGGCGGAGAAGATTCCGCCGATGGCCTGGACCAGGCCGAGGGTTCCCTCCTTGCCGACGAGCACCATGATGAGCATGGCCGGGGCGGTGATGATGTATCCCTGGGGCAGGCCTTTGAGCGCGGCCAGTTGGAGCATGCTTCGCCACAGAGGGTGGAATCGGAAGAAGATGAAGCGTGTGTGGGATGGGTTGCGGAATGTGCCTTTTTCAACCAGCAGAGCGGAGATTGCGGTGAGGGCGAAGACGGCGGCGGCGATCCAGCGGTAGGCGCGATTTGGCGCTCCGCCGAGCCAGCCGTAGATTGCGGTGCCAGAGATGAACATGCCAATGAGGGCGGGGACTATAACCGCGGCCAGAGTGCCACTGAAGGTTTCGACGCCGTAGTAGTAGTTGCGGTTGTTGTTGCTGGTGGTGGCGAGGGCGAGGAAGCCGCGGTTGGCCCAGAAGAGGCCGGTAGACAGGCCCATTGCGAGGCCTGAGGTGGCGATGCCGACGGGGGTTAGATCGCGGGTGCTCATCAACATGATCATGGCGATGCCGGAGAGGATCATGCCGGCGGCATAGGCGTGCTTGACACCGATTCTGCCGAGGAGAAGGCCGTTGAAAAAGAAGGCCACCGGGGTGGCTATGTAGACCGATAACTGGTAGGTGACAACGGCGCCGACGGCGTGGGAGTTGCGCATGACAAACGCAGAGACAAATATCTCGATCACCGGCAGGACGAGGGAGTAAATCATGTTGGCGAGGAGCAGGATGCGCATGGAGCGGGAACAGCGGAGAAAGACATCCAACTCGCGGCGGAGACGGTTCATGGCGTTGCCGTCCGTGGGGAACGGATGAGTCCGGCGGCGCGTAGATTGGCTAATGACTGAAACCGGTCGCGGGGCGGTGTGAAGATCATTGAGATAAGCATACTGAATGAATCAGCGTGAAACTCAGGGTTGCTTATCGGTGCAGGCGAGCTGGCAGATGGCATGGGCGACGTAACCGGCAGCGGTTGCGAAAGCACGACCCTGGTTGTCCATCAGGCCGGTCTGGGCGGAGACGCCTTCGGTGATGATTCCTCCGTCCCATCCGGTGGCGCGAAGGATTTTGAGGGCTTTGTCGCGGCCCATGGAAAGGCCCATGTGGTCGGCGACTTCCCAGGAGGTTGTGAAGAGAAGGCGATAACTACCGGGAAAGCCGTAGGGTTGATCGGAGAAGGAGTACTTGTAACTTGGGGAGTGAAGCCACTTATAGGTGCGGGCAAAGACGGGGTCGGTTTCCGGGACGAAGCCGAGCGCGGGGAGCTTCATCAACGATCCCGGAGGCATTTCGGTGAACACGGAATGCTTGCCATCGGTGGCAGAAGCGAAGATGGGGCCGTCCGCTCCGGGAGCGTCGCTGGAGATGCAGTGGGCGAGGATGGCCGCGTGGAGGGCGCTGGCGCGAGCTGTCATCCGCTGGGCTTCGGCGGGCTCGTTGAGGCGGTTGAAGAGGGAGGCGAGATCGTTGAATGCACGCCAACTGAGCGCGTTGTCGTAGGTGATGAAGGGGAGTGCCTGGAACTCATCCTGGGAGTCCTGGAGGGATGAATAGAGGCTGGTGTCCGGGTCGAAGCGGGAGAGAAGACGGTCGCGCAAGGTGATCATGGCGGCACGATGCCGGCTAAGGAATTCAGTGTCGCCGGTTTGTTGGACATAACTTGCAAGGGCGACGATGGGGGCGACTGCTTCGTCCAATTGGAAGCCATCTTCAAGGACTACGCCATCGATGAAGCGACTGTGGGTTCCGGCGTCGCGGAGCTGGACGGTGAGTGCGTAATCGAGGGCCTGGGCGGCCATTTCTTTGTCAACATCGAGGAGGGCGGGGAAGCTCCAGAGCATGGCGTCGCGGTCCCAGTAGGCTGCGGAGACGTAATAGCGGGGGGATCGCGAGGTAACTCCGACTAACTGCTCGGTGTCGATGGTCTTTCCCCAGGCATATAACTCGGTGAAGAGGAAGTTACGATTCATGAGCAGGTCGAGATCAGGCTGACCAGTGGCGCGGGTGCGGCTTTTGCACCAGGCGGCGGCCTGGTCAATGATGCTGTCGGAGCCATTGCGATCGAGAAGCTCGCGGAGCGCCCGGGCATTATGCGCGGCGCTGAATTCTTCGACTCCGACACCAAGGACGAAGAGAGCTTCGGCGGTTTCACCAGGAGCGAGGGTGACCTCGCGCTTTGCATCGGTGGCCGGAGAGATGGAAAGCGGCGGTGCGGTGACAAGGGCCTGAGAGCCGGGGTGAATGACGGACCAGGAAAACTGCGTGTCGCTGGTGATGAAGCTGAAGGCTTCGCCGGGATCGACCCAAGGGGCGGAGCCGACGGTTCGTTCTCCGCGGAGCGCGACGGGGACGTAGGTTACGCGACTCAACATGCCGAAGGACGCTTTGAGGCCGAGCGTTACAGGAACGGGTTGATCGCGGCGGTTGGTAAGGGTGAGGCGCAGGAAGGCAGCGCGGGAGCCTTGAGGAGCGCACCAGGTGAGGGTGGCATCGAGGCCGTCGACGGTGAGATGGGCGGTGGGGATCCAGTACTCGATGAGTTCCCAGGATGGGTTGCGAAAGGCGAGGGGCTTGTCTCCGGCCATGAAGTATGGCTGGAGGACCGGGGCACCCTGGTCCCCGGTGACCTGGAGCAGGCCGCGACTGCGCATGGAAATGACGTTGAAGGTGCCTAGGGCACCATCGGAGGCGCGGACGTCAGGGAGGGAGATCCACTCATTTCCGGTGGGGAGGACGTCGTCGGGCTGCAAAGTGACCGGAATGTGACGGGGAGCTGCCCAGACAAGGAGCCCGGGAGTAAACAGGTACAGGAACGAGGCCAGGGCTAGAGCGCGGAGCCGATGAAGGCTGTTTAGATTCAGTAAGATGGGGCTTTTCACGAGCTTGATCTCTCCACTGGGAGTGCAGAATCTGAGGTTGCGCAGACCAGCATACACCCCGACGCGCGGGGTGAATTTAAGTGCAGTGAGCGGAAGTGAGTTGACAATTAAATCTTTGTGGTGGTATCCATACACCGTTGCGCAATCGATTGTGCAAGTTGAACGATCTTTCGGATTGCAATGTTGAAAGACCGAGTCCTCCACAAGCCGAACGAACTGTATTCCTGAGGAGTCCACCATGCAACTGACTGAATTAAAGCGTGTTCCTCGAGCCGAAGGGCAGAATGGACCACGTTTCCCCTACCTTATCGGCTGGTTTGCAGTGGCGATGCTGCTGCTGGTAGTGTCAGCCATTCCGGCTCACGCGCAGTACGGCGCGAGCCTGCAAGGGACCGTTGAGGACACAACCGGCGCGGTTGTGCCCGGAGCCACGGTTACCCTCGCCGACAAGGAGACTGGCCACTCCGTCTCGGCAGTCAGTGGAGACAACGGCCAATTCACGTTCAACGAACTCGCTCCCAGCAAGTACTCGATCACGGTTTCGCGGGCCGGCTTCAAGAAGAAGCTTCTTGACAACGTCGCGATTATTGCGGAGCAGGCCAACTCGCTGACGATCAAACTGGATGTCGGCGGATCGGCAGAGACGGTGACCGTGAACGCTGACGCGACCCCAGTGCTGGATACGGAAACCGGTAACGTGGGCGGAACGATCAGCCAGAACGATCTGGCCAAGATGCCTGACTTTGGGCGCGACCCGCTGCAACTTGCGCAGCTTGCTCCCGGCATGTTCGGCGACGGCTCGCAGAACGGCGGCGGTGGCGGTTACAGCCTGCCCGGCAACCAGGGTGACAGTTCGGTCGGCGCCTCGAGCGGCCCCTACCAGACGGAAAACAAGCCGCAGGTCTTTGGCAACGGCGGCCGTAACGACACCAATGGCATCAGCCTTGATGGCGTGCAGATCACCAGCGTGACCTGGGGTTCGGCTGCGGTGATTACACCCAACCCAGACACAATCAAAGAGATGAAGGTTGTGACCAATCCCTATGACGCATCGCTGGGACGCTTCAGCGGCGCGCAGATCCAGATGATCTCAGAGAACGGCACGAACCAGTTCCATGGCACGGCGCTGTTCAAGCTCGATCGTCCGGGGCTGAATGCCTATCAGCGTTACGAGCCAAACAACAACCGTGCGCGCGACGATGCGTTCTACGACGAGTATGGCGGCACAGTCGGCGGACCGGTGATCAAGAACCACATCTTCTTCTTCTTCGGCTACGACACGATCCGGAATACGGGGACCGTGACGGGCGGCGGGTGGTATGACACGCCGAGCTTCGACGGCATGTCATCTGCCGGCGGGCCCATTGCGCAGAAATTCCTCACGATCAAAGGCGCCGGCGTGGTCGTGAACAAGATTCTCGAGGGCGCATCGGACGGGCACGACTGCGCAGACGTTAACCTGGTGCAGGGCGTGAACTGCAACTGGATTCAGGGAGCGGGCCTTGACCTGGGCAAGCCACTGACCAACGGCATCGGCCAGCAGGATCCATCGTTCGCGGTTGAAAACGATGGAGTCTACACCCCTGGCCTGGGCGGCAACGGCGACGGGAAATATGCCGATAACATGGACGGGAATGCGGACATGTTCTACGTTCAGACCAAGGGTCCGAACAACAACATCAACTCGCAGTACAACGGCCGCGTCGACTTCCAGGTGACTGACAAGGATCTGGTGGCCGGCAACGTCTACTACGTGCCGGTGAATAACACCAGCTACAACGGGCCGCAGCGCGCATCGAACATTTTCTACCACAACGCGCTCAACTACTCGACCGGAGTGCTTTATAACCATACGTTCACCCCCACGCTGCTGAATGAGGCGCGTGTGGATATGGCCGGCTGGAAGTGGAATGAGCTGGGCGACAACCCGCAATCTCCGCTTGGTCTGCCGAGTGCCAGCATCGGTGGGTTCTCGAGCGCCGGCCCCGCGGGGTTCGGTCCGAGCATCGGCAGCATCTTTGACCAGTGGACGCTGAACTACAAGGACGTTGTGACGAAGGTGTGGAGAAGCCACAACCTGCGGTTCGGCGGCCAGTACACGCGGCTGGCGTATCTTGACTCGGCCACATGGGCGGCGAGCGCCAACTATACCTTCAACAACTATTGGGACTTTCTCAACGACGCTCCGATCTCTGAATCCGTCTCCGGCGCCAACCCGCTGACGGGCGTGCCGACCGACTCGCGCAAGGATGACCGGCAGTACATTCCTTCGGTCTTTGTGCAGGACGATTGGAAGGTGAAGCCGAACCTGACAGTGAATCTTGGCATTCGCTGGGATTATTTCCAGGGCATGACGGAGAAGAAGGGCAACGACCCGCGTCTGAATCTAGGTGTCGCCGAAAACACTTTCAGCCAACTTGCCATCGTTCTCGGAAAGCCACAAGAGGATGCGCAAAAGATGAACTTCGGACCGCAGGTCGGCTTTGCGTGGAGCCCGGACGGCTTGAACAACAAATTTGTATTGCGGGGCGGAGTTGGTCTTGGGTTCAACGGGCTTGAGGAAGCCATCACCAGCAACACCCGCTTTGACCCCCCGTTCAACACCAACGGCAGTAACTTCACCGGCTCGCAGATCGTCTACGGCACCTGCGCGAACATCTACGAATACGGATGCCTGCCCGCGAACCCGGCGCTGATTTCGCAATTCAACTCAGCGAATCTGCCAGTCAACGGTAATATTAGCCTTACCGGCATCGACCCCCATCTGCCCACAAGCTATGTGGTTCGCTACTCGCTGGAAGGGCAATGGGACGTGGGGCATGATTGGGTGGTAACGGCTGGCTACTCTGGCAGCACGGGCCATCATTTGCCCTTGCAGTACAACCTGTACAACAAGTACGCGCCGCAGATCCTCGAGGGGGCGATTCCCTTCAACCCGATCGTGAACAGCATCGACTGGTATGAGGATACAGGCGTATCGAACTACAGCGCCTTCCTGCTGGAAGGACGCCACCAGTTTTCACATTCGTTTGAAGCCGATGCCCAATACCGGTGGGGCCGCTCGATGGACAATGGTTCGGGTCCGTATTCAGAACCCGATTACCAATTCCTGCCGGGCTATAACTGGGGCCTATCGGACTTCGACTCGACCAACATGTTCAAGATGTTTGGCGTTTGGTCGCCGGTGATCTTCCACGGCAATGACCTGGCCGAAAAGATAGTTGGGGGATGGACAGTCAGCCCGATCTTCAATTACCACTCCGGCTTCCCGTTTGATCCGACGTTTGGCGGCATTGGTTGCAGGCAGGACTCGAACGGCAATAACATCGACGCCTTCTATGCGCAGAGCGGAGACTGCAATCTGCGCGCCTCCAAGTACCTGGGCGGGGCAGGCCTAAGCCAACGGACGAGCGCGTTTCAGGCGCAGCCCGGCATGCCTGGACCGAACTTCTCGAATGGCGGTTCCGCATACTTCACTCCTCCTGGAGTGACTTACACGACGCCATGGATTGGCCAGGTTCCTGGGGCGCCGGGGCCGCTTCCTGGCACACCTGGACAGGCCAGGAACGCGTTTATCGGCCCGGATTACACGGACATGGACCTGGCGCTAACCAAGGCGTTCGGGTTGCCGACGATGAAGGTGCTTGGTGAAGGCGCGAGGATTGAGATCAGGGCAAACGCATTCAACCTGTTCAACAAGATCAACCTAGCCAACATCGATACCAACATTTACGACAACAGCTTTGGCCGCGCGCAGAACGCGCTCGGTGCACGGACTATTGAAGGTGAGTTCCACTTCAAGTTCTAACGATTGTAGCCCTCCCCATTGCGCCCAGGCTGCACGCCTGGGCGCACCCTTCAACGATGTGACCAACTTTTTGCCGCGGGCGAATGCCAGCACGACCGGCACTCGCCAGCGGCATTTCTTTTATGATGGATTGGCTCCGGTTGGGGCAGAAATGTACTCACTCACATTCATGGCGGCTTTAATAAAAACTCGCGCCTGGTTGCAGATTGGCGGGGTTGCAGGCGTGATTGCGGCGGTTTTAGGGCTGAGCGCTGCCGGTGGAGTCGCATGGGCTCAGGCGGGGCAGGCAGGGGCCGGGACCACGGCAACGAGCGCGCCGGCATCCGTGCAGTTTCAATCGCTGTCAAAACGCGCGATGGCGGCTCTGGACGCAGACAAGCTGGGAGAAGCGATTCCGCTTTTTCGCAGGGCGCTCGCGCTCGATCCGAGGTGGGTTGAGGGTTGGTGGTCGCTGGGCACTGCTTATTACGACCAGGAGAGTTACGCTGAAGCTGAGCTGGCATTTCAGCACGTAGTGGAGATTGATCCAAAGCATGGAACGGCGCACGGGTTGCTGGGCATGTGCGAGTTTGAACTGGGCGACGACAAGGCGGCGCTCAAGGACATTGAGGCGAGCAAGGAGTTGGGGACGGATATCGATCCGCAACTGCGGAATGTTGTGTTCTACCACGAGGGCGTGCTGCTGCAGCGTGCGGGGCGGTTTGTCGCAGCGGAGATGCCTTTTGCTTCGCTTTGCCAGGGCGGTGCGGGCAGCCCGGATGTAGTGCGGGGATTTGGCATGACGGCGCTAAGGATGCGCGACAGGCAATTTCCTCCGGCGGGCAGCGAGGCCGCGACGGTTGCGGAGATGGTGGGGCGCGGGGCGTGCGCGGCTGCGGAGAGGGATTTCGATTCCGCACGGCGGGAGCTAACTCTGGTGATCAGCACTTATCCTCACTATCCGTATGTGCACTACGTTTTCGGCAGAGTACTGGTCGACGCGCAGGACCTTCCGGGGGCGGTTGTTGAGTTCAAACGCGAGATCGACGAGGGTCACGACCGAGTGCTGCCGATGCTTCAGATTGCGGCCTCGGAATACAAAGTGGATCCGGCGGCGGGATTGCCTTATGCAGAGCAGGCGGTGGCCCTGGCGCCGAAGTTGCCGTTTGCGCATTATTTGTATGGGCTGCTGCTGGCGAATACGGACCAGGAGGAGAAGGCGATTCCTGAACTGGAGATTGCGCGGAGGGCGTTTCCGCAGGACATGCGGGTCTATTGGTCTCTTGCGACCGCTTATGCGCGTGTGGGCCGGGCGCAGGATGCGGCGAAGGCTCGCGCTGAGGTTGCGCGACTGTCGAAAAGGCCTGCGGAGCAAGGGGATGGCGCAACGCCGGGGGCAAGTGCCGGCGAGGCACTGGACTCGCCGATACCCGTGACGGACGCGGCGGACCAGGCGCCGCAGAGATGAGATTGGGACTGAGTTGATGGAAATCAGGTGGCCTGGATGGCGGCTGCGGGGCGTATTGGGTTACTTGCCGGGCTCTTCGATCTGAAGGATGCGGTCTACGGGCTGATCGACCAGGACCTGCCGAATGCCGCTGGGCCAGCGGATCTCAATTTCCTTGATGAGCTTGTTTTTGCCAAGGCCAAAATGCACACGAGGATCGCTGGATGAGGCGTATCCAACGGCGGTGGTTGCTTCATTCCATTGGACAGAGCCGTCGGCAGCAGTGAGCTTTATCTGCGCGCCAAGCCCCATGCGGTTGCTCTTTGTGCCGACGAGTTTGAGAAGGATCCAGTGATTGCCTGTCTCTGAGATGTTGTGGAAGAGCTCGGCGGGGCCGTTGAGGACGGAGACGACCATGTCGATGCGGCCATCGTTGTCGAGGTCGCCGAAGGCTACGCCGCGATGGGCTGCTTCCTTTTGGAAATCGGGACCGGCCGAAGCGCTGACGTCTTGAAACTTGCCGTGGCCGAGGTTGCGAAAGATCGAGTTGGGTTCGGGATAGCGGCGCGCGGGATTGGCGAGGTTGATGTTGTCCATCACGTTTGAGCGGGCGACGAAGAGATCTTTCCAGCCGTCGTTGTCGAGGTCCACCATGCCAGCACCCCAGCCGGACATGTCGGTGGTTTTGGCGAGGCCATTGGACACCGTTTTGTCGACGAAGTAGCCTTTGCCGGAGTTCATCAAAAGAGGGAACTCTTCGTGCTCGACAGTTGTGTACCAGAGGTCGGGTAGACCGTCGTTGTTCACGTCTTTGAAGTCGGCGCCCATGCTGGACAGGGCTGCGCCGTCTTCGGAGTATGCGACCCCATCCTGTACGGCGACCTCTTCGAACTTTTTGCCCATGAGATTGTGGAAGAGGAAGTTCGGCGTGGTGTCGTTGGTGACGAAGGCATCGAGATATCCGTCGCCGTCGTAGTCGGCAAATGTGACGCTCATGCCCTTGCCGTAGGAATGCGCGATGCCTGTCTCCTCTGAAACGTCGGTGAAGGTGCCATCGCCGTTGTTGCGGTAGAGCGTGTTGTGCAGAGGGCCATAAAGGCGGGGATGACAGAAGCCGCGAACGCCATCCTTGAGCATGCAGACGGGATCTTTGTTGACCTCCCACTTGCAGTAGTTGACAACGAAGAGATCGAGCAGGCCGTCGTTGTTGTAGTCGAACCATCCTGCGCCGACGGACCACATCTTCTTGCCGTCGAGAATAGCTCCACTGAGGCCAGCCTTGGCGGTTACGTCGGTGAATGTGCCATCGCCATTGTTGTGGAAGAGCTGATTTCCGCCGACATTGGCGAGGAAGATGTCGGGGCGGCCGTCGTTGTCGTAGTCGCCGATGGCCACGCCGCTGCCATAGCCTGCTCCTTTGAGGCCGGCTTTTTCGGTTACGTCGGTGAATGTGCCGTCGTGGTTGTTGTGGAAGAGACGGTTCCAGTAGACGGGAGATTCCTTGATGAGCGACGGGATCTCGGCGCCGCCGACGAGGTAGACATCGAGGTAGCCGTCGCCGTCGTAATCGAAGAGAGCGACACCGGCGACCATGGTTTGCGGCTGATTCTTGTGGTCGGTGTTTGCCGTGGCGGTGACGTAATTCAGGCCGGATTTGGCGGCGATTTCTTCAAAGCGGATTGGGCCTGGGGGCGGGGAGTTTTGAGGGGCCGCAGGGGGAGTAGTCTGGCCGAATGCGGGCGACAGAAGAGAAGCGAGAAGCAGAGGCAGCCAAAGGGACCGCTCGATATTCATTGTCCGGGGCACTTGGCTCAGTCTCCTGGCAGAAGTTGAGCGTTCTCGGCCTTTTCGCCGGGGTTGGTGGCGCTGGAGTGTTGCGATGAAGGGGCCGGGCCTGTGGAGTTGCGAACAACCAACTTGGGATGAACCTTGATGGCGGCAGATTGCGACGGTATTTCCTCGCGGATTATTTTCAGAAGGGTACTTGCGGCGGCTCTGCCCATGGCGTTCAACGGCTGGTTGATGGTGGTTAGCGGGGGGTTGTTTGTTAAAGCGATGAGGACGTCGTCAAAGCCGAGGACCGAGACATCCTTAGGGACGCGCAGGCCCTCTTCGCGCAAGGCCATGATTGCCCCGATGGCGGTGACGTCGTTGAAGGCAAAGATTGCGGAGAATGGGAGCTTTGTCTTCAATAACTGACGTGTAACTTCAAGGCCGGGCCCTGGACCAGGTTCCGGTCCGATTAACTGCACGACAAGACGTGGATCGACGTGGATGTTCATGGTCTTTGCCACATCGACAATTGCCTGCCAACGCAGTTCGGTATCGGAGCTGAACTTCTGTCCCTTGATGAAGGCGATTCGCTTGTGGCCGAGCGAATGGAGGTGGGAGAGCGCGAGTTGGGCGGCGTGTTCATGGTCCAGTTCGATATTGACGACGCCGTGACGTTTTTTGTGTCCGGAGACGGCAACGACTGGAACCGGGAGGTCTTCAAGAGTGGTGTCGATGGCGATGATGCCCTCGACAGCGCGCGACAGCATCATGCGGGGATAGCCCTCGCGTAGCTCATCGCGATGGCGATGGCTGACGACGAAGTAGAAGTAGTCGTCCTTGAGCAGCTCGTCTTCAATGCCGCTGAGGACGCCGGTTGAATAGCCTTCGCTGATCTCGGGGACGATGACACCGATGGTGAAGGTTCTCTTCTGGCGGAGGCTTTTTGCGACGGTATTTGCAGAATAGCCATAGAGGGCAGCAGCGTGGAGGACCCGTTCCTGTGTTTCCGTGGCAATGCGATGGGCAGTCGCCGCGCCATTGACGATGCGCGACACTGTGGACTGCGAGAGCTCAAGGATGGCGGCGAGCTCTTTGAGCGTGACCGGCTTTAGAGGGGATTTAGACACTTATGATCCTCCAATCATAGCGCGCACCTTGTTGCGCATCTACGGAAAACCAGGGCGAGCGTCGTTGGGGATTCACATTCATCGAGGGTCATTTCTGAAGGCCTTTGCCATGAAAGCCTGCGCGCTGCATGGCGGTGACGCTCTCTGGGTTGCGCATAAATGTGTTCCAAACCAGGCCGGAACGGAGGTTCTCAGCCATGAGGACGGAGATGCCCTGATCAATTCCGAGGACATCGGTGTCATACCAGTTGGCAGCGGGATGGAAAGCGTCGACAAAGCCATAGCGACCCCAGGCCTGTTTGCCCCATTTGGATCGCATGGCCCGGAGAACGTGAAGGCAATCAGCGGGCAGGAAGGGCAGGGAGCCGGCAGCCGCGCAGGGGACGACTGTTCCGTCGAGAGGGCCTTGCGCGGGAGGGCCGCCCCAGGCGGTGTAGCCGCCCTGGTAGTCCGATGCGGAGACGCCCCAGTAGTCTTCGTTGAACCACTCGGGATGGGCGAGGCAGAAGGCTTTGTGGGCGCGGGTGGCGGTGACGGAGTTCTGAAAGTAGTTGGCATAGGCATCGCGTTTGTCGCGGAAGTCGAACCATGCCTGCGAATACTGATGGGTGAAGATGGGGTCGTCGCCGCCGATGAAGCTGAAGCCTTTGTAATGAATGACGGGGCGGGTGAAGTTGTTCCAGGTGTCAGGCGGGACGGGGTGAGTGGGCGATCCGATGGCGAGGAGGTAGATCATCATCAGCTCGCAGAAGTGCTCCCAACGCGATTTTAGAAAGCCGGATTCTGGTTTCCAGCCCATGGAGAAGGTCTTGCCGCCATTCAGCATCCACGGCCAATCGACGCGCTCGTAGATCTGTTGTGCGAGGGATTGGATTGTTTTGTCGTCAAAGTACTCTCGAGCGGTGAGGACGCCGCAAAGCAGCAACGACGTATCGATGGAAGAGAGCTCAACATCTCTCCAGCGAGCGCCGGATTCAATGTCAGAGAAGTGATAGAAGAAGCCGTGCACCTGCGGGAACTTGTTGAGGTGCCAATCGAGGGTTGTCTTGACGCGCTCGACGACCTGGTCGTGGGGCAGGTAGCCGCGACGATCGGCGATGCAGAGAGCGGAGAGTCCGAAGCCGGTGGCGGCGATGCTGGCCATGCGGCGCGGGTCGCGCGCACCGCCGAGATCGTTGCGTGCGCGGTCGAGGACCTGGCCGGTGACGGGGCTGGCCTGTTCCCAGAAGAAGAGACAGGCTTGCCGTTCGAGGTCGTCGAGGAAGGCATCCTCGTCGTGGGAGGGTTCCCAGGTTTCGGCGGCGAGGGAGTTAAATCCGGGGGCCAGCGCACAGCCGGCCGCGGCGGCCATGGCCATGATGGCCTGCCTGCGATTCATTGTGAATTTATTGGCTTGATTGGGCATCTAAGCCCCTCCCTTCGTGCGTTCGACTTCAAGTACTAGTTCTTTGACCGATTGATTCTGTGACTCCCACCCTAGCGACAAAAACAAGAGCGTCGCGAGAGTGGGGCACCCATGATTGGTACAACTTCAAGCGGTCATGGACCTAGTGGAACCCGACCAACTGCATGGCGCTTGTGGGCTCGGGGTTGCTCATGAATGTGTTCCACACCATTCCGGTGCGGAGGTTTTCGATCATGAGGACGGTAATGCCCAGATCGATACCGAGGCAAGTGGAGTTGAACCAGGTTGGAGACGCGTTGGCGTTGAAGGCATCGACGAATCCATATCGACCCCAGGCTGGAGTGGATTTCCAATTGGCGTATAGGGCTTCAAGGACGTGAAGGCACTGGTTGGGGAGGAAGACGAGAGAACCGGCGGCGGCGCAGGGAACAACGGTGCCATCGATTGGCCCTTGGGCGGGCGGCCCTCCCCAGGCTTCGTAGCCCTTGGCGGACATGGATGCGGTGATGCCCCAGTAGTTTTCTGAGTACCAGTTTGGATAGGTCATGATGCAGAAGGTTTCGTGGGCCTGGGTCGCGGAGATGGAGTTGGTGAAGTAGTTGGCGAAGGCGTCGGATTTGGAGCGGAAGTCGAACCAGGCATGAGACCACTGATGGGTGAAGAGGGGGTCGGCGTTGTTGCTGATGTAGCTGTATCCCTCGTAGGTGAGGATGGGACGCGCGATGGCGGCCCAGGAAGATGCTGGAATCGGGAAAGTCGGCGAGCCGAAGGCGAGGAGATAAAGGGCCATCAACTCGCAGTAGGTGTCGTAGCGGTAGGAGGTGAAGCCGGGAGTCGCGGAGGTGGAGGGATACCAGGCCATGGCAAAGGTCTGTCCGCCATTGAGCATCCATTGCCAGTTGACGCGCTGATAGAGTTGCGTGGCGAGCGAGGTGATGGACGGATCGTTGAAATACGCACGCGCTGCGAGGACACCGCACATCAACCAGGCCGTGTCGATGGCGGAGACCTCGACGCCGGCCAATGGTTGCCCGGTGTTGGAGTCGTTGAAGTGGTAGAAGAAGCCGTTTTGATTGGGCATGCTGTTGAGATGGAAGCTGAGCGCTGTTTGGACGCGGGCGACAATCTGGGCGTGGGTGACGTTGGCTGCGTATCCGTAGGCGTTGGTGAGGTAGCCGCGCTGGTCGGCGATGCACAAGGCTGTGAGTCCAAAGCCGGTGGCGGCGATGCTGGACTCGGTGGTGGTGGGGTCGAGTTGCCCGCTGAGATTGTTGGCGGCGTGGTCGAGGACCTGGCCAGTTGCGGGGCTCATCTGCTCCCAGAAGTAGAGGCAACTTTGCTGCTCGAGGGTGTCGAGAAAGGCGAGATCGGCGGCGGATGGATTGAAGGTGCCTACCGGCAGAGAAGGCGGGCTGGGGGAAGTGGGCGGGGCTGCTGTTTGCGCGCCTCGGCTGCACCCTATGCTGGCTGCAATCAAGCCGCCCGTTGCTGCTGCTATCACGCCGATGGCCTGGCGGCGGCCGATGCTATTTGCAGCAATCGGGCTGACCCCAAATGAGGGAGGCGAATGCCGGAGCTTGCCTTGGCCAGGCAGGTTGCGCAGGGTTCGCATGATGGGAGCACCGGCTTTTCTCAAGGCTAAACAAGTTTGCAGACAGCCATCCCTATTGAGTGACGGCCAGTAAGTTCAGCATGGCGTTGCGTTTGCGCGGGCGCGGATGCAGGGTGTGGAGCGAAGGCATGGGAGCCTGCGACCGCATAGCGCAATCGATTGCGCACTCGGCATTTCTAGCACCCGCACCATTGGTTGTCAAGACGGAAAGGATTGGCTGCGGCGGCGGGTTTAATGGGCTTGTTTTGCGGTCTCCTCATCCATCTTTTTGAGCATGGTGCCGATCTCCGGATTGGCCATGAAGTTCTTCCAGACGAGGCCGGTGCGGTAGTTTTCGATCATGACGACGATGGGCGCCTGGTTGAGCCCCATGTAGATGGGCGATATCCAGTCTGCGGTGGGATTGAAGGCGTCGCGCGGTCCGTAGATGTCCCACATCTGTGCGCCGAGATCGCGATAGTAGTGCTTGAAGGCCGCCATTGACTCTTGAGGAGTGTAGGGGAACGAGGCAAGCGCGCCCGTGGGGGTGAGGGTGCCGCGATCGTCTGCGTCGTCGGGGGCGTGGGCGACGTAGCCGTCGGGGCCGTCACTGGCGGTTAATCCCCATGCGTCGGGACCGTAGCCGAGGAAGTGTTTGGGGTTGGCGGTGGAATAGGCGTGGTTGATGAGGGCGATGTTGCGGTTGTTTTCGAAGTAGGATGTCGTGAAGCGATCGTGGAGGGCGTGGGGGTCGAATCCCATGAAGGAATATTGGGTAAAAAAGAGCGGACCGCCGGGGCCGACGCCAACGTCGAGCTTGATGCCGTAGTAGGTGTGGCCATTGCCATAGTGGTTGCCGTCCTTGGTGCCGGACCAACCTTCGCGGTAGGAGAGCGCGCGCTGATCCTGGCTGGACCAGCCGGAGTAATACATGGCGGCGGGCAGGGAGTGGGTGGGTGAAGCGATAGCGAGGAGGTAGGTGATCATCACCTCGTTGAACCCGATGAGGGGGTGGTGAATCTTAAAGGCCCACTGCGGCGACCAATGCCAGTAGAGGAAATCGCTGTTGGGCGTATCACGATACCAGTCCCACTCGACAGAATCCCAAAGGCCGGTGACGCGGCGATAGAGGGATTGTTCGGCGGGACTGGGACCGCGGAAATACTGGCGCGCCGCGAGCAGGCCCTGCATGAGGAACGAGGTTTCGACAAGGTCTCCGCCGTTGTCGTACATGCCGAAGACGGGCATGGTTTGGCCGGTATTGCCGTTGATGTAATGGGACCAGACGCCGTGATAGCGCTGCGCGTGTTCGAGGAAGTCGACGATCCTTGTCAGACGCTCAAGTCCCTGCTGGCGCGTTATAAACCCGCGATCTACGCCGACCATGAGGGTCATGATGGCGAAGCCGCTGGCACCGGTGGCGACGATGCGATCATCGCCGGGGATGCTTTCGCGGGCCATGCCGGAGTGAGGATCGGCGGCGTCCCAGTAGTAGTGGAAGCAGGCCTTTTGCAGCATGGTGAGCAGTTCGTCGTCGGACAACTCGTGGGTGGATGCGGTTGCGACCGGGGAGAACTGCGATTGCTTATATCGAGCGTCGGAGGCGGCGATCTTGTAGTGAGCCTGGACGCCGGCTTTGCCGAGGAAATCCTCGTAGCGATGCATGCCGGGCAACTGAATTCCGACTGGCGAGTAGTTGGCTCCGTCGAGGGAGCGATAGATGATGTAGCGGCCGAGGGCGGGGGAGTCAGCTGCGTCCCATTCGAGTTCAACGTGGCGGTCGTAGCCGGTGGCGCGGAGGTTGGATGGGGCAGGCAATGGGGCTGCGGCGGGTGGGTCGTCGTCGACGCGGATCTCATCGACGATGAGGGTGTGGCGGGCATCGTCGGCGCGGTTTTGGTGGAAGGTGATGCTGCTCAGGTATTCGGGGCGGAAGGGATAGATTGAGGCGGTGCGACAGTCGGAGAGCGGAATTCGGACCTGCACCCAGCGACCGGCGGGCAGATCGCCGGTGTATTTTCCGAGATTGAGGGGCTGGGTGAAACTGGCAGGGAACTCCGCGACCTGAAGTCCCTCGATGGCATTGGAGAGGACGAATTGCGGCAGATCGGCGGAGGAGATCGCCTGGGGTGTGAAGACCCAGAAGAAGAGATTCTTGCCGGAGAGGCCAGGGAGGCGATTGCGAATGTCGACGAGGGAGATTTCGGCTGTCCAACCGCCCTGGGGTGCGGACTGCCACTGAAGGCGAATGGCGTTGGGCGGAGTGAGAAAGGTTTTAGTCTCGACCGGCAAGCGGCCTTGCAGCTCTTCGAGGAAGCTCGAACCTGAGGCCTGGCCTCGGCTGTAGAAGTAGGAGTCCGAGGTGAGGCTGTTGTCGAAGATGACGTGGTGGTAGTAGTGAGAGGCGGCGTGACCTGGGGAAGGCAGGGCGAGGAAGAGCGCGGCGAGAACCCAAAGGCACGTGATGCGGGAAGCGATCGGGACGGCAGCAAAGGGATTCATGGTCATCTTCATTTCGGTTCTCCTGTCACACTCGATGGTTTACCAATTTGCACTCGCCGGAATAGCGAGCTTGCCTTGGGCGGGCATGTATAGCTGGACGAGTTCACTGCCTGCAAAACACCATAACGGCGGTGGCATGTGGTGGGAAGAACCCACGTAAAAGAGGAAAAGATTGACTCAGCCGAATTGCAGGTGATACAAGTTTCTCGTTAGCGCAAACGATTGCGCAAAAGACTTGAAACAGCCCTTCGATCCGTCGAAGGGTACTATACCTGACTTTTACCGGCCCCTGCCAGGGGGCATTTCCCGGGCAACCCGCACCGGCCCGAAATCGATGAATAACGCACAGACGGTGCCCAGGAGGACTTCTCTTATGAAACCGAGATTTGCCAACGCTCTTATCCTGAAGCTCGGTCCTGGAAGCCAGCTCCGCCCTCGATTGCGGGCTCTGCTGGCCGTTTCGGCTTTGGCTTTGGCGATGGCCGGAGTCACGACCCAATCCGTCGCCCAGGGAGCGGCTCATGCGGCTGGTGCGGCTACGAATCCGACAGCCAATTCTGGGGCATCAGGCAAAGCGACGGAGAGCAAACATCCTTCGAACGCTCAACTCGCCGACCCGAAGATCGAGGCGCGTGTGGAGCGGTTGCTGCGGCAGATGACGCTCGACGAGAAGATTGGGCAGCTCGTCCAGTACAACGATACGGGCGATGCACCGGCTGCCGCGGAACCTGGATCGCCGGCGGAGGCGGCCAAGAAGCACGAACTGGCTGCGATCAATCCTGAAACCACGACCCAGGTGAATGCGAAGGAACTGGCCGCCACGGGACGGCTTGGCTCGATGCTCAATACCGTCGGGGCCGAACGGACCAATATGTATCAGCATCTGGCCGTGGACAAGAGCCGACTACATATTCCGCTGCTGTTTGGCGCGGACGTGATTCACGGATTCCGCACAATTTATCCGGTGCCTTTGGGGCTGGGGGCAAGCTGGGATCCGGATTTGGTTGCGGACGTGTCGCGGATGTCGGCTGAAGAGGCTTCAACCGCAGGAGTTCGCTGGTTTTACTCACCGATGGTGGACATCAGCCGTGATCCGCGCTGGGGCCGGACGACCGAGGGCGCAGGCGAAGATGCTTACCTTGGGGCAGCGATGGCGCGTGCATACATTCGGGGCTACCAGGGCGACGATCTCTCAAAGCCGGGGCATGTGGCTGCTTCAGTGAAGCATTTTGCGGCGTATGGCGCGGCGGAGGCGGGGCGGGAGTACAACACGACGGACATGTCGGAGATCAGGCTCCGTCAGGTTTACCTGCCGCCGTACAAGGCAGCGGTCGAGGCAGGCGCGGCAACGATCATGAGCGCTTTCAACTCGCTGAATGGCGTGCCGGCAAGCGCGAACCCGTTTCTTCTGGGCAAGATACTTCGCGAGGAGTGGGGCTTCAACGGATTCGTGGTGAGCGACTACACCGCCGTGATGGAACTGACGAACCATGGAATTGCTCTGGATGCCGCGACGGCGACACGCAAGGCGATCAACGCCGGCGTGGATGTGGACATGATGTCGCACTTTTACGATGCGGAGTTGCCGGCGCTGATTCGGTCAGGCGCGGTTCGGATGAGCGTGGTGGATGAGGCAGTTCGGCGCGTGCTGCGGGTGAAGATTGCGACAGGGTTGTTTGAACGACCCTACGCCGAGGGCGCGGAAGTTACAGCGGCGGTTGCGGCCCATCGGCCGCTGGTACGCAGAGCGGCGGAAGAGTCGTTTGTGCTGCTGAAGAACGACAAGGTAGCAGGGGGAGCGGCGGTGCTTCCGCTTGGGGCAGCAAGCAAGAAAGTGGCGCTCATCGGACCGTTAGCCGACGATACAGCGGAGATGGTTGGGGCGTGGGCGGGCGCGGGCAACGATCACGATACGATCACGCTCAGGCAGGCACTTGAAGAGCGTGCCAAGCAAACGGGAGGTGCGCTGGTCTACGCGAAAGGGACCGAGATCGAGAGTAGCTCCGACGCTGGTTTCGCCGATGCGGTGCAGGCAGCGCAGGCGGCAGACGTGGTGATCCTGGCGCTAGGCGAATCGGGCGCGATGAGCGGGGAGGGCGGTTCGCGCGCGCACCTCGACCTGCCGGGGAACCAGGAGAAACTTCTTAAAGCCGTGGCGGCAGCCGGGAAGCCGGTGATTCTGGTCGTCTTTTCCGGACGCCCGCTGGTGCTGAACTGGGCTGCGCAACATGTGTCCGCGATTCTGGAGGCCTGGTTCCCTGGGACCGAGGCCGGGAACGCTCTGGCAGACATTCTGTACGGAGATGTTGCACCGAGCGGCAAGCTGCCGATGAGCTTTCCGCGCGCCGTGGGGCAGGAGCCGCTCTACTACAACCAGTTTCCGACAGGACGGCCAGCGACGGGGATCGATCTTTCCAAGCCACCGGACGGCGAAGACCGTTTTGTGTCCCGCTACATCGATGTTCCGAACGATGCGCTATTTCCGTTTGGATACGGACTGACGTATACGAGCTTCTCCTTCAGCGACGTGAAGATTTCGAAGTCGAGCGTTGCTTTGGCGCAGGCTCTTGCGAACAGGAGGACACCTCTTGTTGAAGCGACGGCGACTGTGACGAACACAGGAAACCGCGCGGCCACCGATGTGGTGCAGTGCTATGTGCGGAATCTGGGCGCAAGCATTGAACAGCCGGTGAGAAGCCTAAAGGGATTCAAGCGGGTGACGCTGGCGCCGGGTGAATCAAAGCAGGTGAGCTTCGATTTGGGATTCAACGAACTGTCGTTCTTCAATCTAGAGAGCGAAGCGACGATTGAAGCAACGCACTATACGGTGTGGATTGGCGACAGCTCGAAGGCCGATCAGGGGGCGCATTTCGAAGTGACGGCTTCAGCGGCGGCGGCCAGGCGAAAATGATTGGTTAAGCAGCAAGAGGTTTGGGGCAGATTTCGAGATCGCCGCTGAGGGCCGAATAGGGCTGCGGCAGCGAGCCGGATCTGCCCCTACTTTTGCCTGGCGGGGTAGTTAAAGCCGCGACGCAGGTGTTTCTGCGCTGTTTTCATGAGGGATTCTGTGGGGTGGATGGCAGGCAGGGGAATTGTGCTGTGAACGACCTGGGTTGAGACGGAGCGGAGAAGATATCATCGCGGAATGGTAAGAGCGGAGTCAGGACGGTTTGCGCTCAGGCTGGGGCGAGTGTGTGGGCTGGCGCTGGGGTTGGCGGTTGGAATGGCGGGGCTGACCGCGGGGACGATGTGCATTCATGGGGTCTAGTTTGGAAAACGACTTCAGACGGCGGGCCTCCCCGCGTGAGTTGCCGGAGCTGATGGACGGCGACTGTGGCTATGAGGATTTCCGTGACTGCCTGCGCAGTCTGGAGCAAGTCAACCGTTGGCTGCTGGGCTATCGTCCGACGCTGGCGTGGCTCAGGCGATTGCCGCGTGGAGTGCATGAGCCGGTGCACATTGTCGATGTGGGAAGTGGCGGCGGCGACCTGTTGCGGGAGATTGCCGGCTGGGCTCGGCGGCGAGGAATTGCTGTCCGGCTCACGGGAATTGACCTGAACCCTTATGCGGGGCGGGCGGCAGCCGAGCGAACGCCGCTGGAAATGGGCATAACGTGGGTGACCGGCGATGCTNNGGTGGATGGAGGCCGGTGCTCGAGTGGGTTGGTTTCTGAACGATCTGGAGCGGTCGGAGCGGGCTTCAATGATGTTCGGTTGGTTGGCGGTGGTGTTGGGGTGGCACCGGTATGTGCGGCACGATGGGCCGGTGTCGTTCCGGCGGTCCTTCCGTGAGGAGGATTGGGAACGGCTGCTGGCGGCGGCTGAGGTTCCGCGAGAGGCCGTCACATTGGAGCATTGGCGGCCTGGACGGTTGTGTGTTGGGCGTTGGAAATGAGGCCGGTGCTGACGGTTGACGGCGTTTCCGACTGTGAGGTCCCTGTCTGCTCGCAACCGCTGGATAATCTGCATTCTGAAGCTTCTCGTTAGAATAGGAAGCATGAAGGTTTCCGCGCCTCTCGCTCTCGCGGCGCACCTGGCCACGTCTAATCAACTGAAAAGCGAATCATGCCAACTTCCACTCTGCCAGCGCCCAGTTCCGTCCGTTCCAAATCCAAAACTGTTCTCTGGATCTCTCTCGGCCTGACTGCGCTCTTCGTCTTCATTACCTCAGAAGTTTTCCTCATCGCTGACTACCCGATGTACCACGCCTATCGGCTTCAGGTAATCGCAGACCGGCATCTCCTCATCCCGCATACGCTTGCCGGAATCTTCGCTCTCTTGATCGGCCCCATCAATTTCTCCTCGCGGATTCGCCAACGTCATCTCAAACTCCATCGCGTCCTAGGCCGCATCTACGTGATCTCCGTCTTTATAGGGGCCTTCTCAGGGGTTGCGCTCGCCAGCGGGCGTCCAGGCTTCCCCGGAACCTGTGGGCAGGCGGCTGCCTGGGTTGTGTGCACCACCGCTGCCTTTCTGACCGCGCGCAACCGCCAGATCCCCCAGCACCGCCAATGGATGGCGCGCTCGTATGCAGTCACGTTCACGTTCGTTTCCAGCCGGGTGCTGAACCTGTGGCCGGCTTACTGGGGCCACCTNNGCGCGAGCTCACCACTCGGCGCGACTGATTAAGATTTCTTCATAATTCGGCGCAAAGGTGGGGAAGAGCAGATCGGAGGCTCACCAGTTTCTCTCCCTCTCCGTCAAAACCAAGCCGCCTTTTTTGGGGGGTGTAGTCCGCTGCACTCAACAATTGCCGCATTGATGGTGCAAAGCCCGCAGGCCTGTAAAATCTCAAGTATCGGATCGGAAACAAGGTGATTCCCGTTAGACCGTCCAGTCTGAATCAGTTTCTATTACAAGACGAAGTTCTCGTCATCGGTGGCGGAGTGGCAGGTTGTGCCGCTTCGATCGCTCTGGCTCGAAAGGGACGGTGCGTCACGCTGATCGAACGCGAGTCCACCCCGCGGCATAAGGTCTGCGGAGAGTTCCTGAGCGGTGAGGCCCTTGAGGACCTGCATGCGCTGGGGATCGACGTGGCTTCGCTTGGCGCTGTGCCCATTGACTACGTTCGACTGGCCGCTGCGAGGCGCGCCGCAGAGGCTCCGTTGCCTTTTGCTGCGGCCTCGCTGACCCGCAAGGCGCTCGATACAGCGCTCATCGCCGAGGCCATCGCTGCCGGAGTCCGCGTAGAGCTTGGTCGCAGTGTGCAGACGCTTGCTCGCACCAGAGGCAACCTCTGGCAGGCTACGCTCGACGACGGCACCACCCGTGATGCGCCAATGGTCTTTCTGGCCACGGGAAAGCACGATCTCCGCGGCCACGCGCGTCCAAAGGATCCCCAGCGATGGGTCGCCTTCAAGATGTATTTTCGNNGGCTATGGTGGTATCCAGCCGGTTCAAGGCGGCGTTGCAAACCTCTGCTGTGTGGTGCAACAGCGGTATCTCGCAGGCGCGGGTAATCGCTGGGAGAACTTCCTCGCGAAGATGCAGCAGGACTGCCCACACCTCGCCATGAGGCTTGCCGGTGCGGAGCCGTTGCTCGCCAAACCGATCACCATCACCCATATCCCATATGGTTACATTCGCCGCACATCCGAGGATGGGCTCTACTGCATCGGCGATCAGGCAGCCGTGATCCCCTCGTTCACCGGCGATGGCATTTCGGTCGCGCTGCATACTGCGCGTTGTGCGGTTGCTGCTTACCTTGCAGGTGAACCCGCGCAGCACTTCCAGGCTAAACTGCGGTCCTCGCTGCTGACCCAGATGCGCCTTGCCGAGTTTGCCGCCGATGGTATGAACAACTCACTCGCGCGCGCGGTATTGCCGTTCTGCCTCCGCGTCTGGCCCGGCGTGATGCGCGTGACGGCAAGGCTGACACGCGTCGCCCACCACGCCGCCGAAGCTCCGCATGCAGTCGCCAGCTGAAATGCAGGCAGGGCAGAACAAGTTTCGGTAGTCAAAAGCAACATAAGATCGATGCAACGAAATTCTTTGCGGTCTTCGCGCTCATTGCCTTGCTCGCTTCAGTCTCACTCGCCCAGCATCAGACCTTCGTCGTCAATCCCGAGGTCATTGGGGGCGTTTGAATAGGGGGAGGATATTCCAGGGGTGCTGCCGATCCGGGCGAGGTCGCGATACTCTGAACTGGAGGAAAGGCGATCATCATGCGCGAGCTGAGACGGGGACGAATTGAGGGGTTTGGACTGTTGCGGTTGGCTCTAGCACAGGTTTTGGCGATTGCGGTGCTGGGCGGCGGGCTTGGCGCGTGGGGACAG
Organism: Acidobacteriaceae bacterium; assembly: GCA_003165935.1. Lineage (GTDB taxonomy): Bacteria > Acidobacteriota > Terriglobia > Terriglobales > Acidobacteriaceae > Telmatobacter. The sequence goes on along the minus strand of PMXB01000136.1, from coordinate 2,608 downwards.
ACGGCGGCGGCGAGTTTGCAGGCTGGGCAGGCCGCAAGCGCGGCGCTGCCGGTGGTGCATGTAGAGAACGGGCCTAACTCAGAGCGTGCGCGAGCGCAGCATTATGTGGTGCTGGTTTCGCTGGATGGGTTCCGGTGGGACTATGCGAAGCGGGATGGGGCGAAGCACCTGCTGGGGCTGGCAAAGCAGGGAGTGTGGGCTCCGGAAGGGATGCTGCCGAGCTATCCGTCGCTGACGTTTCCCAATCACTACACGATCGTGACGGGACTGTATCCGGAGGACCACGGGCTGGTGGCGAACAGCTTTCTGGACGAGGCGCGCGGTGCTCGTTACGGGATGAGCGATAGAGCCGCGGTGACGGATGGAAGCTGGTACGGAGGGACGCCGCTTTGGAGTTTGGCGGAGAGCCAGGGGATGCGGACGGCGTGTTTGTTCTGGCCGGGGTCGGAGGCAAAGATTGCGGGGTATCGGCCGACTTACTATTTGAAGTTCGACGACAAGATTGACCCGGAGGCGCGGATTGAGCAGGTGGTGGCGTGGCTGAAGCTGCCGGAGGCGGATCGGCCGCACTTCATCACACTGTATTACTCGGAGCCGGACCACGAGGGACATGAGTTTGGGCCGGATGCCAAGGAGACGAAGGCAGCAGTGCAGAAGGTTGATCAGTTGGTGGGGAAGCTGAAGGCAGAGTTGGACAAGACAAATTTGCCGGTGGACCTGGTGGTGGTGAGCGATCACGGGATGGTGAAGGTGGATGGCGGATGGGTGACGCTGGATNNACTACAGCGAGAATCCGCGGGAGGGTGATCCGGTGGTGATTGCGACGGGGCCGTATGCGATCAGGGCGCATGGGCCTCCGCCGGGGAAGGACGACAAGCCGCCATCGGTGGGCATGCATGGGTTCGATCCCAGAAAGATAGCGGAGATGAAGGCGAGCTTCTTTGCGGCTGGACCGGATATAGTTGTTGGCAAGACGGTTCAGCCGTTTGATAACGTTAACTTGTATCCGTGGGTGGCGCACATGCTTGGGTTGAATGCGCCGAAGACGGATGGCAGCTTGAACGTGCTTGCTGGAACACTGAAAGACGGCGGGGCGGAAGCTGAGCCGGAACACTAAATAGGCGGGGCGGAGCGAGGCCTCGAAGAAGGAATTGGAAGACATGGCCGTAGTTTTGGGAGTTGACGGAGGCGGCACAAACACGCGGGCGTCGCTTGTGCAAGATGGGCGTGTGGTTGCGCATGGGAAGAATGGCTCGATCAAACGGTTGCGGGTGGGAGCGGAAGCGGCGGAGGCAAACTTGCGTTCGCTGCTGAAAGATGTGTTTGCGCAGGCTGGGGTGAGTGGCGTTTCGGCGGGGTCGGTAGGCGTGGCGAGCTGCAGCCTGCCGGGAACTGTGGAATGGATTACGGCGGTGCTGAAGGACTTCAAAGTGGAACGCATCGATGTGGTGGGCGACGAGGTGATCGCGCTGGACGCGGCGTTCCAGGGAGGGCCGGGGATATTGCAGATTGCGGGTACGGGGTCGAACACCATTGGCCGCGCGCCTGATGGAAGCCGGGAGTGCGCGGGCGGGTATAGCTCGCGGCTGGGGGATGAGGGATCGGGCTATTGGATTGGGGTGAATTCCGTTCGTCGAGCGCTGCATGCGTATGACCGCGGCGAGCCGACTCAGATATTGAAGAAGGTGGGAGAGATTTGGGGAACCGCGACTCTTGAGGATCTGGTGCAGATGGGCGACAGCACGCCGGGACCGGACTTTGCGGCGCTGGCGCCGGCGATCAACGAGCTGGCAGAGGCGGGCGACCCGGTCGCGGTGGGAGTGCTGAAGCAAGCGGCTGCGGACCTGGTGGACTTTGTGCTGCTGGTGCGGAAGAAGCTGAAGGCAAATCATCCGATTGAGGGCGAGGTGCCGGTGGCGTGGACGGGCGGCGCGATTGCGAATATGCGGCTGGTTCGCGAGGGGTTTTTTGCCGGGCTGAAGGCTGGCGCGCCGGAGATGCCGGTGTTTGGTGAGGAGACGGTTTCACTGGAGGGGGCGGTGTGGCGGGCGGAGCAGCTGGCGAAGGGCGTGAGCGCGAAGACGGCGGTCAGCGCGGATTGAAGGCGCTCCTTGTGGGGCGCCGAGAGATGGTTTGAAAACCTTGAATGGGTTTGGCAAAATGAACTGAAGCGGTCTGGACGAGGAGGTCTCGATGGCGCATCCAGTGGTTCACTTTGAGATTGGCTGCAAGGACAAGGCAGCGACTTCAGCGTTCTATGAGAAGGTGTTCGGATGGACGGTTGATCCGGGGCCGATGGGCGCGATCGATACTGGGGCAGGCGGCGCGGGGATTGCGGGACACATTGCGGCACTGGGACATGAGCCGCACCAGTTCACGCATTTCTACATTGAGACCGACGACGTGGCCGAGTCGCTGAAGCAGGTTGAGGCAGCAGGAGGCAAGACTGTCGTGCCGCCCGTGCCGATACCGACCGGGACGTTTGCGTGGTTTGCGGATATGGAGGGGAATATTGTGGGGCTGTGGAAGCCGAAAGCCTGACCGGCAGAAAAATGAGTGGTGGGAAGGCGGCGCGATGCGTCGCCTTTTGTTTTTGGTGCGCCCGGCA
>PMXB01000352.1 GCA_003165935.1 Acidobacteriaceae bacterium | reverse complement strand
AGGGACAAAGGTGGACGTCGGGTCGGGTGCAGCGTCGGGGTAAAAGAGATCGGCCGGGGTCAGGTCGAGATGTATATCGAAGGCGCCCGCGATGCCGGTCTTATCGACGATGTCCCGGTCTTCTACGTACTTTGTTAGTTCCCGGCAAAGGTCCGCGATCGTCACGCCGAAAATATCAAATCCTCCGTTCGCGTTCATACGGACAGATCCGCAGAGCACGGGCCCCGGCTGTCCCGGAGTGGGATCGGGCGGTGGATGATTTCGGTCGAACACTTCGCACCCGCCCTCTTTTGCCGCATGAAGTTTGGCCCCGGTCTTACTCACGACCAACTCGAAAACGTTGGTCTCTTTGCTCTCCCGGTGGATCTTCAGCTTGAATCTGTCTTCGAGGAGCGCCTGCATCATGGGTCCACGCATCATTTCGAGGTTTGCGGGGCCGTTCGCTTTGGCGTCGATCCGGTAGCGGTCGGAATTGATCCACGAGGGCCCACCCGAGATCGGCTGCTGAAGAAAGGTGGGCGATACCGGCTCATTCGGCTGGCCGGTCGGGAACGCCAGGTAGGCCATGCGAATGAGATTGGCGGTGGTCACACAATTGAGATGGAGTCTGCCGGGAGACGGCTCGCCTCCACCGCCGCCTCTGTCGGAGTCCTGACAGCGCTTGATAGAGGCCACTTCGAACTTTCGCACGTCAGCGTCCCGAGATTGCGCGTAGGCCGCAAGAACCGTCAGCTCCGCTGCGAACAGCAATACCGGAATCCTATGCATGGTGTGCCCCTCTGGATGTTGACGGTCCCGCGCTCAGAAACGTGCAGAACGCTGACTTATTTCACCCGATATCTGCCGAAAGCCCCAAAAAACCTACCCCCCTTTACACTGCTGGTATAATCATAAGCGGATGGTTTTGAGCCGCCCGCGCAAGCGGGGTGTCGAAGGTCCGAGTCCCTTCCGCCGGCACGCCCCTTCCTGTCCCGCTTTATTTCTCCAATGGAGGTTTCCAACACCCACTCAATGAAAGCCAGTGTGCGTATTAGCAAAGGCGTAGAAAGCCTTTTCGGCACTCGCGATGAGAATATCAGGCTGATCGAATCGGGTTTGAGCGTCCACACCCACCTGGTCGATAACAGCCTCGAGATCGAAGGCGAAGCTTCCAACGTTACCCGCGCGGAAAGCATTCTAGAGGACTACAACTCGCTGATGCGCGAAGGCTTCGTCTTCAATAACGGCGATCTGAACAGCTACCTGCGCGTGGTGGCCTTCGACCCCGAAGTGTCTCTCCGCGCACTGGTGAACAGCGGCAAACAGCGCAGTTTCGGCAAGAAGATCCTCGCCCCCAAGACCGTCAACCAGCGGCGCTACCTGGAAGCCATGGAGCGCAACGACCTGGTTTTCGGCATCGGACCCGCCGGCACCGGCAAGACCTATCTGGCCGTCGCCATGGCCGTTTCCGCACTGCTCGGTAAGCAGGTGTCGCGCATCATTCTGACCCGTCCCGCGGTGGAAGCGGGCGAGCGGCTCGGATTCCTGCCCGGCACTTTGCAGGAAAAAGTCGACCCCTACCTACGCCCCCTCTACGACGCCCTCTACGAAATGCTGGATAATGAGCGCGTGGAGAAACTGCTGGAGCGCAATGTCATCGAAGTGGCGCCCCTCGCGTTTATGCGCGGCCGCACCCTGAACGACAGCTTTATCATTCTCGACGAAGCGCAGAACACGACCATCGAGCAGATGAAGATGTTCCTGACGCGCATGGGCGCGAACTCGAAGGCGGTGATCACGGGCGACATTACGCAGATCGATCTGCCGAACCCGCGCAAGTCAGGGCTGGTGGACGCGATCAACGTGCTGGATGGGGTGGAGGGGATTCAGTTCTGCCACTTTGCGGATGTGGACGTGGTTCGTCATGCGCTGGTGCAGCGGATTGTGCGCGCGTATGAGAGCGTGAAGCCGCAGCAGCAGGAGTTGCCGCTGGGCGTGGGTGAGGCGATCGAAGTTGGTGGGCAAAGCCGCGATGAGGGGCAGCAGGGGCAGGCGGTGCATGTGGCGAAGCCGCAGTAAAGCTACAGCGCGGTAGAACTCCAAACTCCGAAGAACTTGTGCGGCCACCCGTGCAAAGCGTGGTGATGCGATGACCGATTATTCGGGAATGACCGTCAACGAGCGTCTTCACGTTGCCGGAGTCGTCGGTGCGTGGGATCAAGCGGCCAAGAATGAGGATCGAGAGAAGCTGACAGAGATTATGAATCTGGTGGGGCTAGAAGACCAGGCTTCGATCATCATCGAAGCGGAGATCGGGCGCTGGCGATCCCACAAGCCGAAATGAATGACATAATCTGATCTGGCGGAGCGCGAATCGTTGCCTTGTTCTCCCATTGGACGTACGCTAGGTCAGGGACAGAAACCCAGGGAGACGCTCCATGCCGCAACTTGTAGCCATCGATCTCCCTCAGAGTCTTCCCCTTTCTGAACGCGACCGCGCAGTCTTCTTCGAGGCACTGGTTCACCCACCCGAGCCCAACGCGCGATTGCGGCCTGCATTTCTCTCGGCGCGGGAGCGGGTCATCCGTTTAAGGAGGCTCTGCGCAACCGCGGGGCTACCGCCTGGTGATTTTTGCAGGGGCTAAAGCCCGGTCATCTTTTTGGGCCTTATCGGCACGACTAAACAGCTCGCTGAAAAAGTCCGAAGGAAAAGCGAAGTCGGCTAAAGGTGGGTTAGCAGGGGCTGAAGCCCGACTCGTTTTGCTGACTTTATTGGCCCGGCTAAAGCCGTGCCGTTGTTACAAAGCCGCTCGGTTGAGTTTTTCAGCAAGCTGTAAAGTCGTGCCCTGATACAGTGCAGGTTTTGCCGATCGTGGACGCGATCGACGCGCGTGCGGCAAAGTTCTACGCCGCACATGGATTCATTTCGCTTCCGGAGTCGATGCGGCTGATTCTGCCGATGCGGACGATCGCTGCGATGATTCAGGCTTAGCGTAGAATTGAAGGTGAATCGGGGCAGTCCGCCACGGCGGACTGCTCCGAGCACGATGATCATCCTCGACCCAGATCTGGAACCTGACCCCGCGACGAAAATGGATTCGCGGAAGCAGAATCCTGCGCGAGCGAGTGAAAGCAAGGCCCCCATCAAAAAGAAGAATGAGATCGATCTGCCGACGGCGCGGACGTTGTCGCGCTATTTGAAGACGGCGCAGGAAGCGGTTGGGCTGATGGGCGAAGTGACGGTTCTGCTGACGACGGATGAGGCGATCCGGGGGTTGAACCGGCGGTTTCGCGGAAAGAACAAGGCAACGGATGTGTTGAGCTTTCCGGCGGAGGATCAGCCAGTCAGCAGGTCAGCGAGTCAGCGGGTAAGTAAGTCAGCAAGTCAGCAAGTCAGCGAGTCAGCGGATGAGCGTGTGGCCGGGGATCTGGCGATCAGCGTGACGACGGCGCTGCGGCAGGCGAATGAGCAGGGACATCCGCTGTGGATGGAGATCAAGGTACTGATTTTGCATGGGCTGCTGCACCTGGCGGGATTCGATCACGAAGTGGATGACGGGAAGATGGCGCGGCGGGAGTTGAAGCTGCGGGCGAAGTTGAAGCTGCCGCAGGGGTTGATTGAGCGGGCGGAAAACGAAGCAGCGAGTCAGCAAGCCAGCAAGTCAGCGGGTCAGCGAGACAGCGAGTCGGCAAGTCAGCGAGTTAGCAAGTCAGCGCGAAGGCGCAAGGCGGTCGCAACAAAGAGGCGGCAAATTTGAGCGCGGCGGCCATAGTCATGGTGCTGGTGTTGGCGGCGGTGTTGACGCTGGCGTCGTATATTCGGCGCGTGTATGCGGAGTTTGGAAAGATTCTGACGCGAGAGATTGAAGAGAATCTCGACGCGTGGGAAGAGCTGATTGAGCCGCACCTGGGGCTGACGCGGGAACACGCTGCGATCTGCGCGGGGGTTCTGGAGCAGTTGTCGCTGGCGATTATCGCGCTGGAGTTTGGGGCGGTGCTGTTTGACCGTGGGCCGCACCTGGGACGGCCGGGCTACGCAGAGATTGCGCAGGCGGTGTTGGGCGTGGTGCTGGTGGTGGTGGTGTGTGACCAACTGCTGCCGGAGATGCTGTTCAACCGCACGCGCGGGCGGTGGGTGCGGCGGATTGCCTGGGCGATACGCATACTGCTGTGGCTGATGACGCCGATTACGGTGTTTGTGCGGTTCTTCTTTTCTGTGGGCTCATTGAATGAGGTGCCGGCGAGCGCGGAAGAAGAGACGGCGGGTGACGTGGAGGCGCTGCTCGAAGCTGGCGAAGAAGAAGGCATTCTGGAGGAGAGCGATCGCGAGCTGGTGCGGTCGGCGGTGGAGTTTGGCGACATGCTGGTGCGCGAGGTTATGACTCCGCGGCCGAAGGTGTTTGCGGTGCCGGGCTCGCTCACACTGGAGGAGTTTCTTGTCGAGTTGAAGTCTAATAATTTTTCGCGCGTGCCAGTGTATGAGGATTCGTTGGACAACGTGACGGGGATTGCGTTTGCGCATGATCTGCTGCAGATATCGGACGAGGATGCGCGGACGCGTACGGTGAAGGAGATACAGCGACCGGCAGTGTTTGTGCCGGAGACGAAGCGCGGATACGAACTGCTGCGGGAGATGCGCAACGAGAAGCAGCACATGCGCATTGTGATCGACGAGTATGGCGGTGTGGCTGGTTTGGTGACGATTGAGGATTTGTTGGAGCAGATCGTGGGCAACATTCGCGACGAGCACGAGGTGGAGACGCCGATCGAGGAGCCGCAGCGCGAGGCGGCAGGCGTGTGGGTGGTTCCGGGAAGCTTTCCCGTGGATCAATTGCCCGATCTGTTTGGCGAAGAGGTGGAAGTGGGCGATGCGTACGAGGCCACCACGCTGGGCGGGCTGGTGAGCGAGGTGGAGGGGCGGATTCCGCATGCGGGCGAGGTGGTGCTGCTGGAGGATGGACTGCGGATTGAAGTGGTGGCGTCGACGGATCGCAGGGTGGAGCGGGTAAGGGTGTTTCCGCCGGTGGGGAAAGTACAGGGAACGGGGACAAGGGAGTAGGGCGCAGAGAATCGAGATTTCAGCCGAATGCACATCAGGAATGGGGCTAGAATACGGATATGAGCACGCTCCTTCGATTTGAATCCATCTCGTTGCCGCGTAGCATGGCTCTGGACCCCGTCCTGTCAGATGAGGAGTTCGAAGCCTTTTGCATCAGAAACGAGGATGTTCGGGTTGAACGCACGCGCGAAGGAGCGATCCGCATGAATCCTCCCACAGGGGTACTTACAGACGACGGCAACTCCGAGATTAACCACCAGCTTCGTAGTTGGTGGCATACGCACAACAAGGGTCGCGTTCTGGGATCGAATGCGGGGTTCTTCCTTCCTGACAGCTCGATGCTGAGCCCGGATGCCGCTTATGTCACTGGCGAGCAATTGAAGGGCGTGACGAAGCAGCAGTTGACTGGGTTTCTTCGGGTTTGCCCTGCATTTGTAATTGAGTTGCTGTCCTCGTCCGACAGCGTGGCTGCAACCGGCGAGAAGATGGAGCGCTGGATCGCGAACGGCGCGCAACTGGGCTGGCTGGTCGATCCTTCCCGGCAGATGGTCACGATCTACCAGACCGGGCGGCAACCTGTTGAGAGTTCAGCGCTCAAGGTGGATGGGTGTGGGCCCGTCGAAGGGTTCTCGCTCGACCTAGCCAAGGTTTGGCGGTGCTACGAGGTTCCTGAAGAGTAGTTCCTGGAGTTGCCCCGACCGCCAATTTACTCCACCTTCTGCGCGCGCCACTCTTCTGCGGTGAGTTCCCAAATCTCTGAGGGTTGGCGGCCGGAGACGTAGCTGGCTTCTTCGGTGCCGATGACGCGCATGGCGTGTTTGAGTGAGATGCGACGCGAAGCGGTGTTGGCGATGGCTTTGCAGACGCGCAGGTTGGGCTGACCAAGTACGTCGAACCAGAAGTCGTTGGCCCAGGCGCAGGCTTCGGTCATGAGGCCGTGGCCCTGATGGCACGGGTCGAGCCAGAATCCGCGATTGTGGGATTCGCCGAGTTTGAGGCCGATGAAGCCGATGATGCGATCGGGATCGGTTGTGAGGCGGAGGGTCCAGTTGAAGGATTCGCCGCGTGCGGATTCGGGGAGTGCGATGTCGCGAACGTACTGGAGCGCGCCGCCGGGCGGGTAGGGCCAGGGGACAATGTCGCGCAGGAACCGAACGATCTCCCACTGGGGAAAGAGCGCCTGGATCTGGCCGGCGTCTTCGAGCGCTAGCGGGCGGAGGATGAGACGCTGGGTGCGGCCTTCGTTTTTTGTGGGATCAGGCGGCATGGGAAAGATGATAGCAATGGGGCGGGGATTGGGTTGAGTTTGCCGGTTGTTTCGTGGTACGAACTTGTTCCGTCCCACCCTTGGCGCAGGAAACAAAGATGCGCCAAGGATGGGCCCGCTAGATTTGCAGGGGCTGAAGCCCGTTGTTCTTGTGAGTCTCTTTTGGCCCGGCTAAAGCCGTGCCGTTGTTACAAAGCAGTTGGCGGGGTTGGGTAAGCGGATTCCGACCCTTGGCGCAGGAAGCAAAGACGCGCCAAGGATCGGGCACCCTCACATTTTGGGTTGGTTGAGAAGGGCGGGTAGAGAGTTGTCGGCTCCCACCCTAACCGCGAAGAACTGCGGTTAGGATGGGGCACCCGNNAAAAGCACGCTGTTGAACGCACTCACCGGCGAGAAGGTGGCTATTGTTTCGCCCAAGCCACAGACGACGCGGAACCGGATTGCGGGCGTGGTGGAGGTGGCGGCGAAGAAGGGCCAGCATCCGGCGGCGCAGATTGTGTTTGTGGACACGCCGGGGGTGCACAAGCCAGGGACGCAACTGGACCGGCGCATGCTGCAGGAAGTTTACGAAGCGCTGGAAACGCGCGACCTGGTTCTGGTGCTGATGGATGCGACGCGGCGGGTGCAGTTGGCGGAAGCGGACGATCAGGAGGAAGAGAAGAAGCGCGATGTGTGGACGAGCGAGGATGAGTTTCTCTTCGGACTGATCCGCAAGCTCGACTGCCCGGTGTTTCTGTTGCTGACCAAGATCGATCTTGTGTCGAAGGATCGGCTGCTGCCGCTGATCGAACAGTTGACGCGGCAATACGAGTTTGCGCAGGTGATTCCGATCAGCGCGCGGAAGCGAGACGGACTCGACCTGCTGATGCGCAGGATTGTGGACGTGTTGCCGATAGGCGAGCGGTATTTTCCCAAGGACCAGTACACGGATCAGCCGCAGCGGTTCATGGTTGCGGAGCTGATTCGCGAGAGCATTTTGACGGAGACGGGCGAAGAGGTTCCTTACGCGTCTGCGGTGGTGATTGAGACGTATGAGGAGCCGGAGATTCGGCCTGAGAGCGCCAAGAAAAAGAAGAGCGCGGCGCCGGTGCGGCTACCGTTGACGAGGATTGCGGCGGCGATCTACTGCGAGCGGGACGGGCAGAAGGCGATTCTGATTGGCAGGGCCGGGTCCAAGCTCAAGGAGATTGGCACGACGGCGCGGCGGAAGATTGAATCGCTGCTGGGGACGCGGGTTTATCTCGAACTGCATGTGATTGTGGAGCCGAACTGGCGCGAGTCGAAGGTATTTGTTGAGCAACTGGACTGGCGCAATCAGTTGGAGCGGATTGCGATGACGCAGGTAACGGAGCGGCCCGATCTGGGGGAAGTTGAGGCAGGCGGGGAAGTAGCTGGCGAATAGGTCCGGGAATCAGGTTCAAGCTTGAGTGGCGACCGGGCGGGCCGCTAAAAGAAGCTCAGGCGCCGCGAAGTGAGCCGCGGCCGCTGGATTTGACAGCGTACATGCGGGAGTCGGCTGCGCCGATGATGGCGTGGACGGTAGCGCCGTCGGCGGGAGCGGTGGCGATGCCGAGACTGGCCATTACGCTCAGCAGGATGCCGTTCTTCATGCGGAAGCGCGTCTCCATCAGAGTGCCCAGTACAGACGAGGCCTGGAACGCGGCGACAGCGGCGGAGGTGTCGGGCATGAGGATGACGAACTCGTCGCCGCCATAGCGAAAACAGAGGTCCTGGGGACGGCTTAGTTGCTGGAGGCGGCGGCCAGTATGGGCGAGAAGTTCGCTGCCGATCAGATGGCCGTGGATGTCGTTGACTTCCTTGAAGCGATCGAGGTCGAGGAAGGCGAGGCTGACGGGTNNACGTCGTGGGCGTTCTCGATGGCGATGGCGGCATGGTCGGCGAGGATGTGAAGAAAAGCGATGGTGTAATCGGTCATCTGATCGGCGCGGGGATTGATGATCTCGATGACTCCATGGGTTCCCTTGCGGCCACGAAGAGGCAGCGCGATGACGGAGCGGACGCGGCCAGCGTGGGCGGCATCGTTCGCCTTGAGGCGCGGATCGTCATCGCCTTTGGTCACGATGAGGGTTTCGCCGTGTTCGGCGACCCAGCCCGCGGGCCCTTCTCCAACCTTGACGCGCAGGCCACGGAGGGCCTCCTGCTCGCCCCCGGCGGCGATGGCGTAGTAAAGCTCGCCGGCCGATTGGTCGAGGATGAGCAGAGTCCAGAGATCGGCCTCGATGATGCGCTCCATGTGCTCGAGGATGGTGCGGAGGATGGTGTCGAGGTCGAAGCTGGATGTGAGCGAACGCGCCAATTGATGAAAGACGAGCAGATCCTCAAGCGGGATTCGGCCTTGCGTGTTCTTCGTCATCCAGGGGCCCCAGCGAGCGAAATCCGGTGTGGTTTGCTACACAAGAATACGAGATCGTCATGGGGATTGTTTCGTTGTTTCGCTGGAAAGACACTGAGGATGGCAGGGCGCGCGGGAATAGCCCGGTTTAGCCGCCGATGTGGACCATGGAACGCGAGGGCTTGAGGAATCCGGGCTCGCCGATGTGGTGGCGCGCTTCCTTACCCTGGACAATGCGGTGGATGTAGCTGCTCAGTTCTTCATCGGATTCGCCGGCGCGCATGTGGCCGTAGAGGTCGTGCTCCACCTGGGAGAAGAGGCAGGTGCGGACCTTGCCGTCAGAGGTGAGCCGTACACGGCTGCATGCTCCGCAAAACGCCTGGGTAACGGGGGCGATGATTCCGATCTCCCCCGGGCCGTCGGAAAAGCCGTAGCGGCGTGCGGTCTCAGAGGGTTCATTGGGGGCGAGCTCAATGAGGGGCAGGATGCGGCTGATCCGCAGGACGATTTCCTTGAGGGGGACGACGATTTCGGGGGTCCAGAGGCGGCCTTCTTCGAGGGGCATGAACTCGATGAAGCGGACGACGACGTCTTCGCGGCGGGCGAAGTGGGCGAAGCCTTCGACCTGGTCATCGTTGAAGCCGCGGAGCAGGACGCAGTTGATCTTGACCGGGGTGAGCCCGGCCTCGCGGGCGGCGCGGACGCCGCGCAGAACTGTCTCAAAACTGCCCGGGATTCGGGTAATGCGCTCGAATGTGGGTGCATCGACGGCGTCCATGCTGACGGTGACGCGATGGAGGCCGGCGTCACGGAGCGGGACCGCGAGGGACTCGAGGAGGTGGCCGTTGGTGGTGAGTGCCAGGTTGAGCGGTTCGCCGTGAATGGTGCGCAGGCTGGCGAGCTCGCGGACAAGATCGATGAGGCCGCGGCGCAACAGCGGCTCGCCGCCAGTGAGGCGAACTTTGGTGACGCCGAGAGAGACGAAGAGACGGATGAGGCGGAGGTACTCGTCGATGCCGAGTTCGGGATACTGTGCGCCGACTTCCCCGGTTCGGCAGTAAACACACTTGTAGTTGCAGCGGTCGGTGATGGAGACGCGCAGGTCGTGGATGACCCGGCCATGGCTATCAGTGAGGCGGGGCTGCGCGGCTACTGAATCGGCAATTGGGGAAATGGCGGCCATCAGCAGACATCAGTCTACAGCGAAGGAGACGAAATGGGTTAACGAACAGTAGCGACGCGCTTTATTGAGGCGCGGCACTTTGAATCGCGATCAGTCGAGGCGCGGGGTGCCGCGGCGGAGAACCATGCCGGCAATGCCGCAGACGATGATGATGAGCACGGCAACGGCGAAGTAGTAGGCGATGGGGTGCGCCCAACCGGGGGAGTAGGTGAGATCCTGGCCGACCCAGAGCAGCAGGATGACGGCGATGACGGCGAATTGCCCGGCGATTACGAGGAAAGTGTGGCCAAGGTCGCGCCGCTTGTCGAGAGCCTCGACCTGGTCGGGTGTGAGGTTGCGCTCTTCGGGGGGAAGCAGGGGGTTGGCCATCGTACACTCCTCAAGTTTTGTTGCGGGGAATCATTAGCGGGCGCAGGGCGCGCCGCATTGCATGATTTTAGAGTATTTGTGGCCTTTGCCGCCACCTCGATATGAGGGCAATTACGGCGGCACTTTGGAGAGCGGCGGAGGGCGGTTGGTGCCAAATGGGGGCAGCTGCTGCTAATCCGTCAGAAACGCGATCGACTGGAGCTGTGTGATTTCGAATGGCTTGCGGCAGCGGACGTTTGCGCAGGCCAGTTTGTCGTCGCGGCGAACCATATAGGACTGTGCCTTGGCGAAGCGGGCGCGGTCGCGCTCATCGGCGTTGCGGGGCAGTTGGGCGCGCTTGCGGCGGACGATCCAGGTGACCTTGTATTCGCCGGCCTGACCGCATTTGGGGCAGGTGATGGTGTGGTTTCTCGACTCGGTGGTTTCGTTAAAAAACTCTCGCTCTTCCATGGTTCCAAGCCTTCCCAGGGGTGCTGCGGGCGTGAGGCGGGGCAAGTGGTGCGAGCCGGGCCTTTCGCTCGAACTCAATCTCATCCATACTCTTCCTTGGACTAAGGAAACGCAAGGGATGAGGAAGGCCTGAAGGACCAGAGTGCGGGATCAGAATTGGAGATCAGGGAAACGGGCGAGATTAGAGGAAGGCAATCGGAGTGGAAAGAGAACCGAAGGCACAGGTATGAAGAAGCGGAAGAAGGATGTATTTTCGGCGACGAAGGCGGTGAAGGCGCTGGCGCGGGAACGTGTGGGCCAGCCGAAGGCTTCGCGGGTGATAGTGCCGAAGGCGAAGGTGGAGCGGGAGCCTGGGGCGGAGGCGGCGAGAGGGGCAAAGCATAAGGAGAAGCTGGAGACTCTGATCGAGCGGGAAGAGTAGAGGCCTGCGCCCCGGCGCATAAGCCCAATGAAGCGAGTATTCTGGTGTTCGATTTCGAGAGGGGATCGTAACCCGATGACTCTTCATGCTCATTCAGGGTCAAATTCCGAAGTGAAGTTGCTGGTTTTGGTGGCTGGATTGATGGCGTTTGCGGTGCCGTGTGCGCTTGGGCAGGCGGGCGCGGCTGTATCGGCAGCATCTACGCCTGAAAGCGCTCAGTATGTGCCGACGATGACGTTCGATGTGGCGTCGGTACGGGAGAACAAGGATATTGACATGCGCGGCTTCACCATGACTCCAGGGATGTTTGTGCCGCATACGGCCACGTTTCACGCGTCCAACACGATGATCGAGAACTTGATCAGCACGGCGTATGGGGTGGATTTTTATCAGATTGTAGGCGGCCCGAAGTGGGCGTGGCCGACGTTGTTCATGATCGAGGCCAAGAGCGACAGCGAGGCGGATGCGAAGCTGGCGGCGCTGACCAGGGAGCAGCAATGGGCGGAGCAGAAGCACATGGTCCGGGTGCTGCTGGAGGAGCGTTTCAAGCTGAAGGCGCACTGGGAGACGCGGGAAGGCGACATTTACAACCTGGTGGTGGCGAAGGGAGGGCCGAAGTTGATGGAATACGAGCCGGGCGATACGGTGACGCCTTCGTATTCCGGAGCCCAGGCGATGTCGGGCAAGGTGCTGCGATGGTTCGATCCGTTCAACCTGGTGTGCCAGGACACCACGATGGCGGAGCTGGTGAATTCGATGAGTGGACCGGACCGGGCGGGACGAGTGGTGATCGACAAGACGGGTTTGACTGGCGCGTACGACTTCACGGTGCCGATTCCGTATCGTCCGCTGCCGGAGCAGTTTCGGCAGATCGCGGAAGATTCCGGCGTGCCTACGATGTTTGAGGGGTTGAAGCAACTCGGGCTGCAACTGGTGCAGGCAAAAGGGCCGATCGCAGGGATTGTAGTGGACCACATTGAGCGGCCGGAGGCGAACTGAGCAAAGGGAGAAGCGGATTCCTTCGCTGCGCTGCGGAATGACAAAGAAGGGCGCAGCGGAATGACAAACAAGGATGCTGCGGAATGACAGACAAAAAAGCGGAATGACAAATAAGAACCGGGAATGACACACATGGCTTGATGAAGGGCGAATAGAACGAAGACGAAGGATAATAAATCAGAATCATTGCGAACGAAGCTGGACTGGCAAACGTCTCATAAATGGATTCTTACTTTCAATACGATTTTTCTTTTACAGCGAACTTTCATGGAACCTTTCGGGCTGTCTGTGCGTACTTGCAGTGAGCGATCTCAATACAACAACTCAATACAACAACTCAATACAACAACTCAATACAACAACTCAAGACAGCAAATCAATAGAGCAACTCTAGACAAGGAATGGTGCGAGCAATGACCGAGCGCAAACTGCGCAGGCCTGGAACCGGTGGAAGACTACTGCTTATCTGCGCGATCGCGTGGCTGAGCGGATTGAGTCTGGCGATGGCTTCGGAGTACCACGGACAGGTCACCTTCGGCGGGTTGCCGCTTCCGGGCTCGACGGTGACGGTGACGGCTACGCAGGGAACGAAGACTGCGGTCGCGATCACGGACTCGCAGGGCTTCTATTCCTTCCCCGACCTTGCCGATGGGAAGTGGACGATCGCGATCGCGATGACGGGCTTTGCACCGGTGAAGCAGGAGGTGACGGTGGCGCCGAATGCGGCAGCCGGCGCGTTCGAGATGAAGCTGCTG
>PMXB01000173.1 GCA_003165935.1 Acidobacteriaceae bacterium | reverse complement strand
TTGGCGGCTGAATTTGGCGGCTGAGTTTGGCGGCTGAGTTTGGCGGCTAAGGGAGGTGGGGTCAGTGGAGAGGGGTGTTTCGGGACGGTAATCAGAATCCCCAAATGACTTCTCCGGGGTTCTAATGAGCGATATCCAATGAGTCTTGTCTAGCGGGCGGGTGGAATTCGTTGTGAGACCGGTGAGACGGGGCGGGGTGTTTGTTGGACCTGACGCGGCGGCTTGCGGCAGAGCTGGAGGTGCTGTCAGACCGCGTAGGACGCATTTCCTGATTGCAAGACTGAATCGGAGGCGGCTGTGGGACGCCTGGATGGCAGCATTGGCCGTTGTATTCCATGGGGGACGGGCGGATGTAAGACAAACAAGGGGGTTTTTGCCGCCCTGTAAGACCGTAAGACGCTCCGTGAGACAGGAATTGTTCTCGAATTGGGACAATCTTGCGAAGTCGTACGTGCGCATGACCCGGCAAGACGTCGAAGTACGTCGGAAACTCGGTCAGGCGCGGAACCAGTGCTTGTCTTACGCGGAGCGAGCGAAGCGCCGAGAAAATTGGGCGAAAATAAGTACGAAAGTCGCCAAGATTTTCTCGGAAAACGTACTTTGCAAACTTTTATGGCTTGGCCGGCAAAGAGTACGGGCCGGGAAGAGCGGGCTTCGTCTGCTGATCGGGTTTAGAGGTTGCTGAGGTCAACTTTGAGTAGATGTGGAACTGCACATCCAGATCGAGCACAACAGGGACGGGCTTGCCGTCTTTCATGGCGGGCTCAAATGTGGCTCTTTTAAGAGTGTCGACCGCATTTTCGTCCAGACCGAAGCCGATTGGTTGTCCGATAGCGATCTCGCCGGGTTTGCCGTCGGGGCCGACGACGACGTGGTAGCGGGCCATGCCTGCGACGCCGTATTCCTGGGCGTAAGGATTGGAGGGTGGGTCGACGACGGAGATGAGGCGGGGCTTTTTGTCGACCTGGCTGGGGCGGAGCACGGCGGGGTCGGAGGGGTGGTAGCCGGCTTTGTCGGCGAGGTTCTTGTAATAGAGCTGCCAGAAGGTCGGCATGGAGCCCACGAAGCGATCATCCAGAGCTGGGGTGAAGAGGCGGGAGAGCGTCTCTTTTAGGCGCGCAACGGCGTGCTCGGGCGAGGTGGTGGTTGGTTCGTCCTTGAGCGGTTCGTTGTTAGCTGCGTCGGTTTCAGTGGTGTTGGCAGCCGGAGCAGTCGCATTGGCAGGCGCGGCTGAGGGGGCCTGTGTACCGGCAGGCGCATTTGGGTTGGTGGCAGACTGGCCGGGCTCACCTTTTGCAGGTTTTTCCTTTTCCTTTTTGGGAGCGACGACCTCTTCGCGCTCGATGCGGATGCGGAGCACCTTTTTCCTGGGAGTGATCTTGATCCGCTCCATGTCATCGGTGGGGTTGTTGCCGGGTAGAGCGCCCAGGAAGCGGTAGCCGTAGCGGTCGCCTTCGAGGATGAGTTCCTTTTTGGTAAGGCGGAGGCTTTCGATCTGGACTCCGCTGAGGGTAAAGGAAGCGTGCGGCGAGGATCCGTAGAGGCCGCCGCGCTCGTTGAATCGTAGATCGTCAGAGAGGTAGCAGCCGCGCAGGAAGAGGGGCTTGCCGACGAGAAGCGTGCGGAGCTCCGATTCGAGGATGGAGTCGGAGGCAGAGGGCGCCGGGCCGGAAGGTGTTGCGGCGGCTGAAGGTGGCACGACAGTTGTGGTGGTGTTATATGTCGCGGGGGCGGGTGAGGACTTTTGCGGCTCGGCGGGGCTGGGCGCCTGGGTTTGCAAACCGTCCGGGGCGGCGGAAGCTGGCGCAGGCGGAGCCGGGGTTTGCTGAGGGGGAGCTGGCTGGGCCGTGCCGGGCTGAGAAGCGGGTTGTGCCGGGGTTTGTTGTGCTGGAGGTGTTTGGGACGCCGGTTCCTGAGCTGGTGACAGGGCAGCCGAGGCCATGGCCAGCCCCAGGACCAGTTCGAGGGCCACGGCGAGCGCCGGGAGTTTTGAGGCGGACGAACGGGATACGGAAAAGAGGGATGCGGTGTCGCGACGGAGGGAGAAGGGCATGCGCGTATTTACCTTGAGCGAACTTTATCAGGATACTGTCTCATTCTCTCCCGAATCGGACAAAGTTTCATTCCGGAAGTGCTGGTACTTTTGTTGGATTCAAGAGGGATAGCGTTTGCGGGCGGGCTGTGCAGGGCAGTTTGCAGGGGTTGGGGAGTGCGGTGGGGGGAAAACGAGGCGAATAGGTGAGTCTGCTCAAGATGGGATCAGTCGGCTGGCGGGTGGCTGAGGCGCCAGAGGATGCGGCGGAAAAGGCCGAGGATGCGGCGGTTGTCTTTGGCGTTGGGTGCGAGGCGCCGCAGCAGGAGGCGGAGATCGTGGCGGTTGGCGGCCTGCATAGAGCGGGGGGAGTATCCGGCGGCGAGCATGGTTTCTTCGATGACGCAGGCGAGGAGGTCCAGGCTGGAGGAGGTGGCCGCGAGGGCGGGAGTGGGTACGGGCGCTGCCAGGTCGAGGAGTGATTGGGCCGATGTCTCGGGCTGGGATTCGGCCTGAGTTTCGAGCTGTGGGAGGCGCGAAGCCAGTTCGTAGAGGCAGACGGCAACGGCCTGGCCGAGGTTCATGGAGGGCTGGCGGGGGTCGGTGGGAATGGTGAGGAGGCGGTGACAGAATGAGAGGTCGTCGCGTGTGAGGCCATGCTTTTCCGGGCCGAAGACGATGGCGATGCGGGCTGCCTGGGCGAGTTTGTCGCGGACAAGGGGAGCGACGGCGGGGAGTTCGATGACGGACTGCTCGGGCCTGCGGGGTTGGAGTGTGCCGGTGCCAAAGACGAGGGTTGCGGAGGCGAGGGCTTCGGGGAGTGTTGCGCACACCTTTGCGTTTTGGAGGATATCTTCGGCACCGACGGCTGACTGGGCTTCGCGCCAGTGGGGCTCGTAGGGAGCGACGACGGTGAGGTGCCGGAAGCCGAAGTTGGCCATGGCGCGAGAGACCGCGCCGATGTTGAGGGGGTTGCGCGGAGAGACGAGGACGACGTCGATGCGGTCGAGGTCGATCAGCGAGGGCGGTGCGGGTTTGTGCGCTGAGGGCAAGCAAACATTGTAGAAGCCAGGCGGCATCGTGCGATGAAAGAGTCTCAGGGCGCGAAGAGCGGATGCGGCGCGGAGCCGCTTCGAATTCCCTTGCTTAGGATCTGAGGGTTGGGGGAAAATCGCGGGGAATCGGGGTTCCGGAAGAATCGAAGCGAAGAGGGGGGCGCGCGGGATGGCGACAGACCAGAAGAGCCAGAAGATACGGGTGGGCCCGCTGAAGGCGAGTGAACTTAAAGAGGCCGATCGCATTGTGCGGCTGGCGTTCGGGACCTTTCTTGGAATGCCGGATCCAATGGCGTTCATGGAGGACCGGGACTTTCTCAGGCCGAGGCATCGTTCGAAGAACGTGAAGGCGCTGGCGGCATGGGATGGCAAACGGCTGATCGGGTCGAACTTTGTGACGCGGTGGGGATGCTTCGGATTTTTCGGACCGCTGACCGTGCTGCCTGAGTACTGGGACCACGGTGTGGCGCAGAAGTTGCTGGAAGCGACGATGGGGGTGTTCGATAAGTGGGGCATCCGGCACACGGGGCTTTTCACATTTGCGAGCAGCGCGAAGCATGTTGGGCTGTATCAGAAATTTGGATATTGGCCGCAGCACCTGACGGCGGTAATGGTGCGGACTCCGGAGGCGAATCCTGCGCGGATGCCGGACTTGTTGTCGGCGCTCATAAAAGCAGAGCGTGAAGAGGTGATTGTGGCGGCGGCGAAGCTGACGCACCGGATCAGCAAGGGGCTGGACCTGACCGCTGAGATGAGATCGGTGCTCGCGCAGAAAACGGGCGATGTGGTGCTGGAGCGGCGGCGCGGCGTGTTGAATGGATTTGCGATTTGCATGACGGGCGCGGGGTCAGAGGGCGGGAAGAAGATCTGCTACATCAAGTTCGGTGCTGCGCGCGACGGCAAGGCTGCGGAGACGCACTTTGGGCGACTGCTGGATGGATGCGAGGCGTATGCGGCTCTGAAAGGGGCAGTCGTTGAGGCGGGCACGAACCTGGCACGCGGCGAGGCGTTCCGGCACATGCGCTCGCGCGGCTATCGCGTGACGACGCAGGGGGTGGCGATGCAGCGGCCGAACACTGAGGGCTTCAACCGCACAAACTGCTGGGTGATCGACGACTGGCGGTAATGATTTTCCAGTGCGGGGGCGCCAGGATGTGAACCCCCAGCCCGAAGTGCGACAATTCTCACGGCTTGTTTTGATGGTCCCAGTTGCATCGGGATATTTGGAGATAGCGTGATGAGAATTGCACATCGTTTGGCGTCAGTCGCACTGGTGGTAGTTGTGTCCGCTGGATTGGCGCAACAAAGCAACGTTCCGGCTTACAAGGATCCCAAGGCACCGGTTCCGCAGCGAGTCCGCGACCTGATGGGACGAATGACCCTTGAAGAAAAGGTCGCGCAGTTGCAATCGCAGTGGACCCTGCCGGCAATGGCGCCGGGGATACCTGTTGTGTTTGAGAAGGACCGCCTGAACGAAGCTGTAGTCAAGCCGATGCTCGCGAACGGGCTCGGGACGTTTTCATTTCTCGATGAGTTCCTCGGCATGAGCGCAGGGGGGCCGCGCGAAGGTGCGGAGAGACGCAACCTGCTGCAGAACTGGGTGCTCAAGAACACGCGTCTGGGCATTCCCATCATGTTTCACGGAGAAGCGCTGCACGGGCCTGCGATCAAAGGCGGAACCGCGTTTCCGCAGGCGGTTGCGCTGGGAAGCACGTGGGATCCGGATCTGCTCCGCGAGATGTTCACGACGGTGGCGCAGGAGTCGCGCACGGCTGGGAACAGTCTTGTGCTGGCGCCAGTTCTCGATCTCAGCCGTGACCCTCGGTACGGGCGTGTGGAAGAGATGTACTCGGAGGACCCATTCCTGGTGGGGCAGCTTGGAGTTGCGGCGGTTCGCGGTTTGCAGGGGGAAGCGCCGCTGCTGGATCAGGAGCACGTNNGTGTCGGACTACACGGCAGTGGAGCAACTGAATACGCTGCAACACGTGGTGGCCGACAACTCGGCAGCCGGAGTGCTGGCGATCAATTCGGGCGTGGATATGGAGTTGCCTGCGCCTTCGGGCTACGCCGATCTGGCGGCTTCAGTGAGAGCGGGCAAGGTGTCTATGAAGGATCTGGACGCCGCAGTTGCGCGCGTGCTCACGATCAAATTCCGCGCTGGCCTGTTCGAACATCCGCTTTCTGATCCAGACAAGGCTGCCGCGATTGTGGGAAGCAAAGACCATATCCAACTGGCGCGAAGAGTGGCCAATGAAGCGATCGTCCTGCTGCAGAACAAGAACAACGCGCTTCCTCTCGATGCCGGCAAGATCAAGACGCTGGCTGTGATCGGGCCAAACGCAAACAAGAAGCGGCTGGGCACATATAGCAGCACGCCGCCATACTTTGTGACTGTGCTCGACGGCATTCGCCAGCGGGTTGGCGCGGGGACGAAGGTGGTGTACGCCGAGGGTTGCAGAATTTCAGAGCCGGACTCGGCGCCCAATTTGAACGACTTCATGCCCTATCAGGCGCCTAAAGAAGAGACGGATCAGAAGCTGATGAAGGATGCTCTGGACGTGGCGGGATCGGCGGACGTGATTGTGTTGGCCCTGGGTGGAAACGAGGTGGTGTCTCGCGAGTCGATTGGCCAGATGGCGCCGGGATCGGCCTCGATTCTTGGCGACTCTGACACGCTGGAACTGCCTGGCCGCCAGAACGAGCTGGTGAGTGAACTGTCCAAGCTCGGAAAGCCGATGATCGCAGTGTTACTGAACGGCAAGGCCTACTCCATTGGCAGGCTCGCCGAGCAGACCCAAGGGATATTGGAAGGCTGGTACCTGGGGCAGGAGACCGGGAATGCGATTGCCGGCGTGCTGTTTGGCGATGTGAATCCTTCGGGGCATCTGCCTGTGAGTTTCGCGCGCAACGTTGGACAGTTGCCGGTGTACTACTACAAGAAACCGGCAGCGCGGCGCGGGTATGTCTTCGACGACAACTCAGCGCTCTATCCGTTTGGCTTCGGGTTGAGTTACACCACGTTCAGCTACAGCAAACCGGTGGTGGATCATGCGGAGATCGCGGCCAGCGGGAAGGCTATGGTCTCGGTCACGGTATCGAATACTGGCTCACGCGCGGGAGACGAGGTGGTGCAGATGTACATCCATCATCCAGTCAGCAGCGTGGTGCAGCCGGTGATCGCACTGCGCGGATTCAAACGCGTACACATCGATGCGGGCAAATCGGAGACGGTCACCTTCGAGGTCGGTCCGGACGAGCTTTCGATTTTGAATGCACAGATGAAGGGTGTTGTGGAGCCGGGTCCGGTGGATGTGTTGATTGGCGCGAACTCAGCGGAGACGGCGGGTGTGCGGCTGACGGTGCGGTGAGGATAGTTGCGGATTGTCGAGTCCCACAGGAGTCCGAGTCAATACATTTTCGGTGGAGGTTGACCGGACTTGTCAGGGAGGGTGGCGGCTGGCGGAGTTGCGGCCGATTGAGCTGGGGCAGGGTGGAGGGGAATTTCGAGGGTGCCGGCCTTGTTCGAGCCCCAGTCGTAGACGCCGGTCTCGAGAAAGACGTCGGTATTGGGCAGGTCGATCTCCATGTGGGCGGGGACGCCGGATTTTTGAATCGCCGCGTAAACGGTGGGCTGAAGCTGCATCTGCTGCGTTGCGCCGAGCCAGTTGACGGCTTTGCCGGAGCGGTCGTATGCCATGAGACCGAGTTGAATCTTGCCAAGGTGCGTGTCGCCAGCGCCGGGGGTGAAGTCGACGTCGGTCCAGCGGATGAAGAAGTCGACGCTGTAACGCGTTACTGCTCCGGTGAGGGCTGGGTTCTTGCCTGCGATCTTGGCGTCGGGTGCGGGCTGAGGACTGGCCGGAACGACACGAACCGCGTAGAGGAGCTGGGTTGCGCTGGGCAGTCCTCGCATGAGGAGTGGGCGGAGCGGGTCGGGCTCCGGCTTCTGGGGCCCGGGCTTCTGTGAGTCAGGGTTCTGGGCCTGGCTGGTGGTGTCGTCGGCGTTGTAACCGCGGCGATAGCTGAGCTTGTAATGGCTGTCGGTGAGCTTTACTTCGATGCGGCGATATTTGCCGTCGAGCTTCTTGTTGGTGGGCGTGTAGACGATGGAGTAGTAGTGTGCGCCGTCGTTGATGGCATGGTTCAAAGCGCCGTTGATGTCGTTGGTGTTGTAAAAGGCCTTGCCACCTGTGTCGGCTGCGAGCTGGTTCATGGCGGCGATGGTGTCGGCGCGCTCGACTGCATCTTGCCCATAGGCGGCGATGCCGCCCATGCTGCCCTGGCCGGGGTTGTCGGCCTCCATGCCGTGTTCGACCATCATGCCCTGCGCGTTGATGGGATAGACAGCAACTTTGGCGACGGTGAGCAGGTCGGCTGTGCTTCGGACGGAGCTGGCAAGGACGCGGAGCTGGTTCATGGTCTGGCTCTGTTGGGCGCTGGGAAAGATGGTGACGGGGTATGAGGTGGCGAACCAGATGAGGTTTTTTCGGCCCGGGATGCCGCCCAGGTAGCGGGCGAGATAGTTGAGTGCCTCGAGGGTCATCATGGCGCGATCGCCGTATTGATAGTTGGCAAAGTCGGCATCTGCCTGGCTGAGCGAGACGATGCCGGCGTCGGGCCGGCCGCCAAGCATGGCCGAGAGCTTGGCGATATCCGCAGCATCGTCCGCCTTGTCTGACAGCGATTTGTAGGCGGTGTTCTTTTCGACAGAAAAGCCGTTGTTCTTGTCGTTCAGTGCGGCGACAAGGGCAGAACTATCGGAAGTGAAGCCCTGGATGAAGCGAAGCTTGGAGCCGAGGGTGAAGATGGCGGCGCGGGTGTTGGGCTGCATGTGGCGCAGGAAGTCGAGAATCTGCTTGTGCATGTAAACCTGGTCCTGCTTCTCAGTGTTGAGCGAGTCGAGCAGGAGGACGTTGACGGCATCATCGGTCGGGACCACGGGCACGTTGGTGTAGACGTCAGGCGGCATCTTGGGCAGCGATGGAAGAGCGCCGGGGAGGTTGTGGACGGTGTGCTCTTCAAAGAAATCGATCGACTGCGGCTTGCCATCTTCGTAGATCTGAAAGTCCTCTTTGCGGAGCGTGGTGACGGGCTCGTCGTTGCCGTGGGTGACGACGACATCCACGGCGACAGCGCGGGCACTGGCTTTGAGAACCACGCCGGAATCCGCTGTGGGCTTATTGGTTTGGGCGGAGAGAGCGACGAAGGCGCAGAGAAGAAGCGCGGACGGTAGAAGACTGAGGGAACGCAGATGCAAGCAGTGCCTCCGGGGAGTTAGATGCAGAGATAGAGAGTCGCTCATAGACTCGTCGCCAGAACAGGAGGATTCTAGTCCAGTGAGGGCATTGCAAGTGGGGACGCGGTTGGCGGGGTTTGGTGAAATGTTCTAGCCTCATGAGGTGATGTGGACGAATCCAGCGCAAGAGGCATTCAGCCAGTTGAGCCAGGCTCCGCTGGTGCGATTCAGCGTGCTGGCGCTGAGCTCGATCTTTTTTCTGGTAGACCCATTCGCGACTATCCCTTCGTTTTTGGCAATTACCGGGAGCATGACACCGGAGCGGCGCAAGCGGATGGCGCGGAAAGGCACGCTGACGGCCTGGATTGTGCTGACGCTGTTTGCGGTNNATCTTCAGGATGTTTGGAATCACGCTGCCGGCATTTGAGGTGGCAGGCGGGCTGATTCTGCTGCTGATCGGCCTTGACATGCTGGAGGCCAAGCGGTCGCCCACGGCTGAGGCGCATGGCGATACCGAAGAGGCCACGGCCAAGGAAGATGCGGGGATTGTGCCGCTGGGGATTCCCATGCTGGCCGGGCCGGGCGCGATTTCAAGCGTGATGGTGCTGGTGGGGCAAGTGCCGTCGCTGTGGCACTGGGAGATGGCGGCGATTTTAGGGTCGATCACGATTACGTGCCTGGTGAGCTACTGGGTGCTGGCCGGGGCGGGGCGGGTGCGGCAGTTTATGGGGGAAACGGGGATTCGTATCCTGGTGCGCATCATGGGGCTTTTACTGGTGGCGCTGGCGATGCAGTTTTTTGTGAACGGGCTGACGGATTTGGGACTGATTCCGAAGCATTGATGTCAGGTTAGTAGGCAACGCTGCGGTCGATGGCGTGGTGGAGCTGGTCGGCTAGCGGGGCCGGAGCCCCGTCGAGCAGGCGATCAGAAACGGCCTGGCAACATAGCACTTTCCCACAGAAAACGGGGCTTTCCACAGGGGTTGGCGGTTGCATTCGAGCTGGGTGGTTGCTATTCTCGGGAGGTTGCAAAGAGCAGTCTGGCCGGTATCGGAAGTAGTTTCCAGGGAATTCGCAGGAAATTTGCAAACGAACCGAGCCTGTGCTACTCTTTGAGAGTTGGACAAGAGCAGTTTGCTTCCCCGTGGCCTTCGGGCCTGCCCCAAGCGGGAACGGGAGGCTGGATGTAATGCTGGTTCGTAGGGCCGGGCGAGGCAAGAGCCCCTGACCCCTGTAGGGAAACCCTCAGAGAACAAGCCATTGCAAGACCCAGGGCTTATCCCCCTGTGAGCCTTAGCGGCTCTGGCGCGTTTGCGCCGGTCAATCTTTGATATTTGTGCGTTGCGCGATGCCTTTTGGGCGGATCCTCTGGATTGAATCCAGGGAATTCCAAACTCTTGTGATTCTTCGCTCGGTGAGCCCTGAAACACCATGCCGTGAGCGGTATACCGGTGGTTCTGAGGGGTTTAAGAGGCGGAGAAAAAAGAGCTTGACTTAGAGGCTGAACTTCGATACTTTTGAAAAG
>PMXB01000013.1 GCA_003165935.1 Acidobacteriaceae bacterium | reverse complement strand
TCGGGGAGTGGCTCAGCCTGGTAGAGCACCTGGTTCGGGACCAGGGGGTCGGAGGTTCAAATCCTCTCTCCCCGACCAATAAGTCACGCGAAATCAGTTAATTGCAAAACCACCAGTTCCGGGCTGTATCGGAACTTGGGTCCACTTGGGTCCAATAACGGAACCCCTGGTCGCGAGGAGCTTTTCTACGTCCTCTACTGCCCGGTGAGCATCCGCCGGGACTGAGTGGATGTACGTCCCCTGCGTAATTTCCGAGGACGAGTATCCAAGCAGCGCCTGAGTGGTGCCGACTGGAGCGCCCGTCGAATCGAGCAGCGTTGCGTGGGCGTGCCGGAACCAGTGCCAATTCACTCCTTGCAACTTGAGCTTATCGGCGGCTGGTTTGAGTTGGCGATTGAGCAGATTGCGCCGACTGAGCGGGGAGCCGTTTCGAGCTCAGAACACCAGAGTCGATGGAGCGGCTTGCATCCTCCACTCTGACTATGATCAGGCGCTTTGCCTTCTAGCTGATTCGGCGAATCATCGGCCGAGCAAATCGATTGGGCGCTCCCGGCAGCGGCACTCCATTAAGCGTCCCGTTCTCTCGTATATGCGATCTGCTCGCGATGACGGTTTGCACAGTGAATTCCAACCGCTTTCGCCCGTTGCACGAGATCTCGTGCGCTCAGTACACCTGCTCTGGCAAGTTCTTGGTCCTCCCGTGGAGATTGACCAGCCTGTAGAAGGCGGGACAGCAACGCAGGTGAACAGTTCAAGAGTGCAGCGATTCTCTGGAGGTTGAGGCCGGACTGCTAGATGAACGATACCGCTGCAGAACGATCGAGGTTTGGCAGTCTAACCTACCGCAATGGGGAGCAAAGGAACACTGCTCGGACTATTGGACAACAGAGCCAAATTGGATAATTCACCCCGAACTAGGGTAATGAATGTCACTCCGGGATTCCGGGTCGGAGGTCCAAAAATGAGGCATCTGCCTCTTAAGAATGGATGATGGCCATTGCCGCTGGCATAACAGCGTGCAAGGCGTCTCAGTAGGCCCATTCTTCGTGGCGCACCGGCAGTCGATTCAACTGGTCCCTGCGCAGGCGCCAGTTTGGCATGAATTGGCCCATCAGGGCTATGACGCGGGCGTTGTGCGTTGGCTTGGGTAAGTGTGCCATCTGATGCACCAAGATGTATTCGAGGCACCCCTTCGGCATTATCGCCAGTTCTGTATTGAGACGGAGCGTGCAAGCGCGGGCATTGCAGCTTCCCCATTTGGTCTTCATTTGCTGAATATAGAAGCCTTCAACCGCTACAAGCATGACTGAGGACGGGCGGCACAGGCGCGACTGAGTCTCAGGGCTTCGAAACCGTTCTCTGGCCGCTATCGAGATTTGGTGCAGCCGTCAGTCTCTCAACTTTCGGTTCGGACGATCCTTCCACAAGCGTGATGAGCCTGTCGACTGCAACATTCTTGTGCAGGTCGACGCTTCCCATCGGCCAGCGCACTTCTATGTCGGCCACCATGGCTGCGCCGAGCCCAAAGTGCAGACGAGGATCGTTGCTTGAGACGTAGCTTGTCTGACTCATCAGTTCCTGCACCTGCACCTTGCCGCCGCTGCGAATGGTGACTCGAGCGCCGAGAGCACTTCGGTTGCTCTTTGTGCCGTGCAGCCGGATCTTGATCCAGTGGTTCTCCTGCGGCGCATCATTGCGCAAGAGTGTTGGCGGCTCGTTCTGATTCATGATCAGGATGTCCAGGTCTCCATCGTTATCGAAATCGCCGAAGGCGCAACCACGGCTCACATGGCGCGACGCCAGGGCCGGCTGACTGTCCTCTGCCATCTCGATGAACGTGCCGTTTCCCAGGTTCCGAAAGAGGATGCGTGGACCCTTGCGTGGGTACTTGGGATTCACCGCTTCGAGCTCGGGATAGACCTGGCCTGTCACGAGGAAAATATCGGGATTGCCGTCATTGTCGAGGTCGAGCATACCCACTCCCCAACTCACGAAGCGGCGTTCGTGGATAAGGCCGGCCCGGCTGGTGACATCTTCGTATTGACCTTTGCCGATGTTGTGATACAGGCCTGTGGCCTGATTCATGTAGTGGGTGCGGACCACATCGAGACGCCCGTCGCAGTCGTAATCCGCAACGCCCACGCCCATTCCAGCCATCTCTCTTCCGTCGTCGCTGAGGGCCAGCCCGCGCAACAGCGCCTCCTCGCGGAAGGTCCCATCATGGTTGTTCATCAGCACCAGACTGGGCGTCGAGTCGCAAGCCACAAGAATATCTGGCCATCCATCGTCGTCCACGTCATAGGCTGCCGCAGTCAAGCCGTAGGAGCCTCGCATCGCTGCCACCCCGGACTCTTTTGAAACATCGGTGAAAGTGCCATTTCCGTTGTTCCGATAGAGAAGGTGGGTGGGCAAGGGCAGGCCGCTCGGACCGCAGTTGACTGGAACGCCCAGGTAATTGCAATTGGGCCGCTCGAGCGAGGGCGTGGGCATCTTCGCGAGATCGACATCGGCATAGTTCGAGACAAACAGGTCGAGCCAACCGTCGCGGTTGTAATCCACAAAGGTGCAGCCTGAGCCGAACCGAACCGAAGCGGAACCGAGGCCTGCCAGTTGTGTCACATCGGTAAACGTTCCGTTGCCATTGTTGCGATAGAGCCGGTTCTGGCCAAAGTAAGTCAGGAANNGTTGTAATCGCCCACGCAAACACCCACCGCCCAACCTGCGTCGGTCAGCCCGGCTTGCGCGGTAACGTCGCTGAATGTGCCGTCGCGGTTGTTTTTGTAGAGGCGGTTGCTGGCTCCCGCCGGTACGCTTTCAAGGCGCCGGCCGCCGACGATGAAAATGTCCATCCATCCGTCGTTGTCGAAGTCGAAGAATGCGCATCCTCCTCCCATGATCTCGGTGAGATACGTGGCCTTTGTGCCTTCGCCGTAAAACATCACCTTGTTGAGGCCGGCAGCCTCTGCCACATCCACAAATTTCGAAAACCCGGCATCGACCGCGGATGCCGCCTCTATCGCCAGCAAGTGCGCCGGGAGGGCTGCAGTTGCAAGAACCCCGGGCGTCGCTTGCAGAAGCCGACGGCGGGACCATCGATTGCTCGGACTGCAATCTGCGGATTGCTGAGTTCGCTTGGTCATGGTCCCGGATGTGCGTCGGAGATTGCCTGGCTGAGGCGGAGCGCCTGGGCATTGTCTGGGTCAATCTCCAGCGCGTGGCCCACTGCCTGCTTTGCATCGTCCCACTTGGCTTCGCTGGCCAGCGTTGCGCCCAAATTGATCCATGCGACCACCTGCGACGGTGAGGCCTTCACCGCGGCCCGAAAGTACCCTTCTGCCGCGTTGGTATCCCCAGCCCGGGCAGAAAGAAAACCCATCTGGATCTGCGCCTCGGCAAGATTTGGATTGAGTTGAATGGCCCGCTGAAGTGCTGCTTTTTCGCCGTCGATGTCGCGCGCCTTGTCGAGCGCTCGGCTCAGTTTGTAGTAGAGAAGTGGCTCATCCGGGTTGGATTCGAGGGCATCTTTATAGAGTGTGATCGCTTTCGCAGTATCGCCGGCCTTCATTGCTTCGTCCCCGACCTCTGCCTTTCCGGCGGCCTGCGTTCTTTCCGATTGAGATCTCTTCAATCTCTGGTAAATGTCCAGCTTCTCCTGTGCCTGAGCCGTCTCCCCCAGGCGCTGAAGAACTTTGGCCAGGTCGTATTGCACCTCGGGTTGGTTGTCACCCAGGGCAATCGCTTTTTCCAGGTGCTCTTTTGCGGCCGCCAGCTCGCCAAGGCTCGAAAGCGCACTCCCCAACTCGTGCTGCGCCTCCTTTGACGATGGATTCAGCGCAACGGAGCGATCAAGATGGCCGCGCGCAACAGCGAACTCTCCTTCGCGTGCTTCGAGAACCGCATTCAGATACAAGACCTCCCAATGATCCGGATGAGCAGCCAACAGCTTGTGTGCCAGTTCCGTCGCCTTTTCCGAGTGGCTCGCGACGAGTGTGTGCAGGTAAAGAAGCTGTGTCGGCAGGTCGTCTGGATGTTTGGCAAGAGCAAGGTCAAACACCGCGTACGCTTGATCGTCGCGACCGACCAGCATCAGCAGAACCGCGAGTTCATTGGCAATCGGCAGCGAGTCCGGGTTGTTGTTCAGTCCCTCGCGGAGCACGTTCACCGCTTTGTCCAGCTCCACCCTCCCTGCATAGGCGATTCCCAGGTTCAGGCTTTGCACCGCAGTCCGTGCCCTCTCCCTGCCTTCCTTGTCGAGCAGGGCAATAACGGATCCGTAGTCTTTGCTGTCAACCAGATCCTGTGACAGGCTTTCCAGCGCCACCGCCGAGTCTGGGTCTATGGCAAGCGCCGCTCGCCACTCGTCTTCAGCATCGGTGGTCTTCTTCAGCCTGTCCATCACCGCACCGAGCACAAGGTGGGGCCGGATGTCGGTCGGATCGAGTTGTTTGGCCTTGTTGAGCGGGTCGACCGCAGCCAAATCCTGGCCGGCAGAATAAAGGCTGAGCCCCCAAAGGTAGGCCATCGAGGCAGACTGAGGCTGCAGCCCGGACGCCGAGGCAAAGTCCGCCGCTGCACAGTCAAACTGCTTTTGGTTTGCAAACCAGCTTCCCAGGCTGGCGTAGGTCTCGGCAGCCGGATTTGTCTTGAGGCGGGCTTCGAGCGCCGGGGGCCCGCTGCATTGTGTCGCGGCAAGCGTGCAGGATGCGAAGCACATGCCAATCACCGTCATGACTGGGCCTGTGAAGTTACGGCCGAATACGGATCGGACGACGCCTGACTTTTCCGTTCCCTGCCTGGTCATTCGCGGAACATCCATCGTCGACATGACCTCGCACCCACAAGAATACCCCGCTGCGCAAAAGTGCAGAGAACTCACCCGAAAGTCTACTTTCCCTGAATTGCCGGGCCATCCGTCCAAAGTCTGATTCGGAGGTTACCCCCAATTGACCTCTGCTGCCTGAGATTCGTCTTTCTCTGGCTTGCAGAAACTGGCGCAAGGTAGTGTCTTAACTGGTCAACACTTGGGAGGAAGCCATAACTTTTTCAATGTTTTACGGTAACTAACCGAACGGGTATCCATACTAATTCGATTTAGCGGTTCATGCGCTTCTACCCTTTGCAAAAAAGCACCCCAATCCGACTTTTGGCGGATACATGGCGTTGCACGGCGAGAGTAATGTTCGACTCGCCGTTGAAAAGCAAACGTTTTCCAACGGTATTTGAAAAAGACAGGCGAGAGCGGCAATCCAGATTCCCGTCTCTTTGGGCTCCGTGGCCGGCGAGAAAATGAAAACGGTTTCAAACGCACACTTCATTTCCGAAGCGTGCGTATACGATTCTCGCGCCCCAGGGCGATCACTTCAGGAGGTACTATGCAGTTGACCCACGCAAAGCGCTTACGAGCATTCCTGCTCGTTCTCGTCGTCGGCCTCGTGACTTCCGTTGTCTTTGTCCACGGACAGGGCACAACCGGGAGCTTGACGGGCCAGGTTACGGATCCCTCGGGGGCGGCCGTCGTAGGCGCTACCGTTACCCTGACCGATGTCGATACCAATTACTCCGACGTTATCAAAACGGATAGCACCGGCGTATACGGGTTCAAGCTGGTGCCGCCGGGCCACTACTCGCTGACCATCGCGGGGCAGGGATTTGGCGAGTATGTGCAGAAGGGCATCACCATCAATGCCAACCTATATGCCACGCAAAACGTCCAGTTGAAGCTGGCGAGCGCAGGCGCGACGGTGAGTGTTACGGCCGATGCTGAGCTCATCGACACCACAACGCCCGAATTGGGCACTACCATCAACCAGGATGCAGTGAGCGACCTGCCATTGAACGGCCGCGACCCCTCCGTGCTGGCGCTTCTTTCGCCGGGCATCGTGGATGGCAACACGGCGGGCATCGCCTGGCAGCAGAGCGGCTTTTCGTTTCCCAATGAGTCCGTGGCCTCATCGAATGGCGGGCGTCTGGGCAGCACTTTCTACATGCTCGATGGTGTCACCAACATGGACACCTACCTGGCTTCCAACGGGCCCACCCCCAACTCCGACGCCATACAGGAGTTTCGCCTCATCTCAAGCAATTTCAGCGCAGTTTATGGCTTCTCTGCGGGCGGCGTGGTCTCCATGGCCACCAAGAGCGGCAGCAACCAGTGGCACGGCGGCCTGTTCGAGTTCATGCGCAACGGCGATTTCGACGCGGGCAACTGGAGCAACCACGCACAGGATGTCTTTAGGCGCAACCAGTTCGGCGGGTTCGTCGGCGGACCGGCCATCAAGGACAAGCTGTTCTTCTTCTTCAATTACCAGGGAACCATCGTCGTCGGCGGTCCGGGACAAACGTCGAATTCCACCACAACTCCCACCACGCAGATGTTGAACGGAGACTTCAGCGGGTTGATTACGTACGCCCAGGCTCACAACTCCAACTGCGGCTCCGGTTTTGGTGCGTCTGCAGTCCAAACAACCAACTGCGGCTGGCTAAATGGTCCGTTCACGACCGTCAACGGAATTCCGAACCAGTTGATCGGTGGCGCTGCCGGGCTTGACCCGATCGCCGTGCAGTTTACAAACCTCGGGCTGCCAGGGCACTCTGCCCCAGCTTCAGGGACTTCGGCTCCGACATCTGCGGCCCAGAACCTCGCTGGCGGAATGCTCTACGCATCGGCTCCCCTGGCGAATACCAAATACAACGAGTACACAGCCAAGGTTGACTACGATGTAACCAAGACGCAGCGCCTCACACTTCGCTCGTTTGTGGACGAATATGTGCAGCCTGCGGGCGACACCCCGGGCAACGTGCTCTCGGTATTAAACCTGAACACCTGGAATCAGACGTTTGGAATCCAGGGCTGGTACTTCAACGAGCTCGCGCAGCATACCTGGACGATAAACCCCAGCACGGTCAACACGGTCTCAGCTTTCTGGACTCAGCAGAGCTTGCATAATGCGACTGCAGTCCTTGACAGCAACAGCAAACCACTGTGCTGGTCGCGCTTTATCTCGATCGTCGAACCTGGGTGCTATATGGAGGGCGCTGGCTTTGGCGGCGCCAACGGCGGCTGGACCGAGCCTTCGGCTGAAGTCCGTGGCACCATTGGCTTCTCCGATACGCTGATCAAGACCGTGCACCGGCACACCATCTCGGCGGGCATCGATCTGATCCATCAGCGGGCGGTCGAAGCAACCCAGTACCCGCAAGACGCCATCATCAGCTTCGGCGGCGGTTACACAGGCAATAGCGAGGCCGACTGGCTGCTGGGTTATATGTCAGGCTTCGAGCAGGGAGCTGGCGAACTGTCCGACGTCCAGGGATATCTAATCGACCCGTACGTCAACGACGAGTATCGCGTCAAGCCAGGGCTCACTCTTACCCTTGGACTACGCTACGATCCGGACCTCCCACCGGCTGAGGTCGGCGGTCGTGGTGCGGCCTTCGTGCCGGGCCAGCAGAGCTTCATCTTCCCCGGCGCGCCCCTCGGACTGATTTATCCCGGCGATACCAATATGAATGCCGGTCTTCGCCCTGCGGACAAGAAGTACTTTGAACCCCGCGTCGGCGTGGCATATCAGCCCAGGAATCTGCCCCGCACCTCCTTCCACGCCGGCTTCGGATTGTTCAGCGCTCCCGTAGCTTACGCCAACTACAACCACACCGTCGATCTGGCGCCATTCGCTCCAACATTCACTCCGAATGCGCCGTCAAATACGCCTATCTGCGGTGACGAAGGAACCTGCACACCCAACACCGGCCAAACCATCACCGGATACGAAAACTTCCACAATCCATGGGCAACGTCGTCCTTCAATACCCCCAACGGATCCCCGTTTGGTACCGGCGCCGGCAAGATCCCATGGGCCACCCCCAACTACAAGGCCCCGCTCAACTCTGTTGTTCCGCTTCCGGTCAGCTTAGGGGCATCCTTTAGCCGGAGCTATAAGGCGCCCATGACCGAGGCCTGGAACGTCTCAGTGGAGCAACAGATCGATTCGGTAACGGCCGTTCGCCTGGCCTATGTCGGCAGCGAGTCCTATCATCAGAGCTACGTGCAGGATGACAACATTGCAAGCTACAGCTACTGCACCTACTACAACAACCCGAACTGCGCGCTCCCAACGGCAGCAAACCTGAAGAGCGGCGCACTTCAAGGACCTGTTGCTCCATACTCCAACTTCACCAGCATTCTGGAGTATGACAGCAGGGCAACGGCCAGCTACCACTCACTGCAGGCGTTCGTCCAGAGGCATATCTCTCACGGTCTTCAGGCGCAGACAAGCTTTACCTGGGAGAAGTCAATTGATGTGGCCAGCGTCGCCAACCTGTCAAATGGCGACGAAATGAACAACCCCCGCAACCTGGGCTGGAGTCGCGGCATCTCCAATACCAACATCCCCTTCATCTGGAAAAGCAACCTCATTTACAACACTCCGGAACTGAAAGGGCAGAGTCTGCTTCTACGCGAAGCGCTCGGCGGCTGGGAGATAAGCCCCATCATCTCCTGGCAGTCGGGCACGCCGTTCAACGTGGGAGCAGGCAATGACAACGCTGCCTACGGCGAACTGGGCAAAGGTAGCGGATGCCTCGAGGACTGCGCGAGCGACCGAGCCGACCGCGTACCCGGAATCCCCCTCAATGTTCGTCAGGGAGGGCGGTCCCACTGGACGCAGCAGTACTTCAACCCCGCTGCGTTTACAACACGTCACGACGGAACCTTCGGCGATAGCGGCCGCAACCTGATGCAGGGCCCTCCGGGCTTTAACCTGGACGCGGGGCTGATGAAGAACTTCTCTATTCTGGAACGGTTCAAGCTGACGGCCCGTTTCGACTTCTTCAACGCAACCAACCACCCGGTCATGTCCAATCCAAGCGCACAGCCGGGCGATGCGGGCGGTGGCCCTTCTCAAATCAACGGCGGAAACGGTGGCTTTGGTGGCACCTCCAACACCACACGTGTTGGCCAGGCTTCACTGAAACTGACCTTCTAACCTCGTTTCAAACCGGCCTGGGCGGCGATTACATCGCTGCCCAGGCCTTCTTGATTTTGGGCGGTACTTCAGGTGATCCGTTCACCGGCCGCGCCGCACGTCTGCCGTAACAAGTAAAGTGAAGATTGGCCACAGTTCGAGCGTGGCTCTGGTGAGGGATGAATGCTCGATCATGGTTCCCGATCTTCGCGTGGATCGAGCCGCCTTCTCCCGGGTGCCTTCTTCATCCTTGCCGCGGTGCTGGCCTTTTCTTCCTACCTTACCGTCCGCAATGTTCACGCACAGGCGCAAACTGGTTCATCCCCCACCACTCCCTCGCAATCCAATTCCAACCTCTGGCCCATCTCCATCGACTACCCCGAAGACGGTTCTATCTTTCCCCCCGGCATTACGCCGCCCACTTTCCTTTGGCGCGACGGCACTGCGTCAACCTGGACAATCGATGTAGCGTTCGCAGACGAGGCGCCCTCGTTTCGCGTCCAGGCAAAGGGCGAAAGGATGCGCATCGGCGCCATCGATCCTGAAGCGGTCAGCAACACCAACGAGCCGCCGCAACTCACTCCTGAGCAGGCAGCATCTCAGACCTGGACTCCCGATGCGGAAACCTGGAAGACAATTCAGTCGCATTCAACAACAAAGCCGGCCACGTTCACGATTACCGGCTATCGCGATCAAGCCGCGGTTTCCGTCGCAAAGGTTTCAATCACAACCTCAACCGATCCGGTCGGCGCGCCCATCTTCTATCGCGATGTTCCCCTCATGCCCAGTGCGGGAGCGAACGGTACCGTGCAGCCGCTTTCGCCATCCGCCATTCATCTCATTCGCTGGCGGCTACGTGACATCCAGCAGCCGGAAAGCCGCACCGTACTGACGGGCATGCCTACCTGCGCCAACTGCCACTCGTTTTCCCGTGACGGCAAAACCATGGGCATCGACGTGGATGGCCCGGCAAACGACAAAGGCCTTTACGCTCTGGTTCCCGTTCAGCGCCGCATCTCCATCCTGAACAAAGACGTCATCCAGTGGAACAAGGATGGCGAGCCGGGCACGACACGCGTGGGGTTCATGTCGCAGATCTCACCCGACGGACGGTATGTGGTCAGCACGTTTGCCCCACCGTCGCTCGATGTGCCCCGCACCTACTACATCACCAACTTCAAGGACTACAGGTTTCTTCAGGTCTTCTTTCCTACGCGTGGGATTCTCGAATGGTACGACCGGACAACCGGGAAACGTCAGCCGCTGCCGGGCGCGGACGATCCACGCTACGTGCAGACCGACGGCGTTTGGTCCCCGGATGGGAAGACGATCGTCTTTGCCCGCGCAGAAGCACGCGATCCATATCGGCAGGGGCAACGGCCGGCTCTGCACGCAAACGATCCAAATGAAACACAAATTCAGTACGACCTTTACCGGGTCCCATTCAACAACGGGCGCGGAGGAACGCCGGAGCCGATTGCCGGAGCCTCGCAGAACGGAATGAGCAACAACTTTCCCAAAGTCTCGCCTGATGGTAAATGGATCGTCTTTGTGCAATGTCGCAACGGACAGCTCATGCGGCCCGATAGTCAGCTTTACATCGTCCCACTTGCCGGTGGTGCCGCCAGGCGTCTGCGTGCGAACACGTCGCTCATGAACTCGTGGCACAGCTTCTCTCCCAATGGACGTTGGCTGGTCTTCTCGTCCAAGGCTCGCTCGCCTTACACCCAGATGTATCTCACCCACCTCGACGAAGATGGCAACTCCAGCCCCGCCATCCTGATAGACAACTCCACCGCTGCAAATCGCGCGGTCAACCTTCCCGAATTCGTCAATACATCCGGCGATGGCATTGAGCAGATCGACGTCCCGGCCGTCAAGATCTATGGGCTGATCGACCAGGCCACGCACCTCGAGGATGAAGGCCACAATCGAGAGGCTCTCGCCCTATGGCAGAAGGCCGCATCTATCGATCCTGAGAACGCGAAGGTTGAGAGCGGGTTGGGCATCTCCCTTTATGTTGAGGGTCAGACCGGGCAGGCCTTCGAGCACCTGCGTCATTCTGTGCGCCTGAATCCCAAGTGGCTTGAGAGCCACCTCGTCCTGGGCAAGTTTCTGCTCGAACAAGGGCACGTCCAAGAGGCAATCCCGGAACTTCAGACGGCGATCGCAATCAAACCGCGATTCGCCCCTGCGGAAGAGGCACTTGCTGGCGCGCTTGAAGCAAAGGGCGACTGGTCGGGAGCTCTTGCCCATTGGCAAAAGGCTTTGGAGATCGAACCCGGCCGAACGAGTGCATTGCTGGGAATTGCTTGGCTCCTGGCCACCGCGCCCGATACTGACGTGCGCAATGGAGAGGAAGCAAAGCAACTTGCCGATGAGGCAGCCGCCCAGGGTTCCGCGGACGATCCGAATACTTTGGATGTTCTGGCTGCTGCGTGCGCCGAACAAGGCGATTTCGCGCGCGCATCTGAGTTCGCATCGAACGCCCTCGAACTCGCCAGTCAGCGAAACGCGAA
This sequence comes from Acidobacteriaceae bacterium, assembly GCA_003165935.1. Lineage (GTDB taxonomy): Bacteria > Acidobacteriota > Terriglobia > Terriglobales > Acidobacteriaceae > Telmatobacter. The sequence continues at coordinate 26,676 of PMXB01000013.1, read as the reverse complement.
GGCGCTCGCCTCTGCCATTCGCTCCCGACTCGCGTTATATGCCGCAAAGAAGCCCTATCGGGAGACGCAAGGGGCCGTGGCACTTCAGGCGCGCAGGAGTGTTGAATCTTCCCCGGTCATTCACCCGGTCATTCATTGATCCGGAATCACTGACTGATCACCAGTCGCTTGATCGGCTTGAAACGCTGTAGCCGCGCGAAAACCGAATCAGGACCTGCGCGCAAGCCGTGCCTCAACCCGCGCCCCACTTCCTGTCGCGCTTGTCAGCCGGAACTTTCCACCCCAACGGCTTGCTCTCTCGCGCATTCCCTTGAGTCCAAAATGATGATCGCTTTGCGACTCGGCTTGCCGGGGGTCGAAACCACAGCCATCATCGGAAACCGTGAGAACAACCTCGCGTGCCGTGTATTCCATACCGACGCTGATCTGCGTGGGATGTCCGTGCAGAGCCGCGTTGCAAACTGCTTCGCGGGCAATCATGAGCAGATCGTGTGCCATGGGAGGGCTGATTCCAAACGGCGTGCCCATGGTCGAACAGGTGACCGGCAGATGGAACTCAGCACCCACTTGCGCCGCCATCGCTCCAATCTTTCCCGCGAGCATGCCCGGTCCCTCGTCCTCGCGGCGGAGATTCCATACCGCCTCGCGAGCCTCTGCAATCGTCGTACGTAACTGGTGCCGGGCAACGTCCAGTAGGCCAGTTTCCTCGCGCTGCTTCTGTTCTTCCATGGCAACCGCCTCGAGCAATGCCGAAACTCCCGTGCATCCCTGAATGACTGTGTCATGCATCTCGCGAGCAAGCCTGCTGCGTTCTTCTAGAACCGCCTCGAACCGGGCTCCAACCTGGCGCACGCGATACTGATAGACCGCATAGATCATCAGCAGCAACAATGCAGCGCAAGCCGAACCGAACCACCAGGTCCGGTAAAAAAACGGGCGTTGTACGATCTCTACCGAGGCTTCCGTAACAGCGTTGGGATTGCTCACTTCAAATGTCCGCACGCGGAACGTATATGTTCCGGGCGGCAAATTCGTATAGTCGGCAGTTCGCAATGCAGTGGCGGGGCCGAAATCCTTTTCAAACCCCGCGAGCATGTAACGGAAGCGTAGACCATCCTGTGAGCGCAACTGAATTGGCTCGAACGTGAATTGCAGACGGCTGTTGCCCGGTTGCAGGACGATTGGACCCGTCATCGCGAGGGGTTGCCCGTCTGCCATGATCCGTTCGATACGCAGCGGCGGCGCCAGGAGAGACGACTGCTGAAAAGGAAGAATGTGGATCGGTCCCCGGTTACTGGGAAACCAAACATCGCCCGCGGCGGTGATGCAACCAGAAGACTCGGTCCCGCCGTAAATCTCAGTATTGGCAGCCATCTCCGCGATCGAGTAAAACGTCGGCGCGATCTCTCGTGTTTGTGCCCCTGCCTGTGCATCGAGTTCTAGCCGGTTCACCATCGAGATGCCGTTCGGCCCGCTCATCCACAGGTGCCCGCTGCTGTCTTCCAGTATGTCGTAGACAGCGTTGCTTGCCAGACCGTCTTGTGTGGTGAAGTGAGCTAGATTGCCCGAGCGAAACCGGAAAAGGCCATTGTTGCGTGTCCCAAACCACAGTCCGCCCTCACTGTCTTCGTGAATAGCCCAGACCTTCATCTGCGCCATCGCCTCGGTCGCTGCATCTCGCACAAACACTCCATCGTGAATGTGACTTACGCCACGGTCGGTGCCAATCCACAGATCCCCTCGTTTGTCTTCTAAGAGGCACCGGGTACTGTTGTAGGAGAGCCCTTGCTCCGTCTCGTAGCTGATAATCCGCACATGTCCGTGATCGTCTATTAGATGGTTTAGGCCGTTGTCCGTAGCCACCCACATACTTTTGTCCCGATCCTGTGTGAGGGCGCGGATAAAGTTGTTGGACAGCCCTTCCTTCGTGGTCCATCGTGTTCCCTTCGAGCCGACAAACCGGAAGACACCATCTCCGTCTGTGCCTGCCCACAGCGCCCCGGAGTGATCGCGGTATATGTTGCGAACGTGGATGCCTCCCATCCCCGGCAATACACGCTCCGACAACGAGCCGTTTCGCATTTGAAACAACAAGGTCGATCCGATCCAGAAACTTCCATCGCTATCCTGGTAAATGGTCTCAAAATCGGAGTCGTTGGCCTGCGGAAGGGGAACGATGTTCACTTTGGACCGAGTCAAGCGGGCCATTCCAGTCTGCGTACCAATCCAGAAGTTCCCCTCCTTGTCTTCAAACAGATTCAGCACGGTATTGCTGGGCAACGCAGAGGGCGCGGTAATCTGCGTCATCTTCCCCCCGGTTAACGTGAAAACTCCCTGACCAATGGTGCCCACCCAAAGCACTCTGTCCGGCGTCTGGCGCAGAACCCGCACAGTGCTGCTGATGCCCGGAACACGCTCGAATCGATCCTGTCCAGGTTCCATCCGGTTCAGTCCGGACACAGTCCCCACCCAAACGGTTCCATCACTGGTTTGCAGAATCGACTTCACCTGGTTCTGGCTCGATTCGGCGCCCAGAGAGTAGACTGTGGATGTTTTGCCGTCGGTCACGATCAAGCGCGACCCGCCTACCCAGAGACGGCTCGCCAAGTCTCTAAAGATTGAATGTACGTTCATTGCGGGAATCGTCGCCGTACCGTCTATGCGCGAAAAATGGTCGTCGGTCAGGCGCAACAATCCCCCATCGGTGCCTGCCCAGATGGTTCCGTCACTATCCTGCTTCAGCACGCGTACAAAGTCGGAGAACTGTCCGCCAACTCCAGGCCAGGAGCGAAAATGACCTTCACTGAAGCTGACGACTCCGCCCCCCTCTGTGCCGGCCCAGAGAGCGCCGTCCTTCGCTACCATCAGGCAAAACACGCTGTTCTCGCGAAGAGCGGGAGTGTTCTGTCGATCGAATACAGTAAAGTGTGCGCCATCGAAGCGCAGTAATCCGCCGGTTGTGCCGATCCAGAGGAAACCATCCGCAGTCTGGGCGAATGCCTGGACAGTCTGTTCTGGTAGTCCGTCAGGAGCCTGCCAGAACCGCTCCGTGTAGCCAGAAAAACCCTGGGCTGATGCCGACGCACACGTGACCATCCAGGCCAGAAGGCATACTGCGATTCGAAGGCATGTTTTCATGGCGGCGCCCAGTATACCGTGCGTCATCCATGCTTACACTCTTCTTCTTGGGATTCTTGAATCATTCCGACTTTAGGCGGATTCGAGTTGAGGGACCAAAGGACTAGAGTTGTCTTTCTTACTCGTGTTGGAGCAAAAAGTCGATTCGGACTTCGGTCTGCATCATTGGAGCCATTTTCAATGTCATCTCTTCCTCCATCTCACCATCCGTGCTCGCCCTGCTTTCCAATCCTCCCAAAATTCCAACTTCTCTTCTTCGTTTTCATCCTCATGGTTTTCCGGGTGCCAGGCCTTGCGCAGAATGTGAATACAGTTCGCATCGATGCCAGTGCGCCCTTCACAGATCCTGCGCCTGCATCTTACGAGTTGGGCTCTGCAAAGTCCCCAACTGGCTCTGTGATTGGCGTCAACAGCCGCTACTTCACCCTGGACGGGTCGCCCTGGTTCCCTGTTATGGGGGAGTTTCACTTCTCCCGTTACCCTCGCGCTCAGTGGGAAGAAGAGATCCTCAAGATGAAAGCATCGGGCGTGAATGTTGTCGCTGCCTACGTCATCTGGATCCATCATGAGGAGGTAAAAGGCCAATTCGACTGGACAGGACAACGCGACCTGCATGCCTTTGCCGAGTTGTGCTCCAAACATGGCTTGCTCCTGGTCGCACGCATCGGTCCATGGGACCACGGGGAGGTGCGCAATGGCGGGTTGCCCGATTGGGTTCTCGCTCAGGGGCCAACCAGGGTAAACGATGCCGCATACCTCGCATCGGTGAACCGCTGGTATCTGGAAGTCGGCAAGCAGCTCAATGGCCTCCTTTGGAAAGATGGCGGTCCGGTCATCGGCATCCAACTCGAGAATGAGTACTCCCTGCGGGGACCCGGCGCTGGAGAGGAACACATCCTCAAGCTCAAGGAACTCGCGCTGAAGAATGGCCTCGATGTTCCGCTCTACTTCGTCACTGGATGGGACAATGCCGTCGTTCCGCGTGGCGCGGTGCTTCCACTCTTCGGCGGATATCCCTCTGCCCCCTGGGATGGCTCACAAACTAAACTCCCACCCCAGGAGGTCTACGCGTTTCGCTTTAGAGACCGCGTGACGGCCAATATGGGTGCGGTCGGCAATCCCGCAACGCCCCATGATTCGCACCCAATCGCGGGCCCCTTGCCCTATCTCACCGCAGAGGTCGGCGGCGGCAACCAGGATACCTATCACCGCCGTCCTGTGATTCAGCCCGATGACGTCGCGGCCATGTTCCCGGTGCTTGTTGGCTCGGGCGTGGACCTCTACGGAACCTATATGTTCCAGGGCGGCGAAAACCCTGACGGCCGGCTTTCCACGCTCCAGGAATCCCAGGCGACTGACTATCCAAACGATGTTCCGATCAAGTCCTACGACTTTCAAGCGCCTCTCGGGGAGTTCGGCCAGGAACGCAGTTCCTTCCGCAAGCTCAAAGTCTTTCAGTATTTCCTCGACGACTATGGATCCTATCTCGCGCCAATGGTCGTTCATGCTCCGGAGGTGACGCCGAAGGGTCCGTCGGATTTGACGGTTACACGCGCCTCTGTCCGCACCAGGGGCGACTCAGGGTTCCTGTTCGTCAACAACTACGTCCGCGGTTACGCGATGCCCGCCCGTCCGGCCGCGCAGTTTGAGATTCGAACTCCCAGTGGCGTCCTGCTTGTGCCCTCCCATCCGGTCGAACTGCCGTCGGGCGCTTACTTCATCTGGCCCTTCAATCTCAACCTCAACGGCATCAACCTTCGCTACGCCAGCGTTCAACTCTTCACTCGTCTGGATACCGCAAATGGAAGTGTTGTCTTTTTCGTCCAGGCCACCGGAATCCCCGCCGAATTCGCCTTCGATGCCGCAGGCATCCGAACAATACAAACCTCAAGTGGAGAAACCGTCACCGATGGGGGCACGACATACATCCGTGGAGTGAATCCGGGCGAGAATTCATGGATCGATCTCGTCTCAAGCGAAGGCAAGCAACTTCGCATTGTCCTTCTAAAACAGGAGGAAGCAGAAAACGCCTGGAAAGCTCGCATCGCTGGCGCCGATCACCTGCTGTTTACCGCGCAGGATTTCTTTGCCGATGCAGACTCAAATCCAGGCCGTATTTGGCTCCGCTCTCGAGATATTCCGCAGTTTGCGTTTGACGTCCTGCCCCCGCCGGCCGCTCCCCTGCAAGCCAGCCTGCCCCTCTCGCAATCGCCCAGCTCCTCACAGCTTGCTTCGTTCACCGCAGCGACACAAAAGAGCGGTGCCAGCTTCGAGTATCACCTCATTCAGCCCGCCGCTGATGTTCCTCCCGTGAAGCTCGGGCCGAACTTCTCCTGGCGGAAGCATGGTGTCGCACAGGCCCCTCCCGAGTCCGAGTTGCCGCAAGCTGCCAAGTGGGCAATCACCATTGCTCCAGCCGACATGTCTCATCTGAGCGAGTTGTTTCTGGAGGTCAAATACCAGGGCGATGTAGCAAGGCTGTACTCCAATCATCGCCTCCTGACTGACGATTTCTACAACGGACTTCCTTGGTCAATTGGTTTGCGCCGCTTCCTTGATCCGCAGAACGCGGGCATATTTCAACTGGACATTCTTCCGCTCCGAATGGACGCGCCAGTCTACATGGAGCTTTCCAGCCCGCCAGATTTTTCGGCTAAGGGCCAGGTTGACAAGCTGGACTCCATCCGGCTGGTACCTGAATATCAACTGGTTATCAACACCGGAAGCCGGTGACTGTGCAGCGCGCAGGCTTGCGTCTCGGCCTCGATTGGACGCTCGCCGCCCGCTCCATTCCGCATGGTCGCGGCCAGGGCGTATTCTTGTCGGAACCGGCAGGTGTGAGTGATTCGCTCATCCGCAATCCCTCTGATAAACAGAGAAAGGTCCTCCCGGTGATCTCCGTCTTTGACCATTCGCCGCCGTAATGCTGGTGGTGTGAGCGAAAGGTCACAACTTGACCACGGAGATCGGAAATGGACAAGCTCGAAGAAGTGAAACCGGCCGGCAAAATACGGGTCCTTGTCGTTGACGATCATCCGATCATGCGCATCGGGATTTCTGCCATCATCGAGGCCACGCCTGATATGACAGCGGTTGCCCAGGCCGGCAGCGGCGAAGAGGCGATCGAACTGTTCGAGAAGTATCTTCCCGACATCACTCTCATGGATCTGCGCCTGCCCGGAATAAGCGGAGTGGAAGCAATCAGGATCCTTGTCTCCCGGCATCGAGGCGCCAAGTTCGTTGTGCTTACCACCTACGAGGGCGACGAGGACATTCACCAGGCTTTGCAGGCTGGGGCTCGAAGCTACATCATCAAGGGCATGCCGCACGAAGCGCTCGTCAGCGCGTTGCACCGCGTCCACGCGGGAGGGCGGTTCCTGCCTACCCCGGTCACGCAGGCACTCTCGTCCCGCCTTCCCAACTCCGAGCTCAGTGCACGCGAGCGCGAAGTCCTCGTCCTCATTGCCGGAGGCAAGAGCAACAAGGAGATCGCCACCGAACTTGGGATCACTGAGTCCACCGTGAAGTGCCACGTAAGCGTCATCCTTATGCGCCTCAACGTGAGCGACCGGACACAAGCAGTCGTCACTGCCATCCAACGTGGCCTTGTTCACGTTTGATTTTCATTCGACCAGACCTTCGATTCCTCGGGACAGCTTCGGTCCGATTGAGTAGGAAAGAGAACAATCTTTGTGTTCCCTAAGCGACACCAGATAAAGCACTTAGATTTGTGACCGTTCCAGTTCGGGACCAGGGTGTCGGAGTTTCAAATCCTCCCTCCCTGACCAATAAAATCAATAACTTATGGCTATTTCCGGGATTGCCCAAAACCCCAATGTAGTCGATTTTGTAGTCGGTCAAATTCTCCAAGATCTATAAGCGGTTGCCCCGCGAAAGCGTCCACCGCGATTCGTGACATGAAATCCAGCACGACTTCAAGGATCAGGAGAGCAGACTGATGCTGGAGCAGTGCACCTGAATGGACGGGGTGAAGTCTTCAATTTATTGCCTCATCCTGATTAGCAATTCTCACGTTGCGTTCTCACGTTGCGCGCGGGGCGAGCGCGATTTGTTGGCAGGGCGAACTCATACTCGAATGTGACAGTTGTCCCCATTTCAATCTCGTTCCATTCCGAGGGAATGAGGAATTTAGATCTATGAACGAAGACATCCGGGGCCCGGTCTTCAGGCCGAATGAATGCATAGCCGTCATCCCTCCGCAGATTCGTGATCCTCCCTTTAGCCTTTTCCGTTACTTGAGTTGGCACATTCTCAAGGCTGACCATGCGCTTTGCGTCACCCCGAATTCGAATAGCAGGTATGCGAAGGCCTCCCACGTCTTTCGCAGGCGGAACGGGTGAAGAGTCTTTCCAAAGTTGCGAAATGCTTGGCATCGGTCGCAAGCTGTCGTCGGCGAACCCAAGCAGCTTAAGTGAGTCGATCGGAGACTCGACATATGGGCTCCCAGCGGACAGGTTTTTACGGAGTTCGGATAAATCGCCCGCCGAAAACGTAGAGCAAGGGCCCATTGCTTTTAGAACTCTGATTAGCTCTTGTCTATATTGTTCGGTTTGGTCAGGCGGGCGTATTCGAAATCTGCCCACCTCACGCATCCGAATTGGACCGGAGGCCTTCACCCTGGTCCGATCAATTGCGCTATAGAGGATGCCGGTTCTGGAAAGACGCCATTTTCGACCCTCGATTCCAGATGACAAAAATGTCAGGTTTTTGGCTGCACTCTAGGGAGTGCGCCACTGAGACTTGATACTTTAAGCATCGAAAATGGCCGTTTGTGCCGCCCTGGTATAGATAGATTCGGCCAAGGTGAATGATTCTGCTCTTGGGTTTTTGACAGAAAACCACTAAAAAAGAGCCTTGCACAGGCCCTGCGAACCGGTCGTCAACTGGCCTTTGTGAGGAATGTACTCGATCATGACCGGCGCATTTCTTTCTGCCTGGTAGCGGTATTGATCGATCAGACTCTATAGCACTCTGTTGCCCCCTCTTACGCCGCCGCTCTCGTGAAAGGCTCCGAACTAAGAAGTCAAGCTTGCATTCAAGAGGGGTGACCGAGCACAGCACACCCCAACAACCAACCATTGGACGAGTCCTACGTCCATCTGAAGTTGCAGCCCTCTTTTCATTGGTCATTCGGCGTGCTTTTCCTGGTATTTTGTCTGGGAAATGCAATTGCCATGCCAGGGGCCTGAACTTGTGTTGTCGTGAGGTAATTCAAGCGCAAGTGAAATGCAAACCTGCGCCCGACCATGAACAAAGCAATATCACAGACCAGGCAACTTATATCGCGGTCCAGTGATCTAAGAACATGGAAGGGTTTGGCTGATTCCCAAGGACTGAATTGGAAAGCATCTCTCAAACTAGGATTTTGGGATCGAAGAGGTTGCTCTCCTTTGGGGGAGCCCTCTGCGTTTCTCTGGCATTCATGGTTTTCGCGTGGGGAACAAATTACAAACTGTCGCTTTACAAGACTGGACATGAGACTTCCCCGGCTAAACTGTGCACACGCGGCAGCGACGCTGCAAAGAACGCAATGGGCCACACTGCAGGCGCCCGTACTTTAGCTCCGACGCCTCTCCGCATTGCGGCGCTCTTCTCTCATCCCCGCGAAACCAAAAGTTACTCTGCAGATTGGCTGAGCAGCGAGGCGATCTGCGACCTCTCACCGCTTAGGCGCGCCCCGATTCTCTATCTTCGACCACCTCCGGACAAAAGGCGCTGGCTCGATTAGCCGCCGAAGGTAAGACCCTTCCGCGGATGAATTCACAATATCCATTCGAAGGAAGGTTTCCGATGCGCTTCAAGCGCCCGATCTTGATTGCCGCCTGCTTTTTGGCTGCAATCCCGCTATTGATCTATTTTCTATATGCGCGCCATAGGACGGATGCGGCAACGGATGGTCCGGCGGCGGCTGTGGCTGTCTCCTTTGCCACAGCGCATACTGGCTTTATCGCGAATCAGTTGACGGTCGCCGGCGTATTCCAGGCATTTCAAGAGATCGACGTCCACGGCAAGGTCTCCGGCTATATCCGGCGAATCTATGTGGACATAGGGGACCGTGTACATCAGGGGCAGACGCTCGCGGTGCTCGAAGTCCCGGAGTTGCAAGCTGAAGTTGAAGGAGCACAGGCGGGTATAACCCAGACCCAGCAAAACATATCGCGTCTCCAGAATGAAGTCGCCCGGGACCAAGCTACCTACGCAGCCGTTCACGCCAATTACACGCGCTTGAAGCAAGCATCGGACGAGCAACCCGGCCTGGTTGCGGCACAGGAGCTGGACGATGCTCTGGCAAAGGATNNGCAATACGCGACCATCACAGCTCCTTACAACGGCGTCGTCACCATGCGATATGCGGACACCGGCTCGCTCATTCCCGCAGGAACCGCGGAGGGGTTAAGCCAGGCCGTGGTCAGGCTTGCGCAGAGCGATGTGCTGCGTCTCCGCATGTCTGTTCCTGAGCGGGACGTGCCTTTCGTGCACGTTGGCTCGCAAGTCACGGTCCATGTGCAGGCGACTGGGCAGCAGTTTCCAGGAACGGTGGTCCGCTACACGCGGGACGTATCCAATTCGACCAGGACAATGCTGACCGAAGTTGACGTGAACAATCCAGATCTAAAGCTCACTCCTGGAATGTATGCAGACGTGACCTTCAATCTGGAACAGAAGAATGATGCCCTCATTGTTCCCGCGAGCGCCATCATTCAAGGCGATCAGCCTTCAGTGATGCTTGTAGACAGCAACAATCGAGTGCAGAAGCGGCCCATTGTGTTGGGGATCAGCAGTGCAAACGCTCAGGAGGTCACTTCTGGGCTTGAGCCAGGCGACAGGATAATCATCGGTGGTCAAGCCCAGCTGCAGCCCGGCCAGCAAGTCACGCCGCAACCCGCCAAGAGCGACCTGGAGAACTATCAGCAAACAAACCAGAAGGGCGGCCAATAACCATGCCCTTCTTTGCGATTCGTTACCCCTTCTTTATTCTCATGGCCTGCATGATGGTCGTTGTAGTTGGTATAGCGGCTATCCTGGGCATGCCCGTCGATCTCTTTCCTCCCGTAAAGATTCCTGTCGTGGTGGTGGCAACCTTTTATGCCGGCATGCCTCCCCAGCAGATCGAGTCGGACATCACCGACAGCGACGAGCGGTTCTTTACGCTGGGGAGCAATATCGACCACATTGAATCGCGCTCGATGTCTGGTGTCAGTCTTATCAAGATCTACTTTCAGCCTGGAACCGATCCAACGGCCGCGGTGAGCGGCATCTCAAACCTGGCAATGGCAAACCTGCGCCGCCTGCCGCCGGGCACTCTGCCGCCTGTAGTCCTCAGCTTCGACGCAGCAAATCTCCCAGTATGTCTGATTACGCTGAAGGGCGCCGGCATGACTCAGACGCAATTGAAAGATGTTGCCCAGTTCACCGTGCGAAACCAGGTGGCCAACGTCCCGGGCGCCTCAGTTCCTCAGCCATACGGAGGAACGTACCGGCAAATTATGGTCTACGTCGATCCGTTGAAGCTCGAGGCTTCGCAGCTTGGCATTATGGATGTCGTCAAGGCGGTCAACGAATCCAACCTCATCCTGCCGGCAGGAGATGTCCGGATAGGCCCCAAGGACTACAACATCTACGCCAATAGCCAGGTGCCGACGACCGACGCTGTCAACAGCATCCCACTCAAGACTGTCGGCAATTCCTCTATCCTCGTGGGCGACGTTGGTCATGCTGTCGATGGCGGCCAACTCCAGACCAACATCGTGCGTGTCGACGGGCAGCACTCCGTTTACATTCCAATCCTCAAACAGGGCGGCGATTCCAATACGATTACCATCGTCAATGGCATCCGCAAAGCAACCGCCCATCTCCTCGATATCCCGCAACAGCTCAAGACTGCTGTCGTGTTCGATCAATCCGTCTTCGTCAAGACTGCCATCGCGAACGTCATCAACGAGGGAACGATCGGCCTTTTCCTGACCGGCGTTATGATCCTTCTCTTTCTGGGCAATGTGCGTGCCACGATTGCCGTGATGCTGTCGATCCCGATCTCGTGCATTGCCACCTTCCTGGTCCTCAGCGCAATGGGCAACTCGATCAACACCATGGTGCTCGGTGGCATGGCGCTTGTGTTATCCCGCCTTATTGACAACTCGGTCGTTGTGCTCGAAAACATCTTCCGGCATTTCGAGATGGGCTCAGATGCGGTGAAAGCCTCGCAGGAGGGCGGCAAAGAGGTTCAACTGGCTGTATTGGCGGCTACATTCAGCACCGCCATTGTCTTCTTTCCCGTCGTGCTGCTTACAGGGGTCAGCAAGTACCTCTTCACCGCGCTTGCGCTTGCAGTGGTCATCGCGCTCTTCTGCTCTTATGTAGTAGCGATGACCGTCGTTCCACTCTTTTGCTCTCGTTTTATCAAGCACACCAAGCACGAACATATGCATGAATCCGCGCAGGCAAATGATCCGATCCCCGAGCATATGCGAGGCGGTCACGGTCAAACCAACATCTTTGCCAAGACCGTGTATCACTTCAACCAGGGCTTCGGTTGGCTGCAGGACCACTACGACGAAGCGATCCGATACAGCCTGCGCAGGCCGGCGCTTGTGATCGTGGTGTTTTCAGTCTTTGTTGTGCTAACGTTTGCACTTGTTCCGTTCCTTGGCCGCGCCTATTTCCCCCGTACCGATCCTGGCCAATTCGTCATCAGTGTCAAGGCTCCAACGGGCACGCGCATTGAGCTCACCGACCAATACGTTGCTCGCGTTGAGCAGGATGTGCGCGACGTTGTTCCTCCCAAAGACCTGAACATGATCGTGTCTAATATTGGAGTTACACCCGATCTTTCGGCGATCTACACCCCCAACTCGGGGATGCATACCGCATTTGTCCAGGTGAGCCTGAAGGAAGATCACAGTCTGAGCAGCTTTGCCTACATGCAGCGAGTGCGAACGAAGCTCGCTGCCGATCTTCCATCCGTGCAAACCTACTTCCAGTCTGGCGGGCTCGTCGATTCGATCGTCAATCAAGGGCTTCCCGCACCCTTCGATGTCCAGGTCAGCAGTAACGACATGGACGGAGGATATGCGGTTGCCCAGCAGCTTGCACAAAAGATGCGAGCGCTCCACGGTGTAAGCGATGTTCTGATTCCCCAGGACATCGATTACCCCGGTCTTGCCCTCAACATAGACCGCCAGCAGGCAAGCCTCGAGGGCCTCACCCCGAAGACCATAGTCGACAGCGTCATCACGGCCATGACTTCCAACGGCATGGTTGCTCCGAGTTACTGGATCGACCCGAATACGGGTAACAACTACATGCTGACCGTTCAGTATCCAGAAGGTCAGGTCAAAACCCTGAATGACTTCAAGCAAATACCTCTACGATCAGCCGACGGCAAGACCACGACTCCACTCGAAACTGTGGCATCGATCCGGTCAATTAACACGCCGACTGAAGTGGATCACTATCAGCTCCGTCGGGTCTTCGACGTATATGTCATGCCCAAGTCCGAGGACCTGTCTACGATCAGCACCGGCGTAAACAAGATCGTTGCGGGAATGCATCCGCCTCATGGAACGGTTTTAACGGTCCGAGGCACCATAAACAACATGAACGAGTCCTTCAAGTCCTTTGCGATCGGCCTGGTCATGGCGACCGTACTTATTTTCCTCATCCTTATGGCGCAGTTCGCATCCTTTGTAGATCCCTTTATCATCCTGCTCGCTGCCCCTCCGGGCATATCGGGCGTCATTCTTTTCCTGCTTGCTACTGGGACCACCATCAACATCATGAGCCTCATGGGGGTTCTGATGACGACGGGAATTGTCGTATCGAACAGCATTCTGATCGTCGAGTTCACAGGCCAGCTCCGCGGGCAGGGGCTGAAGCTGGAAGAGGCGATCATTACTGCCTGCAAAGTACGCTTGCGACCAATCCTGATGACGACGCTGGCCACGGTGCTTGGGCTCATCCCCATGGCGCTGGCGCTGGAGGCGGGGAGCGAACAGTATGCACCACTCGCCCGTGCTATTCTCGGTGGCCTTAGCGTCTCCGTCATAGTGACCGTATTCCTCGTCCCCGCCGCCTACTTGCTGATCCATCGCCGCATCGAGGCTCGCAAAGAGCGTGCGGGCGATGCCTCTATTGGAGATGCCGCGCAGTCTGGTGAGGTGACAGCATGAGAAGCTGTCTGCTCAGTTTCCTGCTTACCTCTTCTCTCTATGCGCATGCGCAGACGAGCACCGCCGATCTTCCCGCGGCCCCGCGGCCTTCATCGACATCTCTGAAGCATGCGACAGCAATTGCGAGCCCTGGCTCAGATCAGGCTCAAGCCACGCCTCAGGGGCAGCTTCAGCCTCTCATCGATCCCGCAACAATCCCCATCTCGATCTCGCGCACCGATGCGGAGCGCCTCGCTCTCAACAACAATCCGCGCATAACTGCGAGTCACCTGCTCGCTCTGGCGGCCGGGCAGGCAACACGCGAGACCCGGTCCGGTGAATTGCCTCAGATATCCGGCGGCTTCACGGCGTCAAAGGCGGAGGATGGAAGCCGCATCGGCGCTGAGGGGCTGACCGACTCGCGTCTCTATACGCACGCAGGCGCAGGAGGGTCTGCATCGCAGCTCATCACCGACTTCGGTCACACTCGCAATCTCGTCGCAACGAGCAAACTGCAACAGAAGGCGCAGGATCAGACCGCACTCGCTACTGAGCAGGATGTCTTGCTGGCGACGGATCAAGCCTTCTACCGCCTGCTGAATGCACAGTCACTCCTGGGTGTAGCGAAGGCAACTGTTGCCGCACGAGGCGATGTACAGAGCCTTACTTCCGCGCTTACAAAAAGCGCTCTCAAAAGCGACCTGGATCTCAACATTGCATCCGCCGACCTGTCGGAGGCTCAGCTCCTGGAACTGGATGCCGAAAACAGTGTTGCGTCAGCGAGCGCCGCTCTTGCCGCTGTACTTGCCGCGCCTTCGGACACGCTCTATCATGCGGTTGAAGACTCCGAGAACGCACTGTCGCAACCGCCATCGCCCGATAGCTCAGCTGCCATCAACACGAGCGCTCAGACGCAGCGCCCCGATCTTCAGGCTCTTCGCTTTACTGCCGCAGCCGACCAAAAGTTCGCTACCGCACAGCAGCTCCAACATCTGCCTACAATCTCCGCATTGGCCATCGGAGGTATAACCCCTGTCGCTCCGGATGGAATCTTCGTCCCGAACTGGTATGCCGCCGGAGGGGTGAGCCTTACCCTCCCGCTGTTTACTGGATTCCGCATTGATGCCCAGGCGCAGGAGGCGCGCCTTCGTGAGAAGGCAACCGAAAAGCAGGCGCAAGATCTCTCTGACACCATCGCCCGGGACGTCCGCGTTGCACTCCTGAACGCACAAACTGCCTTCCAACGCATTGTGGTTGCCGATCAGTTTCGGAAGCAGACCGCTCAGGCGCTCGCACTCGCGCAAACCAGATATAAGCTAGGTCTCAGCTCCATCGTCGAACTAAGCCAGGCACAGCTGCAAAGCACCCAGGCGGCCGTCGCGGCAGTGAATGCGCGATACGATTACCTTTTGTCCCTCCGCTCGCTGGATTACGCGCGCGGCCAACTGGCTCCATAGAACGAATTGACCCAAAGGATGAAACGGGAATGCGAAGGCGTCCCCGGGGAATGGGGTTTGCATGCCGAAACCCGTCTCGAAGAGCAACGGACAAATTCCCACCTCGCTGGCAAGCCCAGGAGCGGTGCGGTTTTGGCTTGCCATTTGTTTGATTGGCGTGAGTACCGGTTTGGCGGCCGCGGCGCTGACTTTATTGCTCCAAGTCATCCAGCGCGCCGCGTGGCATGAATCCGGCACAAACATACTCGAATCTGCTCGCCAGGCAAGCGCGTTGAGACACATCGTCGTTCTGGTCGCTGCCGGCATTCTGGTAGGGCTGGGGCAGGTTCTCCTCAAGCAGCTTTCGAGTGGCAACGGAATTGACACGACCGAGGCGATCTGGTTTCATGCCGGGCGCATGCCGGTACTGCGGACTCTAGGCAGCGCATTGTTGTCAATCTTTGCGGTAGGCATGGGGGCATCCATGGGCCGCGAAGGTGCGCCCAAACAGGCGGGCGCTGTTTTCGCCAACCTTTGCGCGGATGCCGAAACTCTTTCCGACGAGCAACGACGCCTGCTTGTGGCTTGTGGCGCTGGAGCTGGCATGGCAGCGGCCTATGGCGTTCCACTCGGTGGCGCACTCTTCGCGATTGAAGTGATGCGCGGGAAACTGGCTTTGCGCTTTGTTCTGCCGGCGCTCTTCGCCTCCCTGATCGCTACCGGTGTTTCCTGGTTGGCACTCCCTGACGCGCCCACCTACGTTATTCCATCGTTTACTCTTTCGGCTTCAGTAATCCTGTGGGTCATCGTGGTCGCTCCCATCTTTGCTTTCGGGGCCATCCTCTATGTGCGACTCGTTCGCTGGGCCGACCAGCACAAACCCCGCGGGTGGCAGCGATTCATAGCCCCGGCGGTCGCCCTCGGGCTTGCAGGTGTGGTGTCAGTGTGGTTCCCGGAGATACTCGGCAATGGGAAAGACCTTTCGCAGTTGCTTTTCACGGATCAGGTTGGATTGCGCCTTGGGTTGGCGCTTCTGTTCTTGAAGCCACTTGCCACCATCACTTGCATACGCAGCGGCGTGCCTGGGGGCCTGTTTACACCTTCACTCACATTCGGCGCTTTGCTGGGCGCTGCGTTGGGCCACGCCTGGAGCGCGTTCTGGCCGGGCACGCCGATTGGATTTTTTGCGCTGCTTGGCGCGGGCGCGGTCCTGGCCGCGACTACCCAGGGGCCGGTGTCATCCGTGGTGCTGCTGATGGAGCTTACCGGCAGGGACCGGTCGTTCATTTTGCCGCTTATCTTGGTTGCCGGAATCTCGACATTGATCTCCCGCTCAATTGAGCACCGTTCCATCTATGACGCGCGCCTAAGCGACGAACAGATAGCACTGCGACAAAAGCTACGGGATGAAGAGCCGAACCAGATTGGTGTACCACAATAACCTCCCTTTTCCGGGATCACAAGTGAATCCAGCCGTCAATAGTGAGCGCAAGCGATCCCGCCGCGACGATTACCCAAAGACTGATTCCCTGAAGAAGCGGTCGAACGCCCACTTCGCGGAGAGTTCTTATGGAGAGGCCGGTTCCAATCAGGTAGAGCGTCACCGTCAAGCCGATGATGCCAAGGTGCTTGAGTATCGGATAAGCCGGCTGAAAGGCAGGTAGGTAGGTGTTGGCGACAGCCGCGAGGCAAAAGAACAAGATGAACCACGGCCAGTGGATGCGCGCCTTGCTCCCTCTTGCCATTGCGGTCCCGAAGGACAAGGGCACGATCCACAAAGCGCGCGCCAGTTTGACAGTTGTGCCCACAGCCAAAGCGACGGCGCCGAACTTTGCCGTCGCCCCCACGACGGAGCTGGTGTCGTGAATGGCGAGCGCCGACCACAGGCCGAACTGCGTCTGCGTCATGTGCAGATACGCGCCAATCGCCGGGAAGATGAGCAACGCCACTGAATTCAATACGAAAACGGCGCCGAGCGACACGCCGATCTCTTCCTCCGTTGCGTTGGTAATGGGGGCGATGGCTGCGATGGCGCTGCCGCCGCAGACCGCGGTGCCTGTAGAGATTAGGAAGGAGATCCGCTGTCCGACACCCATGAGTCGTCCCAGACCCCAACCCAATAACAAGGCGATACTGATGCTCGCTGCGGTATAGAGGAAGCCGGACCGGCCCGCATGCAGAACCTGGTGCAGATCCATCCCAAATCCAAGCCCGACGACGGACGCCTGGAGAAGGAATTTGGAGAGTTGCTTTGATTCGAAGTGGAAAGGATGAGCGAAAGAGAAGCCAAAGACGAGCCCACAGGCCAGGGCGATTGGAGGAGAAATGAGACCGCTCGCGGCAATTATCAAACCAATGAAGAAGATGTTCTTTGACACGTCGCCTGGAGGCCCTCATTGTCTATGTGTTCGATCAGATGGATTGCGGAGGGATAATCTCCACACTCGGCAGACACGCTACGCGTGGGCGCCAACCTGTTCGTTCGTTGTCAGCTGAATTTCGATTGATGGCGGCCTCAGCAATGTGTTGTGCACAAGGCAGTGGTGCACGCAGCGCATGAGACCCTCGGACTGGTCTTCAGTGAGAGACACTGGGCACATAACCTGGACTCGAAAGTTCCCAATGCGGGCGGGCTGCTTCAGTTTCTCCGCATTCACCGTGACCTCGACGCCTGTTTCGGCGATGTGGCGGGTCGTCAAATACTGCGCCGCATAGAATGCCGCACACGACCCCAGCGAGGCCAGCAGCAGCTCCGGCGGAGTCATGCCTGTGTCATCCCCGCCATTTTCAGCAGGCTGATCGCAAAGGATTGTATGAGTGCCGGACTGAATGGAGAACTTTACCCGATCAAGATGCTTGATTCTGACTTCCATCGCGAATCTCCCCTTTCACAGGAAGAAAGACACGATAGCGGGCGCGCGTTACACCGCAACAGAGTTTTTCTTGCCCGCAGGAATCGCCAGCATGCGCAGGTATTCCCTGGTGAGGATGGCCTGCAACCTTGGTGCAACCGCGGCATCGCAGGGAATCTCCAGCGAGCGGCACCGGTCAATAGCCCCGCGCAGGTCGCGGAGGAACGCCACACAGGAGGGGCACGCCTCGATGTGCACGCGCATTTGTTCGCAGCTCACCGGCTCGACCCTGCCGTCTAAGTACTCCGAAAGGTTGGCAAAGAGGTCACGGCACTCAGGCGGCCTGGGCGTAATCTTGCCTTGCCCTGCTTTCGCTCCCTTGCGGGGGCGCGCCGTCTTCTTTGGTTGATCTTCGATTCCACTGAGCAGTTGGCTCATCTCCTTGCGAACGCTGAGCCGCGCCCGATGAAGCCGAACCCGTACCGTTCCCTCCTGAAGGGATAGAACCTGCGCAACCTCATCCGTAGTCAGTTCTTCCATATCGTGAAGCACCAGGACGGTGCGCAACGGCGCCGGGATGCGAAGGATCGCCTGGTGCAGCATCTGGTGCCGCTCACCGGCTAGAGCACTGCTTTCCGGGCCTTCAGCCGCATCTGCGAGCAGCCTACCCAGTTCTTCGCCGTCCGGCATCAGTTCGTCCAGTGACAGCAAATGCGCCGGGGCGTGGGCAGGCTTGCGGCGCATCCGCCAGCAGCGGTTTCTTGTCACGGTGTAAAGCCACACCGACATTTGTTGCGGGGTCTGAATCTTGGAAAGATGCCGGATGGAACGCGACAGCACCTCCTGCATGGTGTCTTCCGCATCTTCAGGGTGACCGCAGACCTTCATGCTGAAGGAATAGACCGTGTTCTGGAGCAATCCGATCGCTTCCTCGATGGCTTCCGGAGTGTTGCGTTGCAGCAGGTCAGTGGCTCGGATCAGTTCAGGTCGCATCACGTGCTTTCATGGAGCAATCTCATTATAGGATTCCGAAGCGTGCTCCTCGCGTGCCCTCAACCTTATGTATTTGCCTCATTCAGCGGACCGAAACGCAGGTGCATTCGCGCTCACCGACGCTTCAATCATCTCAACGCAGATTGGCGATACCTTCTTCAGCCACTCAAAACCTCCGGCGCTCTCGGCCCGAGAGCCGGTAGCCATCCATGCACGCAACAACGCGAGTGCCAAACCCATGTCTGCGCCTGGGCGGCCCTCTTCCAGGCGGAACATCTGACGGTAGATCTGGTCCTTCAGTTGAGCGGCACTTGCGTGTCCCGGTTGGCGATGCGTTCGCATAGCAGCTTTACCGTCCGGCATCGCAGGCAGCATCCTTCAATCCCATGGCGCGCAGCACATTCATGGCCGGGCACCAGTTGGTGAATGCCGATTGCAGCAAGTTCACGCCGACGAACGCCGTGAGCCAAAGCCAGTAGGCAGAAAAGAAATGCGCAAGAACGAGCGACAAAAGCGCCATCAAGCCTGCCATAAGACGCACACCGCGTTCGACTGTCATAGGGAATCTCCTTGTTGGGAATCTGCTTCGGGTTTTTGCTTGCCTCGCGAGTTGAGCATGTAATAGAGCACAGGAATGGTCGGCCACGACAGGAACGTCGACGCGACAGCCCCTGCGATAAGCGAAATGGCCAGTCCCTGAAAGATGGGATCGCTAAGGATCACGCTGGCCCCAACTACGACCGCGGCCGCTGTCAGCAGCATCGGTCTGAAGCGGGTCGCGCCCGCATCGATCACGGCCTCCGATAGCGGCATCCCCTGCCGAATGCGCAGCTCAATGAAATCGACCAGGATGATCGAGTTGCGCACGATGATGCCCGCGCCTGCAATGAATCCGATCATCGAAGTCGCCGTGAAGAACGCGCCCATCATTGCGTGTGCGGGCATGATGCCCACGAGGGTGAGCGGGATAGGGGCCATGATGATCAACGGAACGACGAATGAACGGAACCAACCCACAACAAGCACGTAGATGAGCACCAGGACAGCAGCAAAGGCCAGCCCCATATCGCGGAAGACCTCGATCGTGATGTGCCACTCGCCGTCCCACTTCATTGAGTAGTGGTCGGTCGACTCCGGCATCGATGAGTTGTAGCGCGCGAGCGTGTATCCGGCTGGAAGTTTGAGCTTATCGAGATCTTTGTTCATCTGAAGAATTGCGTAGACCGGGCTTTCCACCACGCCCGCAACATCTCCAGTGACGTAGACCACGCGGCGGAGATTCTTGTGATAGATGCTGGGCTCGATGGTCTGGTGCTCAACGGTCACAAGCTCACGCAGCGACACCATACCCCCATCCGCGCCCGGCAGATGAATGTTCTCCAGTCCCTGCTCCGAAGAGCGATCCGCTCGGTCAAATTCGACTATCGCCGGGACCGGCTCACGCGAGGCCCCATCATGAATCAAGCCAACCTCCGCTCCCGACGAGGCAAGCGCCAGCGCATGGGTAACATCAGTGACGGCGATGCCATGCTGCGCAGCCTTTACTTCGTCCACGCGTATCACCAGTCTCGGCTCCGGATCTTCCACGTACCAGTCCGTATCAACCACTCCCGCGGTGTGCTGAAAGATCTCCTTAATCTGCTGGGCCACCTGAGTCTGCCCCGCTGGGTCTGGTCCGTACACTTCAGCCACCAGCGTCTGAACAACCGGCGGTCCCGGCGGAACCTCGCTCACCTGAATGCGCGCGCCGTAAGCGCTGCCGACCGAGTCAAGCAGCGGCCGAAGTCGCTTGGCAATGGCATGGCTCTGCTGGCTGCGCTGGCCGGCAGGCAGCAGGTTCACTTGAATGTCGGCCTGGTTCGACTTGCGGCGCATGTAGTAGTGGCGTACAAGACCGTTGAAGTTGTATGGCCCCGACGTTCCCGTATAGGCCTGATAGTTCAGCACGTCCGGCTGCCGCGCCAGCTCTTCACCCAGCGCCTGTGCTACGCGCGCAGTCTGTTCCAAAGGCGTGCCGTCAGGCATGTTGATTACCACCTGCAGCTCGCTCTTGTTATCAAACGGCAGCATCTTGACCTTCACCAGTCCGAGCGGCACCAGCGCTACCGAAATGAGAAACAGGACAAGCACTCCGATGAAGAACAGCACACGATTGCGCGCTGAATGGATGAGCGGAGTCATGATGCGGCGATAGGTTCTGGTGCGCCAGTTCTCGGTTTCCGGCTCCAGCACCTTGGCCCCTTCAAGATGACGTCCAACAAGCCGCAGCGCGGCCCACGGCGACACAACAAACGCGACCATGAGCGAAAAGAGCATTGCGGCGGACGCGCCCACGGGAATCGGCCGCATGTAGGGTCCCATTAGTCCGCGCACAAACGCCATCGGCAAAACCGCCGCGATCACGGCAAATGTGGCCAGAATTGTTGGGTTGCCCACCTCGGCGACAGCCTCGACCGCAATCTCGCTCATTGGACGGCCGTGATTCTCGGGCAGCCGGAAGTGCCGTACCATGTTCTCAACCACGACGATGGCGTCATCCACGAGAATGCCAATGGAAAAAATCAGAGCGAACAATGTGACCCGGTTGATGGTGTAGCCCAGAAAATAAAACACTGACATGGTGAGCGCCAGAGTCACAGGAATGGCCAGCAGCACAACCCCCGACTCGCGCCAGCCCAGGAACAGTGCAACCAGCAGTGTCACTGACAGCGTGGCCAGCAGCAGATGTTCCAGCAGTTCGTCTGACTTGGCCTTCGCAGTTTCTCCGTAGTTGCGCGTAGTCGTCACGGTCACGTCGTTTGGGATGGTTAGGCCCTGCATCTCATGCACGCGCTTGAGCACAGCATTGGAGATATCGGTTGCGTTCGTGCCCTTGCGCTTTGCCACCGTAATCGTCACAGCCGGATACTGCTGCGCGCCGCCCGGGCTTGTCTTCGTTGTACCGTAGAACACGTAGTCGGCTGGCTCAGCCGCGCCATCGACAATCTTGTCGGCAACATCCCGCAGGTACACCACGTGCCCGTGAGCCACGCCCACAACCACGGCCTCAAGGTCCTCGCGCCGTGTAAACAGATTCCCCACATCAACCCGGACCTCCTGATTGCCTTCAGAGAAGCTTCCCGCCTGCACGCTCGCATTCGCGGCCTGCAGATGTCCCACAATGGCCATTGGCGACAGGCCGTAGGCGTTGAGCTTCTCCGTACTCAGCACAACCCGCATGGTCCGTGGAAGGCCGCCGATGATCGCCGTCTCAGATACGTCGGAGATCTGCTCGATGTTGTGTTGCATCTCCGCGGCCAACGCCCGCAGTTGATAGCCGTCGTAGTGCTCGCCCCACAGAGTCATCGCCAGAATCGGCACATCGTCGATCGAACGGGCCTTGATGATCGGCTGCGAAACTCCAGGCGGCATACGATCAAAGTTGGAGTAGAGCTTGCTGTACACCTTGATCAGCGCGTCTTCCTGCGGCGTGCCCACTAGAAACCGCACAATCACTAGGCTCTGCCCCGGTGCCGAGGTCGAGTAGACATATTCGACGCCGGAGATCTGATGTACCAGCGTTTCGATTGGCAGTGTCACGCGCTCTTCGACTTCGGCGGGCGACGCTCCCGGCATCGCCGTCGTGATGTCCAGCATCGGGACGAGGATCTGCGGCTCTTCTTCGCGGGGGATGATGGCCACCGCAAAGATTCCAATGCCCAGCGAAGCGGCAATGAAGAGCGGCGTCAATTTGGAGTTAAGGAATGATTGGGCCAGCCGACCGGCAATTCCAAGGTCCTGTGTCATTGCTGTGCCTCGATGCGCTTGCCGGCAAGATTGCGATCTGAAGGCGCGTCCACAAGCTTCTCTCCGGCCGATACGCCCGAGAGTACTTCCACAAAATCACCTTGCAGCGCGCCCAGCGTTACGGACCGCATTTGCGCCACTCCATGGCCATTGATCGCATACACGCACATCAGCGATCCCCGTTGGACGAGAGCAGTTCTTGGAATGAGAATCGCGCTGCGAACTCCGTTCGGAATCTCCGCGGTCCCATACATGCCCGCTCGCGTCTGGCTCGACGAAGGCAGGTCAATCTTCACCATAAAGCTGTGACTGGAGGCATCGGCAACCGGAACAATCTCACCAACGGTGCCCGATTTCGCAACTCCACTGATCTCTACCTGCACCTTCATCCCTTTGCGAATGGCGGCAATCGATGACTCATCCACTTGAGCCTGCAGTTGCAGCGCACCAGCCTGGTCCACTTGCAGCAGCGGCATACCTGGCGTTGCCATTGTTCCCGGATCCGCCATGCGAGCCGAAATGACGCCCGCGGAGGGCGCAACCAGGTGCGCATAGTTCATCGTCGTGCGCGCTGCGTTCTCCTCAGCCTTCGCTGCGTCGGTTTGAGCGCGCATCGCGTCCAGGTTCGCGGCTGCCGATTCGGCACGCCTCGACACCTCGTCCATCTCCTGCGGACTTACGCTCTTCTGCGCCTCGAGCTGTTTGTACCGGTCTAGTGTGCTGTTGGCGAGAGCGGCATTAGATTGCGCGGCGGCTTGGGCGTTTTGTGCGGCCTTCACTCCCGCCTGTGCCTGTTCCACCTGTGCGTGCCAGGTCGCGTCATCTAGCACCACCAGGGTTTGTCCGGCACGCACGCTGTCGCCCTCACGCACCAGCACCTGCTGAATCCGACCCATCACTTGCGCCGATATCACCGCGCTCTCCCGCGCATGCACTGTACCGGTTGACCTCAGAACCTGAGTCACCTGCTGCTGTTTGCTTTCAACAACCCGCGCCTGAACTGTCTGCTCTGCGCCCGCAAAAGCGGGTGGTTCATTGCTATGGCAGCCCGCCATTATCACAGCAGCAACGGCCATCGAACCCGCCCAATAGAGAATCTTCATTGCAAAACCTCCGCGGCATCGGGAGTCAAAGTCCCGGTTGCAAATAACAGTTCGCTGTAGGCCATGGCGTTCCCGTAGACGGCATGCCAGTAATCGGTTTGGCTCTGACGGTCTGCATCTTCGGCGCGCAACAAGTCGGTGATCGTCGCCAGCCCCGCGCCGTAACGATTCCGCAGAATGCGCAGGCTCTCAGCCGATTGCTCTAGAGCGGCCTTGGCTACATTCAATTGCGCTGCGGCTGTCTGGCGATGGATGTGTGCCTGGCTCACTTCGAGCCGCAGGTGCTGCTGTGTGCTCGAAGCCTGCGCGTCAACCTTCTGCTTCAGTGCGCTTTCGCGCGCCAGTTGGGCGCGCTTGCCCAGCGGCAAAATGTCCATGCTGATCTGGACCCCGGCTACCCAGTTGTTTCCTCCGGAGCCGCCAATTGATGTGCGATCTTCTTCCCAGTTCCCATAGACGCTCACACGCGGGCCAAACTCCGACTTTGCCGCTCCCACAGCGGAACCCTGTGCCGATTGTGCCTTTCCAAGCGCGGTCAAATCAGGCCGTGTCTTAACGGCGATCGCTATCTCCTCCTCCAATGAGCCTTGCGGAAACAAATGCGGCTCAATCGGCCTTAGCTCGCTTGGCTTCAAGTCGGGCGCGCCCATTGCTTCACGCAGCGCAGCCCACGCCAGTTCCAGATCCCCCTGCGCGGCAATCAGTTCCCCATCACGAGCAGCCTTGTTCACCGCGGCAGACATCCGGTCTGACTCCACCGCAAGCCCAGCCTTCACATGGTCATCCACCGACGACAATAACGCCGCCGCTGTCTCCCGGTCGTACTGGGCGACGTCGATCTCCCGCTGTGCGTAAAGCACCTGCTGGTAAGCCGCCACTACGCGGAACACGATCTGCTGATCCACTGCCAAAGCACTCGCAGACGCACTCTCCTTGAGCAGGTCAGCGCGATGAATCTCCTTCTGCGTCTTCAAGGAGTCGAACGCCATCCACTGGCCTGAGAAGCGGGTCGAGAAGTTGCCGATGGGTTGAGGCAAGTTCAGAGCATTTAGCGCGAAGTCGGCCTGGGTAAACTGCCGTTGCCGCAGTCGTGTGCCAAACGCATACACCGGATCATTCCCGCGCGAGATGTCCTCAGTAAAGCCAAGTTGCGGCAGCAGTCCTGTCCGAGCCAGTCCGGCCGCAGACTTGGCATCCGCTTGATCCGCATTCGCAATGGCGGACTCGGGGCTTTGGCGCAGCGCCCGATCCAATGCCTGACGCAGAGTGAGAGGCCCTTGCGCAGCGGCGACTGACCTCCACATCAAAAACAGGAGTAGAAGGATCAGAAATCGATATGGGCGTGAACTCATTGGGTCAGATTTCCTCGGATCGTGCTTTCGGAGGATGAAAGCCACGAAGCAGGCAATCCGTTACGAATCGCGGCACTCAATTTCTTGAAGCCGACACCACGCCTGTTCCGGTAACGCGTCCGAGGTTAGGAAATGGGGAAAGTTTGGAGATAGGCGTGCAAGTTTGCCAACTGGCAGTTGCGCAGGAAAGTTGTGGGATCGGCAGCAAGCGGTTCAACTACTCTGCCCAGAGGCGAATGTCCGAAAAAGTATCGGGAAACTCGGAACCGAATCACCGAAGGAACCCCACTCCGTTCAACGGATGATCGCAGAAGAGCATAGCAATGCAGATTGCACGGTTCAGCGACCAGCGAGGAGATTCTTCAGCGCAGCTTCGATCTTGCTGAGATCGGCTTCGCCCTCGAACTCCGCACGTACGATACCGTTTCGATCGATGAGCAACGTGGACGGTAAGGCCAGCACGTCTCCGTAGCGTCGGCCCAGCGCCGCATCCCCCATGGCAACGGGGTAATCGATGCGGAGCTTTCTCATCACCGTGCGCACGGGCGCGACGTCGTCGTCCATCGAGATACCCACTACCGCCAGTCCCTGTGGCCCGTAATGCCTTTGCCAACAGGCAAACATCGGCATCTCAATCTGGCAGGGCGCACACCATGTAGCCCAGAAATTGAGCAACACAATCTTGCCCTTCAGCCGGGCAAGACTCATGCTCCGGCCGGCGAGATCGCGCCGCACAAACTCCGGAGCCGTGTGATTCAACAGCGATTGCGTGCCGCCGGTCTGCCCATTCGCGCCAATCGCTGCGGAGAGAAGCAAAGCGGCGATCCCGCACCGTAGCGCAAGGAAATGCCTTCCCCCCCAGCTCTCAATGCGCAACCGGATATCCCTTGTTGGCCCAATCGGTTCCGAAGTTATCGGCAATGTAGAGAACCTTCACATTGGTGAATCCCATGTCGTGAAGAGTCCTATACGCGCCTCCCACATTCGGGCACCGGTTCCAGGGGCAGCAACCGCAATAGAGCACGATGAAGCCGCCCCTTGTGAGCGTCTTCACCCGACCACGAAGTAGGCTCAGCCCCTCGTCGCGTGAGCCCGGCCCTGCAAACTCCGAACCGGGAATATGAGACTGGTCATACATGATGCGCGAGCCCACCTGCAGGATCAGCGGCCGGTTTGCGGCGGCGCCGTTCAGCAGCAACTTCAATTCTTCCGGCTGCATCAGTTGGGCTGTGGGAATCGTGGTTGCCGCCAACGGCGGTGCGGACTGCGATCCCGCGCGAGACGGTAACTGCATCATGAGGAATGCGAGCGCTGCAATTATTCCGGTCGTCGCTACCGACGTCATTTTCATCCTGGAATCCCCTCAACCAGTCTAGTACCCTCGCTCCGGCGACGGTCAGCAGATCGATGGTCAGTTGACCACAACAGCCCAATGCAGGTTTTGAACCGCAGGTGCTTCTCTCTCTCCGGTTCTGGGTTTTTGGCCGCCTTGTTTGGACTGACGGTGGGATGTTTCACAACGCCTAGGTTTTGGAACGGCACTTTTCGCGCAAACTTGCCATTCATTTTCAGCGAAATAGAAGGCATGATTGGCGAAGGCTTTCCGAACAACAATGGCGGATATTGAAGGGATTTGACCGTTTCAAAAGGTTGTCGCCCCAGGCCGCCTCAGATCGATGTTCAACAGCCCATTTGAGACATGTCCGGTGAGGATCCTGACAGTGCTTGGATTTCCATTGCTTCTGTATCGGCTCTTGGGCACCTGAAAGGAAAAATCGAATCGCCGTACCGCTCGGCGTTGACCTCTGACTTTTGCAGTTTTCGAGGGTTCGATTAGGGTGCTGAAG
>PMXB01000408.1 GCA_003165935.1 Acidobacteriaceae bacterium | reverse complement strand
CCGCAGCTCATGCAGCGGTAGCAACTTCCGTTGCGGACCATGATGGCCCCGCAGGTGGAGCAGCTTGGCGCATCGCCCATCTCGTACATGCCGCGCATTGCATCCGAAGCATGGTAGATGCCGCGATCCTTCAAGTCCGGCATCGGCTGGCCCTTTGGCGATCCGTAGGCTTGAGGCTCGGGCGCAATGCCTCCGCCTGCGGGCTTGGCCTGCTGACCGCCGCCTGTCTGACCGCTCACCTGATTGAGCCGCTTGGCAACCTCTTCGGCGAGCCGCGCCAGATGAGCCTGCGAGGTGACCTCGTCGTCCTCTTCCGACTCAATCGTCTGCGACATGGTAGGCGCGGCCGGAAGCTGCGGAGCCTTCGACGCGAACCCTTCGAACAGGCTGAGCTGCGTACCCGAAAGGAAGCGCAGGTTGATCCAGCGGAAGATGTAATCCATAAGGCTCTTCGCGTAACCAATCTGCTCGTTGCCCGTCCAGCCCGAGGGCTCGAAGCGCGTGTGCGCGAACTTCTCGCACAGCACCTTGAGCGGAACGCCGTGCTGCAGCGCCATTGAGACCGAAACGCCAAACGCATCCATCAGGCCGGAAACGGTCGAGCCTTCCTTCGCCATCTTGATAAAGATCTCGCCCGGCTGGCCGTTCGGATAGAGACCCACAGTCACATATCCTTCGTGTCCCGCGATGGAGAACTTGTGCGTGATGGACGCGCGCTCATCCTGTAGCCTGTGCCGTACAGCCCGTGGAGGACCATTCGGGTCCTGCGCTTCTCTGGGCAGCGCGGCAGGCACGCCCGCCGTGGCAGACAACACCGGAACAGCGGCCGCCTTGGCGATCTCTTCGAGATTCTTCTGGAAGGCTTCGGCTGCGGCGATCACCTGCTTTGCCGTAACCTCCAGCTTCTCGCCGATCTTTGCTTCGAGCGACTTCAGATCGGCCTCCGCTGCGGGTTGATGAGCGGCAAGGCTCGCCAGCACACGCGTTCCCACGGCATCCAGCGCTGAAGGCTCCTTCTTCGTATCCATGCTGGTGTTCAGCGGCTGCGTGCCTTTGGAACCATCGCGATAGATGGCGACGGCCTTGATGCCCTGCCGCCAGCTCTCCGCGTAGGCCTCGGCCACGTCGTCAACGCTCGCCTCGTGTGGCAGGTTCACGGTCTTCGAGATTGCGCCGGAGAGAAATGGCTGTGTCGCCGCCATCATCTTGATGTGGCCCATATATTGAATCGAACGCGTGCCCTTGGACGGCTTGAAGCTGCAATCGAAAACCGCCAGATGCTCGGGCTTGATGCCGGGTGCGCCTTCAATGGTGCCCGTCGCGTCAATATAGCTGACGATCGCGTTCACCTGGTCGTCGTCGTAGCCGAGCTTGAACAACGCTGCGGGAACGGTCTGATTGACGATCTTGATCATGCCGCCGCCAACCAGCTTCTTGTACTTCACCAGCGCAAGATCCGGCTCAATGCCGGTCGTGTCGCAATCCATCATGAACCCGATGGTGCCGGTGGGCGCAAGCACAGTCGTCTGCGAGTTGCGATAGCCGAAGCGCTCGCCAAAGATCAGCGCGGTGTCCCAGCACTCGCGGCTCGCGTCGATCAGCGCGTCAAGCTGCGGAACCACAAAGGGCTCATTCGCCGTGCGCGACTTGCCAATCTTGTTCACCTCGGCGCGGTGCATGCGAATAACGTCAAGAAACGGCTCGCGGTTCACATAGAAACCGGGGCACGCTCCGCCCTGCCGCTCGACTGAAGCAGTAAGCGGAGTGGCCGAAGCGATCGGTGGGCAGTTCGCGGCAACCACCGCCGACTGAAGATAAGCCTGTCCGCACATAATCGCGGTAAGCGCTGCGGCCAAATCGCGGCCGGCTGTCGAGTCATACGGCAGGCCCAGAGCCATCAGCAGCGCGCCAAGATTGGCGTAGCCGAGTCCGAGTGGGCGATAGTCGTGCGAGTTCTGCGCAATGGCCTCGGTCGGGTAGCCGGAGTTGTCCACCAGAATCTCCATGGCCGTGATCACCACCGAGATCGCGTGACGGTAGGCGGAAATATCAAACACGCCGGCCGAGTTCAGGAACTTCATCAGGTTGAAGCTCGCCAGGTTGCACGCCGAGTTGTCCAGGAACATGTACTCCGAGCACGGATTCGACGCGTTGATGCGCGCCGTGTTCTTGCTCGTGTGCCAGCGGTTGATGGTGGTGTCGAACTGCATGCCAGGGTCGCCGCACAGCCACGTCGCCTCGGCAATCTTCTTCATAATGTCGCGGGCCTTGTAAGTAGCTACCGGCTCGTGGCTCTTCACCGTGCGCGTCGTGAATTCGCCATCCTGCTCGTAGGCGTGCATGAACTCGTCGCTCACGCGAACGGAGTTATTGGCATTCTGGAAAAAAATGGAGCTGTATGCCTCCGAGTCCGGCCCCGAGCCGTCGTACCCGGCCTTGATCAACGAGAAGGCCTTGGCCTCTTCCTTGGCCTTGCAGTCGATGAAATCCATGATGTCCGGATGTTCCACGTTCAGGATCACCATCTTTGCGGCACGACGCGTCTTGCCGCCCGACTTGATCACGCCGGCGAACGCATCGAAGCCGCGCATGAAGCTCAGCGGGCCGCTCGCCTCGCCGCCGCCCGAGAGCGTCTCCTTCGATCCGCGGATGGTCGAAAGGTTGGTGCC
Source organism: Acidobacteriaceae bacterium (assembly GCA_003165935.1). Taxonomy (GTDB): domain Bacteria; phylum Acidobacteriota; class Terriglobia; order Terriglobales; family Acidobacteriaceae; genus Telmatobacter. The sequence continues at coordinate 1,983 of PMXB01000408.1, read as the reverse complement.
TGTGCCCGAGCCCCACTTGAACAGCATGCCCTCGGTCTTGGCCAGCGTCAGGATCGACTCCAGCGAGTCCTCAACCGAGTTGATGAAGCACGCCGAGCACTGCGGGTTCTTGTAGCCGGTCGCCGAGTAGCGCACGCCGCCCGTTGACGGGTCCCAGTGCCAGTTCTGCCCGCCCGCATCCGGCTCCAGCCTGTCGCAGCCCACGTTGAACCACACCGGCGAATTGAACGCCACGCGCTGCGTCAGCAGCATCAGGGTCAGCTCGTCGTGGAAGACCTCAGCGTCCGCCTGGCTGGCAAAGTAGCCGCCCGTCACGCCCCAGTCGCGGATGGTCTCAGCCACACGACCTACCAGTTGCCGAACGCCGGTCTCGCGCTCGGGGGTGCCCGTCTGTCCGTGCAGGTACTTCGACGCCACAATATTGGTAGCCGTCATCGACCAGTCCACCGGCACTTCTACGTCCTTCTGCTCAAAGATCGAGTTCCCCTTGGTGTCGGTGATTGAGGCGGTTCGCTTCTCCCACTGCACTTCGTCATAAGGTGATACGCCGTCGCGCGAAAACCGGCGGGTAAAGGTGAGCCCCTTCTGCGCGTTGGCAGAGGTCGCTTCGGTTGTGGATGTGTGCAGATAAGCCTCGTTCATGGGTTCCTCTCAAAATCGGCAAAAATCGGTGAAAACTAGCCACAACCGGCTTGGGAACAGCCAGCAGGAGGGCATACACAATCTGTCGCAAAGACCGGGAAAAGGTTGCTCGGACTACCGTGACTTCGGCTGTTTCGACCCCAGCCCGGAGGCGCTTCACTCCGGATTACGTTACTGTCTGTTTACAGCCGCAGATGAAAAAATAGCGCTGTCTGTGGTGCGTGTCAACACAAAACCACAATATCTTGTATTTGGCGTGCATTTGCTGCACACGCCTTCTAAACACAAGGATTTGCGTGTGGAAACCTCAAAACACCCAGGCCCAGTGCGGGGATAACTCAGATGGTTCTGCCCTGAATCCTGTGCAAAAAAGCCCGCCGCTGTTCCGTGGCTCATTCCAGGGCTCCAACTCAAGCGTAGTCCTGGCCGGGTTCCCATTCAAGCCGGAAACGCGGTGTATATCGCCTCGCTTTTGTGGAGATGTGGAGAACCCGCGGAGAGCGATGAGGATCGTCCGTCAGGCGGAGATCCGACAGGCGGCACTCAGGATTCGAAATGCGTTTTCAGCGGGATCATCTGCTGGTGGAGAATTCGAACGATGCGGATCCCTGCACGCCTGACTCGAAAGAACACTACATGCTTTCCAACTTCGAATCGGAACAATTCTGGATCTGTTGTCATGCAGGGTCTACCGATTGAAGAGTTCTGTGCCAGCAGGTCGAATCCTTCCTCAAGTTGGCTCAAGTAGCGGTCCGCCTGCGGCAAACCCCATATTCTCTTTGTGTAGACGGTGATCTCTACAATATCCTTGCGCGCATGGGCCGAGATGACGAACCCCTTCACGCATTGACCGTTCTTTGCGGCAGCCCGAATTCTTCACGTATTTCTGCGAAGACGTCGCCCTCAGCATCGGGACTCGCATCCCCCTCGGCAATTGCCGCCCTCAGCGCCATCATCTTCTCCTCGTATTCCCGCTCGTCTCGCTCCATCAGGCGCAATGCCGATCGCATCACCTCGCTGGCATTGGCGAAATCTCCAGAGGCAACCTTGGCGGTAATGAACTGATCCAGTTTGTCGGGGAGATTAACGTTCCGTGTTGGCATCGCGGCACCTCTGAACCAGATTCTAATCCGATTGGCCAAGTTTGCCAAAGCGGAAGAAATTCACGACCTATCCCACCTCGAACGCGAAAGAATCCCCAGGGAAACTTTAAAAAACCTCTTGACATATTCCTATATGGGAATGTAATGTCTTCCCATGGCTAGAGCAACCACCACCTCCGACGCTTTCAACGCTGTGGCCGAACCCCGCCGGCGAGAGATTCTCATCTACCTTGCCGCC
>PMXB01000267.1 GCA_003165935.1 Acidobacteriaceae bacterium | reverse complement strand
TGCTGACACGCCTCAATCGGCAGCTTGCGCAGGAGCCCGATGGGGGTTTCATTACCTGTGTCTGCCTGCGAGTTTCGCTGAGCGGGCGGGTGGTGATCGCGAACGCAGGGCATCCGGCTCCGTACCGAAATGGAGAGGAGATTGTGGTGGATGCGGGCTTGCCACTGGGTATTGCTTCGGACGTGACGTATGGAGAGTCCGAGTTCACTTTGGAGGCCGGAGAGACGCTGACGCTGATCTCCGACGGCGTGCTCGAAGCCAAGAATGCAAGCAGGGAGCTTTTCGGGTTTGAGCGAACCTGCGGCATCAGCCAGGAGTCGGCCGAGAAGATGGCGGCAACGGCTCAGCAGTTTGGGCAGGAAGACGACATTACGGTGCTGACGGTGGAGAGGACAGGGACCAGGGACTAGGGAATAGGGCGGGCGTGCGGCTAGCTGCGCCAGTGCAGCTCGACTGGGCCGTCGATGGGGTGCTTTGTGGCTGCGCCGTCGGCGGAGTCGAGTCGGGCCTGCTTGAGCGCGAAGTACCATTTGGCGGGTTTGTCGGCGTCATCGATGAGCATGAGGCTTGGATTGTGGCGCAGGCCGTCGGCTTGCTGGATCATAGTGACCTGATCCTGACGGACGAATCGTGCGCCGAAGAACTTGGCGACAGGCGTGACGAACGGGACGCGGTAGAAGACATTCCACGCGGCGATTACGTCGATGCGGCAGGTTGAGCTGGTGACGGGCGTGACGGTGGTGAGCGAGGAGAACCACTTTTCGCCGCAGCGAATGACCTCAGTGCGGCGATTGGGCAGCGTGAAGTCGATGGTTGTTTCGATGGGCTGGCCGTAGACGCCGAGCAGCTTGTAAGGCGCGGAGTTGCCGCTGGGCGCGTGGGCGCTCATGCGAAAACCTTCGGGAATGGGCTCGAAGCGCTTGGTCTTCTCTCGGATACTGGCGCGGCTGCGCCACCACCAGGCCTGGTGGACAAAGGGTCCGTGGGCAGGGTCCATGAGGCCGATGATGCCGTGATCTACGTTGCAGGGCAGGTCGGCGGTGAGGAAGGCGGAACGAAAGCGGGGACCGAACTTGGCCAGCTCTGGGACTGTTCTGAGTTCCGCGCCATCGGTCTTTCGCCCAGAGCCGGGACCGGGGATAAATACCCATGCGTGGCCGTCGCGCTCTTCGCAGGGGTACGCTGTGGCGAAGATGCGGGTGGCGTCGAGGTGGTCGTGGGTGGTGAGCGAAGGGATCAGCTCGCATCGGCCACTGCACGGCTCAAACTCCCAGCCGTGATAGCGGCAGGTGACGCGATTGCCGTCGTACCAGCCGTAACTGAGGGGAATGCCGCGATGCGGACAACTGTCACGCATGGCGAAGACGCGGCCATCTGTGCGGCGGCCCAGCACCAGGGGAATGTCGAGGAGCATGGCAGTGGCCAGCTTGCCGGGGCGCAGCGAGTCGGTGCGCAGGGCGGGGTACCAGTCGTCGTAGATGAGGGTCGCAGTCGGACCCTGAATGGGCACGCCGGATTCTGTAGTCGTTACAAACGGCATTTGGGACTCACGATAGCACTGTCGGCTCTGGCCGCGCCATCGGGCAGCAAAGGTCACGACGCGGGTCCAGTAATCCTGGTGAGCTTGCCGTTCTTGAGTTGGAAACGCTCATTGCGCCAGACGATGGTATCTCCGGCGAAACCGGCAATCCAGATGCCCATGAAGACCAGATCGCGGAAGGGCAGAAGCCAGAGCCGGGGCAGAACCTGATGGTCGGCGAGGACCTGGGCGCCCACCGTCATGGCGAGTGCAAGGCGAAGGAAGAAACTTAAACCGAGCAGCCAGAGACTCAACGGGCTGATGCCACTGGCAACTACATTGAGCAGCGCCCAGGCAAAGCCATGGGTGAAGACCAGGCCGACGTAGCCCGAGGGGGTGGCGTCGCGCACGGTTCGCGCCCAGCGCACCTGGTGATCGACGAAGCCGCGCCAATTGTAAGCCGGGATGCTGGTTTCGACCACCTCGCCAGCCAGCGCCACGCGGTACCCGGCGCGGTGAATGCGCGCGCCCAGTTCGTTGTCGTCGGCGAGGTGGTCAACCAGCGGATCGAGGCCGCCGATCTTGTCGAGCGCTTCGCGGCTGACGGCGAGCGTGGAGCCGAGTCCATAGCGCAGGCCGCCGGAGAGCATGCGCGACAGCAGCACACCGGCCTGGAAGTCAGTGGCGATTCCGAGGGCCTCGAGGCGTGAGCCGAGGGTTCCGTGCGCGTGGCCGCGGTAGAGCGTGGTGACCATCCCGACCGGAGCTTCCGCTTTTCCGGACGCCGGTGCTTGCGCGTCGGAAGCAGGCGGGGCGAAGTGGGCCATTACGCGTTGCAGGTAGTGGGGACCGACGGTGATGTCGGAGTCGTTGATGAGCAGATAAGGGTAGCGCGCGTGACGGGCAAGCTGGATGAGGTTGCTGACCTTTCCATTGGCTCCAAGACGAGCTGGACATTCGATGAGGCGGATCGCGTGATGGGGAAACTCGAGCTGGAGATGCTGCACCGCCTGGACGGCCGGGTCATCGGGCGAGGATACGCCGAAGAGCAGCTCGTATTCTCCGGGATAGTTCTGGCGGCAGTGGCTGCGAAAGGCGTCGATCATCTCGGGATCGCGGCCCTTGAGCGACTTGAGGATGCTGACCGCTGGGGCAAAGTCGGGCAGTTTGCGGCGGCGGATGGCGAGGAAGACGCGGGCGGCCACCATGGCCTGGAGAAAGTAGACGATGCCGGCAACGGCGAGAACCGTGGTGAGGATTTCCACGGCGAGCGCTAAGGCGTGCGGCATCATGGGGGTAGTTTAGTTGACTGGGCTGGAATCTGTTTCCCTCACATTCCCTGTTCCCGCCTTGATTTAGCGGTCCGTTGTGCGTCGATTTCTGATTTGCAGGGTGTGGGCGACGCGCCGATTTGGTGTAAAGTTGTGCATCGCCGATAATAGGGATTCTTTGCCGACGCCCAAACTCAGTTCCGGGTTGTCCTTTGAAAGCCAGCCAAATGTTCCTCGAATGTGATGTTTCCGCTGCCGCCGGGTATACTAGCCAACTCCAGGTTTCGCGAGTCCTCTCTGAGAGGTGGTTCCAGAGCAATGGGTACTGCCTCTCCTGCGACAGCGACTGCCTTCGGCAGACGCCAGCTAATACCAAGGCGTCGGACTTTGTTTGCGAGCAGTGCGACGAGAGGTATGAGTTAAAGACCTTCCGCTCACGACCAGCGAAGAGGCTTGTCGACGGCGCTTACAGCGCTTTGATGTCCAGGATTCAAAGCGGTTCGGTTCCGACGCTCATGCTTCTTGAGCGGAATGATGGTTGGCAAATCCAGGCCTTGACGGCAATTCACCATTTGTTTCTAACGAAGGAAGTCGTTGAGGAACGGAAACCACTGTCCCCCACTGCCCGCAGAGCCGGTTGGACTGGCTGCAATATCCGTCTGGACCTAATAGCCGCGGATGCGCAGATTCAGGTTGTTCATGGGCGGAGCCCTGCCGATCCTCTAACTGTGCGAGCGAGGTTCCAACAATTCAACCGTCTCAAGGCAATTCAGCCGAGCTCGCGAGGGTGGGTGACCTTGACGCTTCGCGTCATCCGCAGCCTAAGGCAGCCGGCGTTTTCAATCGACAAGCTATACGCGGCGGAGCCGGTGTTTTCTGCAGCGTACCCGGAT
>PMXB01000333.1 GCA_003165935.1 Acidobacteriaceae bacterium | reverse complement strand
ATTAGGTGATCGCCGGCAATTATATTCAGCAAAAAAGCCATGCCAATGCGGCATGGCTTTTTTGCGTTTGGGGCCCGCGTTATCATGTAGCCGCGAGGTTATATGGCGATTGCGAAGCACGAAGATTCGGGCAACCCGAATGACGTTTGGCCGGCTTTGCCCCAGGCCGCATGGGGTGACACCTGCGCAACGCTTCAGCTCTGGGTGCAGATTGTGGGCAAGATCCGGCTGGCGCTTACACCACCAATCAACCATTGCTGGAACGTGACGCTTTATCCGACGGCTCGTGGACTTACAACGATGCCGATGTGGCATGGGAGGCAGTCAGTTCAGATCGACTTTGATTTTCTTGAACACGAGCTGGTCGTCGAGACCGGTGAAGGCGGGCGCTGGGCATTTGGCCTCAAGCCGATGAGCGTTGCAGAGTTTTATCGGCAAGTGATGGCCGCGCTCGACGGCCTTGGCGTGCCGGTTCGCATTTGGCCTATGCCGGTTGAAATCGCAGATCCTGTCCGATTCGATCGGGATCAGATTCATCAGTCCTACGATGCCGAGTTTGCGCAGCGCTTCTGGCGCGTGCTGCTGCAATGCACGCGGGTATTCACCGTGTTTCGCGCGCGATTTACCGGCAAGGTGAGCCCTGTCCACCTTTTTTGGGGAGCGCTTGACTTGGCTTGCACACGCTTCTCGGGGCGCCCAGCGCCGGAACACCCAAGCATGCCCGGCCTGGCCGATCGCGTGACGCGCGACGCCTACTCGCACGAGGTGAGCAGTTGCGGATTCTGGCCTGGAGCTCCAGGCATCGAGCCTTTCTTTTACAGCTATGCCTATCCGGAGCCGGCGGGGTATTCGAAGTTCCTTGTGTCGCCAGTGGACGCTTCGTATAACTCTGGCTTTGGCGAATTCGTGCTGCCGTATGAGGCGATGCGCCAGTCCGCAGATCCCGATGTTGCCCTGCTTGAATTTCTGCAGAGTACATACGACGCAGCCGCAGAATGCGGTAAATGGGACAGGGCTGCGCTGGAAGTCGGGAGGCTGCCGGGCGATCTAACTTCCTCTTGATCCTGACGCCTGAAGAACAGTCTGCTGAACTAACCTCTAACTTACAAATCGCTAATTCGGGATCCTCGATGCCCCATCCCTCGTCGAATAGATATGCCCCTTCGCGCAGCTGAGAAAGATGGCCGCAAGTTCCTTAACCCAATCCCCACCAGTCTTGGCAGCTTCTCCGTGATGCTCAAGACAATGCCCAAGTTCTTTTTTGGAGCAGCGGAGCGGTCGCCTAAAACGGTGCTTGGTCCGTTCAGCACCGACGCTGGGATCTATGCAACGCCCCCGCAGTCTGGTTTACGCGTAACGTGGTTCGGGCACTCTTCTTCGCTGGTTGAGATCGACGGGGTTAGAATTCTGATCGATCCGCTTTGGGACGAGCGCGCAGCTCCGACAACTTGGGCTGGACCCAAGCGCTTTTTCCCGCCAACGATTGCGCTCGGCGATCTGCCGGCAATCGACGCCGTCATCATCTCACACGATCACTTTGACCACCTGGGTGCCGAGACCATTCGGCAACTGGCCCAATCGGACAACGCCCGAAGTGCCCGCTGGATCACGCCACTCGGTGTCGGCGCAATACTTTCGGGATTCGGAGTAGACCCCAGCCGTTGCACTGAGCTCAATTGGACCGAGGGCATCGCGGTTGGAAGGGTGACAGTGACTGCGCTGCCCGCGCGGCACTTCTCGGGGCGAAGCCTTTTCAATCGGTTTCAAACTCTATGGGCCTCCTTTGTGCTCGCCGGTCTGAGTCACCGCGTTTATTACGGCGCTGACTCCGGTGAGTGGCCCGGGTTCGCCGAAATAGGTAAGCAGTTCGGGCCGTTCAACTTGACGATGCTCGAGATCGGCGCATACGACCCGGCCTGGGCAAACATTCATATGGGCCCAGATGGCGCGGTCCGCAGCTTTCGCGCCTTGGGAGGCCAGGGGCTACTCATGCCGATCCACTGGGGTCTATTCGACTTGGCACTCCATTCCTGGACCCAGCCGATCGAGAAGGTTTCGTCTGTGGAGGGTCTCAGGCTCTGGTCTCCCACTCCCGGCGTGCCCACTGAAGTCGTGCAAGAAGTCGAGCTCCGCTCTGACTGGTGGCGCTGAGGCCTGTCCCCCCAAAAAACAATCCACGCTGGGGGCGCATTACAAAAGTCCAAATCTCCCCCGCCTCTCCTTGACAATCTAGGAGAGCTGCGATACTTTCTTTCCTAGAAGGACTAGGGAAGAGCGGGAGACGGAAAACAATGGCACCGGACAAACAACAAGATCTTCTGCAGGGAACGCTCGATCTGCTCATCCTCAAGGCGGTGTCGCTCGGGCCGCTGCATGGGTATGGCGTGCTGTTGCGCATCCAGCAGATTTCGGGAGAAGAACTCGTGATCCAGCAGGGGTCGCTTTATCCCGCGCTCTACCGGCTTGAGCACCGGGGTGCGATCACGAGCGAGTGGGGCGAGAGCGAAAACAACCGGCGAGCGAAGTACTACTCCCTGACCGACCTGGGCCGGGCGCGTCTGGGCGAAGAGACCGAGCGCTGGAATCGGATGAGCGGGATCATCAACGGAATATTGAGCGCGACGCCGTGAGAGGGTCCAGGGGTCAGGGGACAGGGTTCAGAAAAGCGGTGAACCACCAAGAATTGAAGAAGTGAAGAAGTGGATCAGGAGGAGCGATGAGTCTGCGCGCATTGTTTGTACGGGTTATTAGCCAGCCACGGTCGTGGATGCGGGCTGCTCTCGGTCGCGAGCGGCTTGAGACGGAGATGGATGCAGAACTGGCGTCTCATCTGGAGCAGCTTATCGGCGACCTGGTTCGCGCCGGACACTCGCCCGCGGAAGCTGCGCGGCGAGCGCGAGTGGCGATGGGCCCAATGCTGGTGCACAAAGAAGAGATGCGCGCGTCGCTGGGGTTGAAGTGGTGGGATGAGCTTGGCGCCGATCTGAAGTATGGGCTGCGCATCCTGCGCAAGAGTCCGGGGTTCACGGCAATCGCTGCTGGATCGCTGGCGCTGGCGATCGGCGCGAATACGGCTATCTTTTCTATTGCCAAGAGTCTGCTCTACGACCGGCTGGGCGTTCCGCACCCGGAGCAACTGCGCCTACTGAGCTGGCATGGCGATGGGAACCAAGCGGTGCATGGGATGTGGGGGGATTTTGACGATGCGCCGGAAGGGGGAATGGTCAGCAACATCTTCTCTTACCCGGTTTACCTGGACCTGCGTGCTCAAAACCGGTCACTTCAGGATCTCTTCGCCTTCAAGAACGATGGAATGAACGCGACAGTTGCCGGCCAGGCGCAGCGAGTGCAGACCGAGATGGTTTCAGGGAACTACTATGCTGGCTTGGGTGTGCGTTCTCAGTTGGGGCGCGCAATTCAGCCTTCCGACGAAACGGAGTACGGCGCAGGAACGGTAGCTGTGATCAGCGATGGGCTGTGGGAGCGTGCGTATGGGCGCTCGCCCGCGGTGCTGGGCCAGACCATCACTTTGAACCAGTCGGTGATGACGATTGTGGGCGTGAATCCGCGAGGGTTTACGGGAGCGAAGGGGGTTCAGGTTTCCCCTGAGGTATTTGTTCCCATCACGATGCTGCCGGTGATCGATCCAAAGGGGGACAAGTCGCTGTTGGAAGACCCGGATACCTGGTGGGTGAACATCATGGCCCGCGCCAAACCGGGCGTGGACGACACGCAAGCGCAAGCGGTCCTCTCATCTCAACTGGAAGCCGATGTGCGGGCAACGATGCAGGTCAAGCCGGGCGAGACGATGCCGCATCTGGTGTTGTCGGATGGCAGTCGCGGACTGCACGCGGCGGAAGGAATGTTCAAGAAGCCTGTTGCTGTTCTGATGGCGCTGACCGGCTTTGTACTGTTGCTGGCCTGCGCAAACATAGCCAACCTGCTGCTGGCTCGCGGCGCGCGCAGGCAACGGGAGATGAGCGTGCGGTTGGCGCTGGGCGCTGGGCGTGTGCGCGTGTTGCGGCAACTGCTGACTGAGAGCCTGCTCCTGGCGGGGATTGGCGGCCTGGGTGGGTTGCTGCTGGGCTATGCGGGACGCAACCTTCTTCCCGCGCTGATGAGCAACGGATGGGAGCGCAACGAGTTCAATGTCCATTTTGACTGGGGCATCTTTGCATTTGCAGCGAGCGTTACGCTGGTGACGGGACTGCTGTTTGGGCTTGCACCGGCATGGCTGGCAGCGCGTGCCGAAGTGAGCAGCAGCCTGAAAGAAGCCGCGCAGACGACGACGCGGCGGCGCAGGGGAGTGGCGGGAAAGTTCCTGGTGGCGTTTCAGATTGCGCTCTCGACGCTGCTTGTCGTCGGCGCGGGACTGTTTCTTCGGACCGTTTTCTCGCTTAATTCCATAGATCTCGGATTTCGCGCAGATCACCTGCTCCTGTTCGAGGTGCATCCGCCGGCCAGGCGCTACGCCGGGGGCAAGGATGTGGAACTGGATGCGCGGCTAGAGGAAGGCTTTGCCGCCATTCCGGGAGTGGAGGCGGTGACGGCTGCGACGACGCCATACATTGCCGAAACCATGGGGAACGATTTCTTTTTGCCAGAGGGAGAGAAGCAGGACGACCAGAAAGACCAGGCCGAGTTTTTCAACGTGGTGGGGAACGGCTTCTTCAATACGATGGGGATACCGATGGTGGCGGGGCGGCCGTTTGGCGTGGAGGATGCGGCAACTTCGCAAAAAGTGATAGTGATCAACCAGAGCCTGGCACGCAAGAGATTTCCAAACGAGAACCCGATCGGAAAGATGGTGAAGATCGGCTTTGGCGAGGAGAACCAGGCGCGGATCGTGGGCATCTGCCGCGACACGCTTTACGCAAGCCTGCGAGAACCAGCGCCGCCGCAGTTCTTCGCACCGTACCGTCAGCAAAAGCATGTCGGCGGCATCACCTTTATGATCCGGACGCGGCTTGCTTCAGCAAGGCTTGTGGCTTCTTTCCGAGACGTAGTGCAGAAGCAAGATCGCGATCTGCCGATCATCAACATTCGCACGCAGCAGGAGCAGATTGACGCGACCATGCAGCAGGAGCGGATGTTTGCCGCGCTGACGACGGGGTTTGGAGTGTTGGCGCTGGCCCTGGCCTGCGTGGGAATCTACGGCATTATGGCTTACTCGGTGGCCAATCGCACCAATGAGATTGGCATTCGTCTGGCGCTGGGAGCGCAGCCGGGGCAGGTGCGGAGAATGATCCTGCGCGAAAGCGGCTGGCTGGCGAGCGCGGGAGTGGTGGTCGGTGTTGCGGCTGCGCTGGCACTCACGCGGCTGGTGAAGTCGATGCTGTATGGAGTGCAGCCTTGGGACCCGGCGACGCTGGTTGCAGGCGGGTTGCTCTTGCTCGCGGTGGCGCTGGCGGCGAGTTGGATTCCGGCGCGGCGGGCGGCGGGAGTGCAGCCGATGGATGCGTTGAGGCACGAGTAAATGAGGGTCCAGGGTTCAGGGGTCAGGGGTCAGAACGTCGACCGCGGATCCTTCCACTTCCCGCTGCCGTAGATGGATAGCAGGCTGCCGAGCTAGTGATCGATGCCGATGGGCAGGAGGGGCATGGAGCCTTGCGCGGTGGCTTCTTCGACGACTTCGTCGAGATGTGCGAGGACTTCGTCGACCGTCATGGTGTAGATTTCGCGGCTGGAGTCGTAGCCCTCATTGATGAGCTGCTTCAGATGGCGGCCGGCGATCTGCGCGGCGAGCTGATCGGTGATCACCTTGCCGGCACGCGCCTTCTGGGCGACCCAGGCTTCGTTGGGCAGGGCGATCCACATGGGCCGGCCGTTGACGTCGAAACGAACATCCACGGCATCGGCGTGGCGGGTGGCGATGGCAACGATGGTGCCCTTCCAGGTGCAGTGGAGGTCTTCGCCGCTCCACCGATCGGTAACGTGAAAGTCTTCGTACATGCATCCAGCCTATCGCTCCCGGCGCGGCAGGGCAAGAGACGTGGGTGGCCGGGTTGGCGTTGCGGTCTGGTTTCCTCATTTCTGTGAGCAATCTTGGACAGCCGACGGCGCGGCCAAGGGCTACGCTCGTTTCCATGTTGAGGAACTTAGAAATCGTCAGCGTTGAGATGGACGGCACGGACGGCCTGATCGTGACGTTCTCAGATGGCACGGAAGGTGCGTATGTAGTGGAGGAACTGTTGGGGCTGAGGCCAAACCGAGAACGAACCAAGGAACCGAAACACCAGGGTATTTCCCTCCTTCCATCAACGCTGAATTAGATTGCTGCCCGGGGCGACGGGTAGTGACGCGCGCTTAAATCTCACGGACACAAATGAGCATTTCCAGACAGACGGCGGTTCGACCGGAGGTTAAGCTCGTCTCAATGTAGAAGAATTTAGAGATTGTGAGCGCTGAGATGGACGATACGGACAACCTGATTGTGGTGATCATCCGTGGCACAAAAGCCGGGAATGATGTCACCGAAGCGAATGCCCAACTTGCCCGCCATCCCGCGGTAGGAGTATGGGTATGATCTGGCTTACATTTGTAGTTGCTCTCGTATGGGGAGGGCCGCTGATCTTCGATCTTTACAACACGAAAAAACCGCCTCACCCTGCCTCCACGGAGCGTGTGAAAGCGAAGTAAATCTACCCTGGCCCACAACAGCCCCATAGCTTAGCTGACATCGAGCTGGCCGTGGCTGGAGTTGACCTGCCGATCCGGGTTTGGCTCGCGGTGGACGCTCGTCTGAGCGCCTTGATAAACTAATAAGGTTGCAGTGGCAGTGCCTGCTGAATGTACCGACCCGCCTGCAAGCCTACAGCGGGACCAGAGTAGAAGTTTCCCGAAACCGGGGATTTCAAGTCGACGCGACCAACAGGGAGCGGCGACCCTCCACGAAATTCGTAAGGACACAGTTACTCTGGTCCCGCTCAAATTCTCGAAGGACAAGAAAGAAGCCCCGTGGACACTCGAACCCGTCATGCCTTGAAAAAGGATAGTTTTGCCCAGGCGACCGCCAGCAGTATGAGCTGGGTGAGCGGCCACCGCGCTGGTGTGGTGAAGTGGTCGATTACGGCCGGAATTGCATTGGTGGTGGTGGTGGGCGCGCTGGTGTTCTGGTCGATGCAGACCTCGGCGGCCGACAAGGCGCTGGGCACGGCGCTGGACACCTACGACTCGCAGCTTGCTCAGCCGGGCGCGCCTGTTGAAGCGGGCACCTATGCCACGGCAGCGGAGCGCTCCAAGGCAGCGAATCAGCAGTTTGCCGATGTAGCCAGCAAGTATGGCTGGTTGCCCGAGGGCACCAAGGCCCACTATTTTGCCGGGGTCACCGACGAGGAACTGGGGCAAAACGCCCAGGCCGAGACTGAGCTGAAGACCGCAGCCGGCGCGTGGGACAAGAATCTGGCAAACCTGGCGAAGCTCGCATTGGCGGGTCTTTACCAACGCACGCAGCGCGACCAGCAGGCCATCGACATCTACAACGAGCTGACCGCGAAGCCGTCGGCGACGGTTTCGGCCAATGTGGCGCAGCTTGACTTGGCCGATCTATACGTGAGCCAGGGCAAGCAGGACCAGGCGCGGACCCTGTGGGCCAAGATCAAGGACTCCGACAAGGAAGGCGCGGCGGGATCGATTGCGGCGCAGAAGTTGGGCGGGAAGCAGTAAAGGGCAGTGGTTAGTGATTAGTGGTTAGAGGCTAGTCAGCTGATTTCCGAAGAAAGGACTCGCGGGGCCGATGGGCTTCGCGAGTTTTCTTATTTTGGCGGAAATCGGGTGAGGATTGTTCACTCCCAGGTCTCAGAATCGAGACCTTGGACACCCGATATCTCTTCATGAGTGGGTGGTTACGCATCGGCGAACGGGCGCGGCGAGCGCTGGCGGACGCGGCTGCGTCTGTTTCAGCATGAGTGTTGCAGCATGAAGGCCTCGTGATGAGCGCGGGCCAGGCAGTATTCTCAGGTTGGATGGAGTACCCTTCGAGCGTGGTGGACGAAGAAGCCTGCAACATTGCGGCGGAAGAGACGGTTGCGGCCCTGGTGACGACGTATGCCGCGACGCTCTACCGCGTGGCGTTTTCTGTGCTTCGCAACGCGGCCGATGCTGAGGACGCGGTGCAGGAGGCGTTTCTGCGCGTGCTGCGCCACAAGGACCGGCTGGACGAGGTGCGCGACCGCAGGGTCTGGCTGATCCGCATTGTGTGGAACGTTGTGCTCGACCGCAAGCGGCGGATGAAGACCCGGCCAGAGACGGACGACGTGGCAGAACTGGCGCGGGTGATCCCGTGGCAGGGGCTGTCAGCCGAGGAGTTAGCTGCGGCTGCACAGCATCACGCGCGGGTATTGGGTTGCGTTGACCGGCTGCCGGAGAAAGAGCGACAGGTGCTGGTTCTGTCAGCGTTTGAAGAGATGCAGAGCGTGGAGATTGCTGAGGTTCTGGGCATTACCGAATCGAGCGTGCGGTCGCGGCTTTTTCGCGCGCGAAACCTGCTGGCGGGAATGCTGGATCATGCGCGGACTGTTCGTCAGCGGCCGGGTGCGGACGACGAGCCACTGAAGACAGATCGGGGCGGGGGTGAGCGATGAGTGAATTTAGGAACGGGCGAGCAGAGAGTGGCGCGGAGACTGGGATGTCGGAGGTGCGGGAGATGGATGTTCGGGAGATGGGCGTGCAGAGCGTGGACGATACACTGCGGATGATTGCGCGGATGCCTGCGCCGGAGGGGTTGGAAGAGCGGGTGAAGGCGGGAGTGCGCCTGGCCGAGAAGCGTGGGCGGTTGCTGGCCTGGCCGGGGCGGGGCGAGAGTTTGCCGGCGAACGCCGGATGGATGCGGAGCGGATGGGCGCGCGGAGCGGCGGCCGCGGCAATTGCGCTGGTGGTGGCGGGCGGTGGATGGGGGATTTACACGCGGGTCGCGCCTGCGCAATCGGCGAAGACTGTTGTAATGCCGCAGGCGCAGCCCAGTGGAACATTCAGTGAGGCGGGAGCGATGCGCCGGCCACAGACTGTGACGGGCCCGACGGTGGCTGGGCCTGACGCGTTGAAACCGATAGTCCAGCCGGTGCCGAAAAAAACGGGGAACATCGTAGGGGCGGGCACCTCGGGCGCGGCAAAGATACATGCGACAGGAAGCGCATCCCATGCCACGGCGACGGTGCAGTAAGAGACCGACAAATTCAGATCAGCAACAGGCCAGCCGCGCGCCTACGAAGACGACGACTGGGTGGTGAACGCACGGATGACCATGCCAAGGATGGCGAGGACGATTGCGCCGAAGAATGCAGGCAAGAATCCGCGAACATGGAAGCCGCGTACGACGCCCGAAGCGAGCATGATCATCAGGGCGTTGATAACCAG
>PMXB01000409.1 GCA_003165935.1 Acidobacteriaceae bacterium | reverse complement strand
GCCTTCATCGGCTTCCGCAACTCCGGCCTGGTGGTCGGCGACCCCGCCACGCTGGTCAGTCTCGGCAACATCCGCAACCCCACGCCCGCTCTCGCCCTCGCCGGCCTCATCCTCATGGTCGCCCTCGAGATCCGCAAGGTAAAAGGCTCCATCCTCATCGGCGTTCTCGCCATCACCGCCGCTGCCTGGGCCTTCGGCCTGGTTCACTACACCCCCGCTCCCGGCGGCTTTCAGGCCCTTACCGCCACCGCTTTCAAGCTCGATATCGTCGGCGCCTTCAACAAGGGCCTTCTCGAAATCGTCTTCGTCTTCTTCTTCGTCGACCTCTTCGACAACCTCGGCACCCTTGTCGCCGTCACCAAGCGCGCCGGCCTCATCTCCGCCGACCACTCCATCCCCCGCCTCAATCGCATCCTCCTCGCCGACGCCATTTCCACCGTCTTCGGCTCCCTCACCGGAACCTCCACCGTCACCAGCTACGTCGAGTCCACCGCCGGCGTCGCTGCCGGAGGCCGTTCCGGCGTCACCGCCATCGTGACTGGCCTTCTATTCCTCTGTGCCATCGGTGCCGCGCCTTTCGTCGGAATTGTCCCAGCCGCAGCCACCGCCCCCGCGCTCATCCTCGTCGGGTCGCTCATGTTAGCCACCATCGTCGAAATCCGCTGGACCGACCCCCTCGTCGCTGTTCCCTCCTTCCTCACACTCATCCTGATTCCGCTCACCTACTCCATTGCCAATGGCCTCGGCTTCGGCATCATCTCCTGGGCCGTCCTCCATCTCGCCACCGGCCACTACCGCAGGCAGGACTGGCTCCTATACATCCTCGCCGTCCTCTTCCTCGCCCGCTTCATCTACCTCGGCGCAGGCTAGTCGCGCACCTGTCTGGGTGCCCCACCCTCGCCGCGCCTTTGTTTTTTGCGGCTAGGATGGGAGTCCAGCGATCAGCCGTGCCCATCCATTTCGCGGCTTTTGCGAAATGGGTGCGAACCCAGTAACATTTCGCCTTGCAAGCGAAAGGAGCTTTGCATGCGCTGGTATCACTACATCGCTTATTTCTTCGGCGGCGCTTTCCTCGCCAACACCATCCCCCATCTCATCCATGGAGTCTCCGGCGTTCCGTTCCACAGCCCCTTCGCCACCCCACCGGGCCTGGGCATGTCTTCGCCTACAGTCAATGTCCTCTGGGGCCTCTTCAACCTTGCCGTCGGCTACCTCCTCGTCTGCCGCGTCGGCGCCTTCAACCTGCGCAACGCACGCCATGTTCTCCCGCTAGGGGCGGGCATTCTCTGCATGTCGGTCATGCTCGCTCACACCTTCGGACAAATGAACGGCCTGCGCTAACATCACCACCATCGCAACGATTCAGCAGAGCCCCGCGCCTGAGCCCGCAACGACCCGACATGGTCAAAAAGTCGTAAACTCTCTCCATCTCCTCCCTGTACTATGGGATGAAGCTTCAGTCTCGACATCCACGATGCGCATTCTAGAGCAGTTCCGGAATCGACGAACCCGCGCGACACACCCACCACACCCGCCAAACCTTCTGGCGCTCGGTGTAGCCGCAATCGCTGCCGTGGGCATCGCCACCGCGCTCACTGCCTGCGAAAACGTTGCCTCCTATGTACAACCCAGCCTCGTGCGAGTCATCGACGCTTCCTACATCGCTCCAGCCGTCAACGTCCAGGTCGAAGGAACTCTCCTCGCCGTCAACATCGGACAGGGAACCATCACCCCCTATGGAACTCTCCCCGCATCCAATGACGCCGCAATCGATGTCACCGCCGCTACCGGTGGTGCCACCCTCGTCAACACCAGCGGCACGCTCCTCGCCGGCCACCAGCACTCCGTCTTCCTCACCGATAACGGTGCCGCTCCCAACAGCTACGAAGTCACCATCCTAGAAGACCAGCAGGTTGCCGCTGCAGGTGGCCACTCCGCCTTTCGCTTCCTAAATCAGGCCCCCAAAACTAGTGCCGTAGATATCTACATGGTTCCCGCCGGAACCACCCTTGCTAACACCATCCCTCTAGTCACCGCATTACCCGTGGGGTCAACTGCTGGTTACATTAGTTTCGCCTCCCAGACCTTCACCATGGTTATCACTCCCACGGGCGTGCTCACGCCCAAGTACACATCGCAAACAATTGCCCTGACTGGCGGCGAAGTGCGCACGGTCCTCATCGTCGACACGCAACTAACAAGCAATCCCCCCGTCACTGTCTTCATGGCAAACGACATAAATTAATCTCCCGCCAGCTCGCTCTCCCGCCCTGCAACTACTCCAGTTTCCATCTGGCTCCGTCTAACCAATACAGCGGTCTCACCGCTAATGGTTGAACGATTTCGCGCGATAAACACCTTGATGGAGATTGTTACTGTTCGGGCTTCAATCGCAGTGGGCAGAAATCAGCGCACTTTCTGCAGCCCTCCCAAACGCGAACAGGTTCCAATACTCCACCTGATTTTCACCAGTTCGCGGTATACTCGCCACAACCTTCCTTCGTAAGAGGGTGACTAATGGCTGACTGGACGCGAGTCCATAACCTTAATGCGAGTACCTAGAATGTTCGGCCACACGGACTGCATTCGGCTTTCTTCCCTAACTGCAAATCGAGTGACCTATGAAATGTAGATTCTGCGATTCCGCAAACATCCGTACGTCCCGCTGGCAGGGGCAAGACCTCTTCATGCTCCCGTTTTTCCAGCTACCTATGCGATGCCACGACTGCATCAAGCGCGATTATCGGAATATCTTCACCGTCTTGAAAGCCCGCTCCGCTGAGCGCGAGCGCCGCCGGAAACAAGACTTGGAAGATGAATCCTCCGACAGAAACGATGCCCTCACCAGCCAGAAATCGTAGCCGCAGCAACTCCCCTCCAGGAATCGGTACTGCACGGCCTCCCTTCTTGAACTTCAAAAATCCTGCGTTGCGTATCCTGTGCACCCCATCACTTATGATCCCGGCACGTTGATATACTCTTCGCCGATGCAGGTTCAAGACCTCAGCACGCTCACCATAAACAGCCTCATCCAGAACGCTGCCATTCTCACCATCGTCCTCGCCTTCGCCGGCTATCTGGTCACGTTCTTCAGTTCGCGCATGCTGGCCCGCCGCCAGGACAAGCTTCGCCTCGTCGATCGCCGCTTAAGTGAGTTCTACGGTCCGCTCTACGTCGCATCAAAGGCCGGAAACATCGCCTATCGCGCACTACTTAAGAAGCAGGGCAAGGCCCAGAGCGAGCCCATCCTCGACTCCGAAATGAAAGAGTGGACCTTGTGGATGACCACCATCTTCATGCCTCTCAATGATGTTCGCGAGAAGATCATCATCGAAAAGGCGTACCTCATTATCGAGGAGCAGATACCGCAATGCCTCCTCGACTTCGTCACCCACGTTGTCGGCTATAAGGCTGTCCTCTCAAAATGGGCAGAGGGTGACTACTCAGAACGCCGTTCCTCCATCGGATGGCCACCCGAATTCGACGCCTACGTCGAACGCTCCTATACCGCGCTCAAAGCCGACCAGACCCGCCTCCTGCAAAGCTTTACCTGGAGGCTCTATCAACGCCTCGTTCACAAGAGTCATCGTTAGCGCGCATTCGCATGCAAGATGCCGCTACCTGAACCGCCTCACTCGCCGACTTGCTGACTTGCTGACNNTGACTCGCTGACTCGCTGACTTGGAGACTTGCGCCCGCCATTAGTTCAGCGCCGTCACCTGCGCCACAGCCTTCGTCAGCCGAGCCTCCCGTGGCCGCTTCGTCTTCCAGGCAGGGATGGTGTAGATATGTTCCACCCGATCGATCCGGTACGCCCCCGGATTGATCCCGCCATCCTTCCCCATCCCATCCCCAGGCAGCAGAACTACATCCCCGGGTTTCGGTAGCGAATGGAGCGTCTCCAAAGGAACCAGGTTCACACACGTCCCGTCTTCCATCACAAACTCCAGGCAATGGAGACTGTGAACGACCCCTTCGCGCGCAAATCGCGCCTCCTGCCGGGCCCTCCACGACTGATAGTACGCAGCAAACATCGTGGGCAGCCCAACGATGAAACCGAACAGGCTCGTATACGGCGAAAACTGCGTAATCGGAATCATCATCCCTGTTCCTGTCTCCTGACTCAGTTTCGGGAGCACACTGCACAAAGCACCCACCACAATAGGACGCCGCAAAGCAGCGTATCCGCTCCCTGAAGCATAACCACTCGCATTTCGGATTGAGCATTGTTTTGCTGTCCGCTTGCTCAAATTCACATGCCTGAAATATTCATTCCGCTGCTCCTCTTGAGGCACCTCCCCAACTCCATCACCTGCTCTCTTGCTCAAAAAGCAAATGCCCCAGCTCTCGCCAGGGCATTTCCTCGTTTCTTTTTCCTGCTCTCCCAGGCCCGGAATTCCAGACCTGGGAAACACGACTAACCACTGACCACTAATCACTAACCACTGCCTTCAGTACCTGTAGTTGTCCGCCTTGTAAGGCCCTTCCACCGGCACGCCCAGATAGTCCGCCTGCCGCTTCGACAGCGTCGTCAGCTTCACGCCGATCTTCTCCAGGTGCAGCCGTGCTACTTCCTCGTCCAGATACTTCGGCAGCACGTAAACGCCAATCTTGTAGCTGTCCTTCTTCGCCCACAGATCGAGCTGCGCCAGCGTCTGGTTGGCAAAGCTGTTCGACATCACAAAGCTCGGATGCCCCGTCGCGCAGCCCAGGTTCACCAGCCGCCCCTCAGCCAGAATAAAGATCCCATGCCCGTCGGGGAACGTGTAGAAGTCCACCTGAGGCTTGATGTTCAGCTTCTCCACGCCGGCTTCCGTGTTCAACCGATCCATCTGGATCTCGTTGTCGAAGTGCCCGATGTTGCACACAATCGCCTGGTCTTTCATCTTCTTCATGTGTTCCAGGGTGATGATGTCCACGTTGCCCGTCGTCGTCACGTAAATGTCGCCGCGGCCCAGCGTATCTTCCACCGTGGTCACTTCAAAGCCTTCCATCGCCGCCTGCAGCGCATTGATCGGGTCCACCTCGGTCACAATGCACCGCGCCCCCATGCCCCGTAGAGAGTGCGAGCAGCCCTTGCCCACATCGCCGTAGCCGCAGATCACCGCCACCTTGCCCGCAACCATCACGTCCGTCGCCCGCTTGATCCCGTCCGCCAGCGACTCGCGGCAACCATACAGATTGTCAAACTTGCTCTTGGTCACCGAATCATTCACATTGATCGCCGGAACCAGCAGCTTCCCCTGCTCCATCATCTTGTACAGCCGATGCACGCCAGTCGTCGTCTCTTCTGAAACGCCACGCCACTCCGCCACAACCTTGTGCCAGTGCTGGTTGTCTTCCGCGTAAACCTTCTTCAGCAGATCCTTGATCACCTGCTCTTCGTGGCTCTCGCTCGGCCCATCCACCCACTTGTCGCCGTTCTCCAGCTCAAAGCCCTTGTGGATCAGCAAGGTCACATCGCCGCCGTCGTCCACCACCAGTTGCGGCCCCTTGCCGCCCTTGTGCTGGAGCGCTTGGTACGTGCACCACCAGTACTCCTCAAGGCTCTCGCCCTTCCACGCAAACACCGGCACACCCGTCGCCGCAATCGCCGCCGCCGCGTGATCCTGCGTCGAAAAAATATTGCAGCTCGCCCAGCGCACTTCCGCGCCCAGGCTCACCAGCGTCTCAATCAGCACCGCCGTCTGAATCGTCATGTGCAGCGATCCCGTCACCCGCACGCCTGCCAGCGGCTTCGCTGCCGCGTACTTGTTCCTGATAGAAACCAATCCCGGCATCTCATGCTCGGCGATCGTGATCTCTTTGCGGCCCCAGTCCGCCAAACTCATGTCCGCTACTTTGTATGCCAATTCCTTCGTTTCCACTGTCGCTGTCGCCATTTTTCATTCTCCTTTTGTCATTCGTAGCGCTTGTCATTTGTAGCGCCGGCTTCCTAGCCGGCTGTACTGGCGGCATCCGTGCCGCCAGATCAAATTAAACCCGTTCCCTGCATCCTCGCCGGGTGCCCCATCCTTCGCTTCTTCTTGGCGAAGGGTGGGAGACCAACCTTGCTGACTCGCTGACTTTAAATCGTCAAATCGTGATATGTTGATGTGTACCAGAACCACTTCGCCCAGTCAAGGTCCAATATGTCATCCATCGTAAAAACTCTCCGCGTCGTCGCCGACCCCAACCGCCTCCGCATCCTCCTCCTCCTGCGCTCCGAGGAGCTCTCCGTCGCCGAACTGCAAGAGATCCTAACCATGGGCCAGAGCACCATCTCCACCCACCTCTCCCAGCTTAGGCAGGCCTCCCTCGTCGAAGACCGCCGCACCGGCAAAAGCAGCCTATACCGCCTCTCCGGCGAAGCTGCAAATGCAACACAAAATGAGCCGGAAGCAGCCGGCTTTGTATCAGGGCACGACTTCAGTCGTGCCGATAGCAACGATCAGTCAGCTTTGAAAGGGCACGACTTTAGTCGTGCCACAAACGAGCCAAAATCGACCTGGGCTTTAGCCCCCGAGGGAAGTTCTCCCAAACCGTCCCCACCAACAACCACCTTTCTCCACGAACTCCTAGCCCGCGCCGCCTCCGAAATCCCCGAAGCCCCCGCCGACCAAGCCGCCATGCGCCTCGTCCTCCGCAAACGCCAGGACAANNCCCATGGTCATCGCCGACCTCGGCGCCGGAGAAGGTGCCTCCTCGCTCCTCCTCGCCCAGAACGCCAAGCGCGTCATCGCCGTCGACACCTCCGCCAACATGATTGAAGTCGCCCGCGACCAGGCCCTCCGCGCCGGAATCCTCAACGTCGAATACCGCCTCGGCGACATGGAAGACCTCCCCATCGACTCATCCTCCGTCGATCTCGCCTTCTTCTCCCAGTCTCTCCACCACGCCCTCCACCCCGCCCGCGCCCTCGCCGAAGCCCACCGCATCCTCCACCCCGGCGGCCGCATCGTCATCCTCGACCTCGTCCGCCACCGCTTCGAAGAAGCCCGCGAACTCTATGCCGACGAGTGGCTAGGCTTCTCCGAATCCGACCTGGAATCCATGCTCCACCAATCCGGCTTCACCAACATCCAAACCTCCATCCCCCACAAAGAGCCCGATCCCCCCCACTTCCAAACCCTCCTCGCCGTCGCCAACAAGCAAGCCTAGCGTCCTGAGTCATTAATT
>PMXB01000071.1 GCA_003165935.1 Acidobacteriaceae bacterium | reverse complement strand
TTGCGGGTGGGAGGACCGAGCACCGCTGGAGCGGCTTGGGTTCCGGAGTTTCTCGACCATGTGAAGCAAAGTGGCTCCGCGGTTGACTTTGTCACCACCCACACTTACGGGGTCGATTGGGGCTTCCTGGATGAAAAAGGTGTGCAGGACACCAAGCTCTCCGCTTCTCCAGACTCCATCGTCGGAGATGTGCGGCGTGTTCGCGGGCAGATTGCGGCTTCGTCTTATCCAAATCTTCCGCTGTACTTCACCGAGTGGAGCACCAGTTACAATCCGCGCGACTCAGTGCACGATTCTTACATCAGCGCGCCCTANNCTGCAAGGGATGAGCTACTGGACTTACACCGATCTGTTTGAGGAGCCGGGACCTCCGACCGCGCCATTCCAAGGCGGATTCGGTCTTCTCAACCCGCAAGGCATTCGCAAATCGGCGTACTTCGCTTACAAGTACCTTCATGCGCTGCAGGGAGAAAGCCTGAAGACGAGCGATCCGCAGGCTATGCTATCCAACAAAGACGGGAATTTCACTGGCGTGATTTGGGACTTTGAGCATCCGGATCAGAAGTTGAGCAATCGATCCTTCTACACCAAGCTGATTCCCAATCATGCTGCCGCGCCGGTTCAGTTGCAGGTCACACATCTTGCTCCGAATGCTGCTTATCGACTGGAAGTGCATCGCGCCGGCTATCATGCCAATGACGCATATTCCGCGTACATCGAGATGGGTTCTCCCGAGGAACTGACCGCTGCGCAGTTAGCTCATCTGAACGAGCTAACGCGCGATCTTGCAGAGACCGACAAGGTAATTCGCAGCGATCCAAGTGGCGCGGTCGAGTTGACTGTGCCGATGAACAGCAACGATGTCGTGCTGGTGAAGCTGGAGCGCGGTCAGGAAAGCAAGTAGAGGCGCTGGCTGTCAAGCGTCATTCAGCGATAGGTTCAAAGAGGGGATGTTTTATGTGTCGATTTGTAAAGATGATTCCTGCATCATTTCTTTCCGCAATTGTTTTGTCCGTTGCGGCATGCGGCAGTGGAAGCCAAGGGGGCAGCGGGGGGGGGCAGAATCCCACGACGCCCACGGTTACCGTCACACCGGCGTCCAGCAGTATCAGCGCGGCCCAGAGCCTAAGTGTAACGATCGCTATCTCCGGCGCTGGCGGCACGCCAACCGGATCGGTGGTTCTCTCCAGTGGGAGCTACACCTCCTCGTCCATGACGCTGAGCTCCGGCTCGGCGACCGTTACGATTGCGGCGGGGGCACTGGCGGCAGGGTCTGACACGCTGACTGCCAAGTACACCCCGGACAGCGCCAGTTCCGCCAGCTACAACAGCGCGACTGGAACTGCCCTAGTTACAGTCGCCGGCAGCAATGCTACCCCGATTGTCCCCTACATTCAGGTGAACGGCGGGGCATGGCAGCAGGTCAACACGGCGAGCGTAGGCCCCGGCGCGGCGGTGAATCTCGGCCCCGGACCGCAAGCCAGCGGCCAAACGTGGTCTTGGAGCGGCCCCAATGGCTTCATCTCGTCCTCGCGCGAGATTGATAACATCCCTTTAAGCAATGGCACGAACATCTACACTGTGACTCTCACCAACTCCAGCGGAGCTACAAGCACGGAGACGTTTACCATTACGGTCGCTCTGGGCAGCCTCAAATCTACCGTCACGGTCACGCCCGAAGAGACCACGCATGCCTACGCGCAGAATTTGATCGTGACCGCCACCGTGACCGGGGGCAGCGGAACGCCAACCGGGGGCGTGACGCTCTCCAGCGGAAGCTTTACCTCTGCGTCGGTGGGATTGAACTCCGGTTCCGCGACCATCTATCTTCAGCCCGGCTCGCTTGCGCAGGGTTCCGATACGCTCACCGTCACCTACACCGGCGACGCGACCTACGCATCTTCCACGGGCACGGTAGGCATGACCATCACCGCGCCTGGCAGTACCAACATTGCCGTCAACATCAACACCCTGGCCAATCGCCATTGGATCAGCCCGTACGTCTATGGCATCAACAGCCTCACGGAAAGCGATGTCACTGCCCTGTCGCCGGCCTTTGTCCGCTTTGGTGGCAACGAAGCTTCGGACTACAACTGGAAACTGCACACCTACAATTCGGGCAGCGACTATTGGTTCGAGTCCTACCCCCTCGGCAACGTTGACTCGGTTCAGTTCACGAGTTTCACCAAGGCATCTGGCAGTCAGCAACTGACCACCATGCCCATGCTGAATTGGGTGGCCAAGCAATCCGGTTATAGTTTTTCCGTCGCGAAGTACGGCCCGCAATGCCAGACCCAACCGGGCAATTCCGATGTGGGCAACGGCCAATTGCCGGACTGCACAACACTTGTAGTCAACGATCCGAACGATGCCTACTATCCGCTGGTCGACACCGCCAGCAACTGCCCGGCAGGGACCGCCGACGGAACCACCTGCCTCGACCGCGAAACCTGGGCCCAAGCGCTCTCCGCGACCTTTGGCAGCGGCACCTGCAATGTCCCCTATACGGAGATCACCAGTTGCCACTTCTATGACATGGATAACGAGCCCGAGATCTGGAATGGCGTGCACCGCGACATACATCCGGCCCAACCCGGATACACCGAGCTATCAAATCTCTTTGAGACCGAAGGAACCGCGCTAAAGACCTGGGATCCGAGTGCGGTTCGTTTCGGACCGGTCACCTGCTGCTACTCTTTCCTCTGGATGGCGGGTGGCGGCGACAGAGGCGCTCATGCGGGCATCGACTTCGCGCCTTGGTGGCTGAACCAGATCAATTGGCTGGACCAGATCAACGGTGGCCGTACCCTTGATGTCTTTGACATTCATGCCTATTTCAGCGATAACATCAACAACTCCGGCTACACCAACCCGCAACTGCGCACGGAAGTGAACAAATACGTCCGCACCTATTGGGATCCGGCGTACTACACCGCCGGGGATGATGCCGACTGGATTACCACCACGCAACCCAATCGCGGCACAACCTTCATCATCCCTCGCGTGAAGGCCATGGTGAATGCCATCTATCCGGGAACCCCGCTCTCGTTCACGGAGTGGGAGGGTTTCTTCAACGAGTGGGAGTTCGCCACTGCACTCTCTGATGCCGATGCCTATGGCGTCATGGGCCGCGAAGGCCTGAGCTTCTCCACGCGCTGGGGTGGTCCCTCTGCAACCGATACCACCACCAATCTACCCCATCCCAACTACACCTCCTTCAAGCTATGGACCAACTACGATGGCGCCAAGCACGGCTTCGGCACGCTATCCGTCTCGGACCAGAGTTCGGTAAGTCAGGACCTTTTCGTCAGCTACGCCGCCCTGGATGCAACCGGCACCACGATGACCATCATGGTACTGAATAAGGATGCGGGCAACACGGCCGATGTCACGTTCAACCTGAACGGCTTCAACGCGTCCACCTACACCGCCTATACGGTGGCCTCGACCAACCCCGGTTCGATAACTGCGTCGGTTTCAGCAAGCTGGAACGCGACCCAGACCTTTGCCGCCAACAGCATTACCTTGCTGGTGGTGAGCGGAAACCAGCCGGCCAAACCCGCCTCGGAGTGGTACCTGAACCCGGATGACTTGATGATTCCGGCATCGGGCACCGGAATTCTGAATCCGAAGATCGTCAGCGGAACAGCCAATGTGGCGCTGAGTTCGGCGGTCTTCGATGCGTTTGAGGGCGCCACAGGCTGCACTGGTACTCTCACACTGACCAACCCAACCATCACCCCCACCACGCCGGCCACCATTACCGTGAATCCCGGCAGCACTCAGGGCTTCTGCCACTACACAGTCACGGGGAATGACGGCACGTCCACGCAGACCGAGGGCGGTTGGATTGTGGTTGGCAAGCCCGCTGCCACGTTTGCGGTCAGTGGGGGCAACAACCAGTCGGGCAGTGCGGGAACGGCTCTTGCGCAGTCGCTCGCCGTCACGCTCTCTTCGATCCCGTCCGGCTTCTCGGCGACGGGTGCCAGCGTTCTGTTCACCACATCGGCCGGCATGCTTTCCAACGGCACAACGAGCGGGACCAGCGTGATCGCGACCACCAACTCATCGGGAGTCGCCTCGGTCACTCTGACGTTGCCTTCAGCCAAGGGAGCTGTAACCGTAACCGCGCAGGATCAATTCGCTATCGGCGGAGCTGCGGTTGTTACCTTCACTGAGACCGCCAACTAAACACGACAATCGAACATTTCCTCCATGGCGGTCAGCATGTCGTGGAGGAACAAGAGTTCTCCATACGAGTTTGAAGAAACTCCAAATGTACATTCACTTTCTTAGGCGAGTAGGGCTTCATGAGAAACGGGTTTCGGTTGTCGCGTTACCTGCAATGCTTGGCAAACACACGAACAGTGCTTGCTCTTGTTTTGGTTGTTGAATTTACTCTCAATGCAGTTTCTGCCGCTCAGAATCTTCCCGCGCACCCATCCTGGCCGGGGCCCGGTCAGCTCTTTGTGGGTACGTGCTATCAGCCCATCGACCGCTCGCCCGAGGAGACCGACCGGGACATTGCCATCATGAAGCGCGCCGGGTTCAACGTGGTGCGCATGGGCGACCTGTCGTGGGATTCCTTCGAGCCCGCGCGGGGCAAGTTCGAGTTTGAGTGGTTCGACAGAATCATGGACAAGATGCAAGCCGCCGGCATCCGCGTGATTCTGGATATCCCCGGCTCGCCGGCACCCATCTGGCTGCATCGTGCGTACCCAGGCGTCGATCTGGTTAGCCAGAACGGCACGCGCCTTCCTCCAGCCGAGCGCTACATGGACAACATCAGCGATCCAAACTATGTGCGCGAACTGGGTATTCTGGCAGACACCATGATGAAGCGTTATGCGCATCATCCGGCGGTGATCGCTGTCGGCTACAACAATGAGATCGGAAACGGCTTCCTGTCGTATTCCGAGGCAGACCGGCAGCGCTTCATCGCATGGTTGAAGAACAAATATGGAACCATCGAAGAACTCAACAAGGCCTGGGCGACGCAGCGCTGGTCGCGCCGGCTAAACAGCTTTGAGGATGTTGACTTGCCGCTCGGAGACGGGCCGGGACCCTTCGAGCGCTATCTCGATCTCCACCGTTATTGGTCCGATGTCACGGTGGCCCGGCTTGACGAACTCGATGCGGTTCGCCAGCGCAATATGCCCGAACTCCCATCGATCTCGAATCTATGGGACAACGCAGGGAGGCGAGGCTTCGATTATCTCTCCACCTATAAGTCCTATGTCTCCTATGGCGCCGAGGGATTTTATCCTGGCGACCCGATCAGCGGTGCGTTTGGCGCGATCATGACCAAGGGCGATCTGGAGACGCCGATCTGGTTCAACGAGTTCACGGCAGGGGGTGGAGGGTTCTACGGCACACCCGGACGGAGCCGCATGTACGCCTATCTCGGGCTGATGATGGGAGCGCAGGGAACGCTCGCGTGGACCTTCAACAGCCATCTCGGTGGCGAAGAGCAAGCGCTCTTTGGACTCGTCGACCATGACGGTACACCGTCCTGGAAGGTGGACGAGTTCGGGCGCATCGCTTCCGAGTTCAAACAGCTCTCGAAGTTAGGATTCCCACGTTACACCCATCCCGAAGTGGCCATCGCCTATTCCTTTGACTCCTTCATTGATTCCAATCCGAACACCCCCTCCAATACGACACGCCAGTTCTTCAAGCCACCTTATACGGATCAGGTGCAAGCCGCCTTCGAGCCGTTCTTCCGCGCCAATATCGACACGGCGATCATCCATGTTGGGCACGCCGATCTTGCGTCCTACAGACTGGTCATCGTGCCGGCCGATTACGTGATGGACGCTGCAAGCGCAAAAGCGCTGCGCGATTATGTGAGCAACGGCGGCACCGTTTTGATGACCGCGTTCTCAGCCAAGGTGGACGAGCATGGACAGTGGTTCAATACGCCGCTGCCCGGCCGCTTGAGCGATGTCTTTGGGCTGAAGACCAATGCGTTCTACGACGCCGCGCCACTGAGCTTTCCGTTGGATGGCCACATGATCGATACCCCGGTTCATCGCTATGAGGTGCTTGAGCCGTCCACGGCAAAGATTGTCGCGCGCTTCTCGAATCCCGCGGACCATACACCTGCCGTCACGATCAATAAATTCGGCAAGGGTAATGCGATCTATGTGGCGATAGAGTCGAATGCCACGGTCATCGGATCGATGCTGAACTATCTCTACTCCGTGTCTGGCGTTCAGCCGGGTCCCAAGACTCCGGGAGGAGTGTTTGCAAGGGTTGTCGATGGCCGTACGCTCTATGTGAACACGACCGAGGAGGAGAAGAAAATTCCTATCACCGGCATGAAGAAAGGAATCGTCACCAACCGTGCGTATGAGGGAACCGTGGTTCTGGGTCCGCAGGAAGCGGACCTGATCCAGTGAGCGATCGTTGCACGCCGGGCATTCTGGTTGGCTGCGAGTTCCAAGCCATGCAACGGAGGCAAGCCATGACCAGGTCTGGGCATCCGGGCCGCGAGCAGCGACTTGGATCGCGATCGGGCTTGGCGACGGGAAATGCGAGAACGATAGCATCGCGGCGTGGCGCTCGCCAATTGAAATGAAGGAAACGATCATGCTCGAATGAATGGAGAATACGGTTATGCTCTGGAAAGGGGCAATATGCGTTGCCTTGTTGATTTCTATGTCTGTGCTGGTCGCGGCACAGGTTCCCTCAACGCCGTACTCCCCCTCGCTGTTGCTGGGGGCGGCCTGGTATCCGGAGCAGTGGCCGGAGTC
This sequence comes from Acidobacteriaceae bacterium, assembly GCA_003165935.1. Taxonomy (GTDB): domain Bacteria; phylum Acidobacteriota; class Terriglobia; order Terriglobales; family Acidobacteriaceae; genus Telmatobacter. Next base: position 6,622 of record PMXB01000071.1, on the reverse strand, counting down.
GCGTTGGGAGGCGGATCTGTCGCTGATGGAGGCGGTACATATCCATCTCGTCCGCGTTGGTGAGTTCGCCTGGAGCAGTCTGGAGCCGCACGAAGGCGAATACAAATTCGATTGGCTCGATCATGCCGTGCGCGCGGCCGAACGTCATCACATCGCCGTCGTCATCGGTACGCCCAGCGCTGCGCCACCCGCTTGGCTTACCTCCAAGTATCCCGAGACTCTGCGCACCTTTCCGGACGGGCGCAAGGACGGCCATGGCAACCGCACGCAATTCGACTGGTCCAATCCCAAGTACCGCGAACTAGCAGCCGGGATAGCAGCCAAGTTAGCCGAACGCTATGGGCACGATCCCAATGTGATCGGCTGGCAGATCTGTAACGAGTACGGTAACGAGAGTTTTGGCGAGGCTACCAGAAGACAGTTTCAGCAATGGCTGCGCGCGAAATACAAGACACTTGAAAACCTGAATGTACGCTGGACGACGACGTACTGGAGCGAGAGCTATCAGGATTGGTCGCAGATTCCGATCCAGGAAGGCTACGGAAATCCCGGCCTGCTTTTGAACTGGAAGGAGTTTGTCAGCGATACATGGCGCAGTTACCAGCGCAATCAGATCGATGCCATTCGCGCGCACGCCGATCCCCGGCAGAAGGTTACGACCAACATGATGGGATGGTTCGATGCCTACGACCATTANNACCCGGTGGACGCGGGAGCCAGGCACGATCTCACCAGAGGTTTTCTCAGAAAAAACTTCTGGGTGATGGAGACGCAGCCCGGCATGGTGAACTGGTCGCCCAACAACAATATGCTCGACAAGGGTGAAACGCGCGCCATGGCCTGGAACGATATCGGTCACGGCGCAGACGCGGTTTTGTTCTGGCAGTGGCGCAGCGCCTTGAACGGACAGGAGCAGTATCACGGCACCCTGGTGGGTGCCGACGGAACTCCTGTTCCTGTCTACGACGAAGCCAGGCAGATCGGCGCCGAGTTTGAAAAGGCCGCGTCGGCGCTGGCAGGAACGACGATCGACTCTCAGGTTGCGATCCTTCACGATTACGAAAGCCGCTGGTCGATCAATTGGCAGCGTCACAACAGCGGCTTCGATCCGGTGAACGCCCTGGTCAGTTACTATGCTCCGCTGCGCGCGCTGGCCCGGTCGGTGGACATCGTGGCGGATACAGCGCCGCTAAGTCGCTACAAGCTGGTCGTGGCTCCGGCGCTCAACCTGCTGACGCCAGAGGCCGCGAAGAATCTTGAGGCCTATGTGCGCGGCGGCGGTCACCTGGTTTTGACGCAGCGCTCCGCGATGAAGGATGAAGACAACACCATGTATCCCCAGCGTCAGCCTGGGCCGCTTGCAGAACTGCTGGGAGCGCGTGTCGAACAGTGGTATTCGCTCGATAAGCCGGTTTCCATCGACGGGGAATGGGGTACTGGAGAGAACCCCATATGGGCCGAGCAATTGAGGGTGAGTTCTCCGGACACCAGGACGCGCATGCGCTATGGCAAGAGCAATGGATGGCTGGACGGTCAGCCGGCGGCGGTGACGCGCTCCGTCGGAAAAGGTAGCATCACTTACATTGGTGCTGGACTCGACGGGAAGACCATGAAGTCCGCCGCCAGGTGGATGATGCGGGAAGCAGGTCTCGATCCAGTGATGAGCGATCTGCCCGAGGACGTCGATCTGGCCATTCGTTCCGGCAACGGCCAGCGGGTTCTCATCTTCACCAACTACGGAGTATCGCCGCGCACAATTGTGCTTCCCGGCCCAATGGAAGATGTGCTCATGGGAGGAACGGTTTCGAGCGTCATCCTGCCGCAGTATGGTGTAGCAGTACTGAGGTGAGTGCCGAGATGCAGTGGCGATGTGTCGGATCCACCGGCAATGCATTTCTCTCAAGTTAAATGTCGAATCGAAAGGCTATGTCGCAATGATGAAACGTAGATCGTTCTTGACGGGCGGACTTTCAATTGTCGCATTGGCTCGTATGGCGCGTGCGCTGGGTGACTCACCGTTCTTTCAGGGGCAAGTTCCGAAGGGTCCATTCCTGCCATTTTGGGAGTCTCTGAAATCCTATCGTTGCCCGGACTGGTTTCGCGATGCGAAGTTTGGCATATGGGCGCATTGGAGCCCGCAGTGTGTCCCCGAACAGGGCGATTGGTACGCGCGGAATATGTATTTGCAGGGCACACGCCAATATGAGTATCACGTCAAGCAATATGGGCACCCATCGCAGTTCGGATACAAAGACATTTGCCATCTATGGACGGCGGAGCGCTGGAACCCGGATGCGCTTGTGAAGCTATACAAGCGGGCTGGCGCGGAATATCTCGTCTCTCTGGCTACTCATCATGACAACTTCGATTGCTGGGATTCGAAGCACCAGCCCTGGAACGCGGTCAACATAGGCCCGAAACGAGACATCGTAGGTACGTGGGCCAAGGTGGCACGCGCAAACGGATTGCGCTTCGGAGTCAGTTATCATGGAACCCCGCATCGCACCTGGGATGAGTTTCTTCCCGTCCGCTACAAGAGCGACGCCACAGGACCGCTGGTGGGAGTTCCCTACGACGGAATGCAGACAATCGCCGATGGCAAAGGCAAGTGGTGGGAGGGATTGGATCCACAGTTGCTGAACGGCAAGCCCCACAAGAAGAACACGCCGTGCCCGGAGTTCGTGCAGCAATTCATGCTTCGCGTGCAGGATGTCATCGATCACTACGACCCGGATATCCTCAACTTCGACGACGGAACGAAATTCACCTTTGACGATGGCGGGACCGGAGCTCCGGATTTGAAAGTATGGTTAGGCATACCGGACCTGGCGCCACAGATCATGGCGTACTACTACAACAAGAACATCCTGGCTCACGCCGACAAACTGGAAGGCGTGGTCGATCTGAAAGAAGTTGAAGAGCCGATCTGGGGCACACTGACACGCGATCTCGAAGGCAGCCTGACAGACACCCTCCAAGTGAGCCCGTGGCAGACGGAGGCATGCATCGGGGAGTGGCACTATAGGCGCTCTCTTCTAGAGAACCACACTTACCAGAAAGCTTCCCTGATGATCCCGCTCCTGGTCGATATTGTCAGCAAGAACGGGAACCTGCTCCTAAGCATTCCCTTGCCCGGCCACGGGGAACCCGACAGCGATGAGCTCGCCTTCCTGGATGAGCTCGCCCAATGGCAAGAGATTAATAACGAGGCCATCAAGGGGACTCGTCCATGGAAGATTTTCGGGGAAGGACCGTCGACCGAGATCAAAAACGTCCCTGCCTATCAATTCTCGAAATACAAATTCGATCACACAGACATTCGCTTCACAAGCAAAGGTGATGTTCTATACGCAGTTGCTTTGGGCTGGCCATCGGACAACCGCGTGTTGATCAAATCGCTCGCGAGTAACTCACCGCTCTCCGAGCGCCCGATTCGCAAAGTGGAATTGCTCGGAGCCAGGAGCGAAGTCATTTGGACCAGGGGGCCTGAAGGACTCAGCATTCGAGTGTCGCAAGATCCGCCCTGCCGCCACGCGTATTGTTTCAAGATATTGTCGGATTGACGCCCAATGGCGGGCCGGAAATTGATAACAGAAGTATAGCAATGCTCGTCAACCTGCACTTTTGCCTGCGTGGGGAATTACGCCGCAATGATTCTGAGGAGATGTGAGATGGGATCTTTGCACGACCAACATGCGAGGAGGGCTATGGAAACTCCAAGCCGTAAAGTCAGACTGTCGCTCTCGATAGGGTTATGGATGATTTCCTCACTGGCCCACGGGCAATCGCCCTCAGACGTGAAAGCGCCTTCCCCAGTTCCGATTGATTATTCGACGGTCCAATACATTGCCAGCAGCGATTCCAGCGCGGTGATCGCGGAGAAGGCGGCGAAGGTTTTGCCTCGCCCCAACCAGACAGCCTGGATGCGGTTGGAGCGGACATTCTTTGTCCACTTTGGCCCGAATACCTTCAGAGGAGTCGAATGGGGCACCGGACGCGAAGATCCGTCGGTATTTAACCCTACGGAACTCGATGCGGACCAATGGGTCCGCGCCATCAAAGAGTCTGGCGGCAAGATGGTGGTCCTGGTTTGCAAGCATCACGACGGGTTTAACCTATGGCCCACCCGCTACTCCAACCATTCGGTCGCGGCAAGCCCCTGGCGTGGAGGAAAGGGTAGCGTGGTCCGAGAGGTTGCCGATGCAGCGAAAAAATACAGCGTCGATTTGGGAGTTTATCTTTCTCCGGCCGACCTTTATCAGTTGCGGACGAACCTCACCAATCCAAATGGCTACTACGGAAACGAGAGTGCAAAGCTTCGTTCTGCGATTCCCACCGATCCAGTCAGTTTCAAGACAAACCCTTCCAACGGACGCAATCCGGCTCCGGGCTTCACGAGTTTCACTTACCAGGTGGATGACTACAATCGCTATTTTTTGAATGAGCTTTACGAATTGCTGACCGAATACGGGCCGATTCGCGAGGTCTGGTTCGATGGCGCGAACCCGGACCCCAGTGTTCATGAAGATTACGACTATGCCGCATGGTACGACTTGATTCGGCATCTGCAACCGCAAGCGATGATCTTTGGCAAAGGGCCGGACGCACGTTGGGTAGGCAACGAAAGCGGGATCGGCCGCACCACGGAATGGAGTGTCGTTCCCCTGTCCTCATCGCCTGACACTTTCAATTGGCCGGACATGACGGCCCAGGATATCGGCAGCCGTTCAAAGCTAACGCCGGGCTCATACCTTTGGTGGTATCCAGCGGAAGTCAATGAGCCCATCCTCTATGGCTGGTTCTGGCACCCAAAGAAGCAGGTACGGACTGCCGCTGACCTGATTGACATCTACTATACGTCCGTCGGCCGCAATGGCAACATGCTGTTGAACCTCTCGCCCGACACACGCGGACTTATACCGGACAATCAACTAGCACACTTGCGCCTGATGGCACAGGTGGTCGACGAAACCTTTGCCCGGAATCTGGCGGCGGGCGGAAAACTAACCGCCGACAATTCCAGCAAGGCGAACAGCCCATCGCTGGCTCTGGATGGAAATCTCGACACTTGGTGGGAGGCCGCTCCGGGACGGACCTCCGCAACGCTCACCCTGCAACTGCCGAAGGCTGTCAACTTCGATGTTGTCTCGTTACAGGAAGCGGTCGATCACCGCGGCCAGCGCATTGAATCCTTCAGCATCGATGTGTGGGATGGCTCCAAGTGGAAGACAATGGACGGGCAGACGACAGTCGGTCATAAACGCCTCCTGCGCTGGAGCTCGCCCGTAACCACCGATCGTGTGCGAATCCGCATTACGGGCTCGCGCCTTGAGCCGACGCTGGCCGAGGTGGGACTCTTCAAGCAGGCCGAGTTCGCTCAAGCTCCCGTCATCTCCGAGCGCGACGCCAATGGTTCCGTGACGATCGGCGGCGCGAATGGACTTCCCGTGGTTTACACGACAGATGGTACGGCACCAACTTCCAAATCCGCTGTTTACAGGTCGCCAATCTCCCTTCCTCGCGGCGGCACGGTGCAGGCCACACGCCTGGCGTCGGATGGACGGCTCGGCATGATGGCTTCAAAGTACTTCGCTGGTCTGGCGCCCATCGGCTGGAAGGTCGTGAGCGTAGACAGTGAGGATGCGAACCATCCCGCGGTCCATGCGATTGATGGGAATCCGGCCACAATCTGGCAAACGCGTTCGAATGCGGATGCTGCATTGCCACATTGCATCGTGGTGGATATGGGAAGCACGCAATGGATTGCAGGCTTTTCTTACCAGCCGCGTCAGGACAGAAGTCACGATGGCGTTGTAGATATTTACCGCTTTGAAACCAGTGTGGATGGACAGAACTGGACAACGGCCGTTGACTCGGGACGCTTCTGGAACATCGAAAACAACCCCGTGGTCCAGGAGGTCCCATTCGCTCCGGTCCACGCTCGCTTCTTCCGATTTACGGCACTGAAGGAGCTTGGCGACAACGGCCTGACAAGCGCCGCGGAGATTTCCGTATTAGCGGCCGATGGCGAAGGTGGCCAGTAGCAAGGAATCCTCGGCAATCGCGTGTTGGAGCAGGCGGGAACGTTGCTTCAATAAGTCGGATATGGTGCAAATATGGATCGTTTCACGGGAAATGCGTTGGTTGTTCTCCGTGTATACATTCTTTGTTTCAGTGATTGGTAGCCGTATTCACCAGGAGCTGAAATGGTTATCGGAGATAAGTGCGGATCGGGTCCGATCGATCTGCAAGCAATTCCGCAAAGGACGCTTTGTGCCAGGGCAAAGGTGCTCGCTGTGGGCTTAGGCGCATTCGGTTCGGATCACATGACGTCGTGCAGGTTACCAGGGCCGCTCTTAGTGCCGCCAAAGTGGGCTACAGTCACTTCGATTGCGCTTGAGTGTATGGCAACACGGCCGATAGCCTGCAGCATTTCCTGAGTCTCTGATAGCGTCCCAGTGGCCTCGTCGGTTCCACTGATTTGTTCCTTGATAACTCGAACCCTAAGCGCGAGTAGGCGAAGAAAGTTCGAGTGGCCTAGTGTCCGCAAATTATGCTCTACTCTGAGGTCAGCAGTCTACCCTTGTCCGGTAAGAATTGTGATGGCATAACCATCGGGATT
>PMXB01000151.1 GCA_003165935.1 Acidobacteriaceae bacterium | reverse complement strand
ACTTCGCCGTGGATGGCGAGGCCGCCGAGATCGTTGACGCCCTCAAAGACGATGAGGTAGCGGACGCCGGCCTGGGCAAGGACGTCGCGATCGAAGCGGGCGAGGGCGTTGGGGCCGAGGCCGTCGGTGAGGAGGTGATTGCCGCCGATGCCAGCGTTGGCGATGCCAACGTAGGGTCTCGGGTGCTGGGTCTCGGGTGTCGGGGATGGGGGCGAGGCTTGGAGGCGGGCGGCGAGGACGTCGGTCCAGCGGTCGTTGCCGTTGGTGGTTGCGCCGTGTCCGTCGGTGATGGAGTCGCCGAGGGCGACTATTGCAGCCGCAGGGGCGATAGCCAGGACATCAATGGCGGAGATTTGGTACCAGTGGTCAACGTGTTTGGGCGCGTCGAGTTTGGCGGAGGAGACGGCGTCCCCGTGGACATAGTAGGAAGTGGCGCGGGAGCCGGGGTGGCCTGTCTGGACGGAGGGCGGCGCGTCGTAGTGGATGCTGACGGCGAGGTCGGAGAGGGCGGGGACGGGCGTGTCGATGGAATCGGAGAGGATTTCGGCTCCTGGCGGGATGGTGACATCGGGGTGGCCAGCGAAGGTGAGGGCGCGGTCGGTGGCGGGGTCAATGGCCGAGTCGGCGGGCGAGATGGGGTGGGCGATGTGGACGGAGGTGAGGTGGAGCGGGGCGGTTCCGAAAGCGTTGGAGATATGGACGCGGAGAGCGTAGCCGCCGAGAGAGAGGTGGAAGATTTGGCGGAGGGTAGTGTCGCGGAGGTCGTCAGAGGGGAGGGCATTCTGGGGCTCGGGGATTTGCTGGGAGGCGGCCCAGGAGACGACCCAGGTGGGTGGTTGTGGTGCGGGCGGGGCGGGCTTTTTGGCGAGAACAGGCAGGGCAGTGAGGAAGAGGAGTGCGAAGGGCGTGGCGAGTTTACGGGTCATGTTTTTATCCTGAGCATATTCAGAACTGTTCATTGCCACTCAATTCGCAAAGTACGCGAAATGGATTGGGCACCTGAACGAATGGAACGGGGTGAGGAGAGCGGGGAATGTTGTTTCGAAACAATCGGAGCGAGTCTCTCGTCAGTTTCTGTGTCGATGAATGTGCGTGGGGCATAGAGCGGGATGTACTATTGCTCCGCTTGGTAAATCGCTTTTTACGAGCGCACGAAGAATATCACTTCAGAGGTTGAGCCGATGCGTCGTTGGAATGGATCTTTTGTCTCTTTCCTGAGTCTTGTTGCTGTTTTCCTGGTTGCCGGGTTTGTGGCCGTTAGCGCAGGTGTTGCGCAGGATACGAANNGCGGCCGGGGCCGAGCGGGAACGAGAAGGCGCCGAACCATGCGAACACGGATGAGTCGCTGGCGAATCCGTACAACAATGTGCCGGACCCGCTGACGATGAACGATGGGCGCAAGGTGACGACGGCGGAGATGTGGGAGAAGGAGCGGCGGCCGGAGATTGTGGAGATGTATGAGAAGTATGTCTACGGGCGGATACCGAAGGATGTGCCGAAGGTGACGTGGACGGTGGGGGCTGTCGACCACGAGTTTCTGGGATTCACACCGGTGACGGCGAAGGAGTTGACGGGGACGGTGGACAACTCGGCGTATCCGGCGATCAGCGTGAAGATTCACGCGATGGAAGTGCTGCCGGTGGCGGCGCGCGGGAAGGTTCCGGTGTTGATCATGTTTGGGCCAGCGCGATTCCCAAACCCGAATGAGCCGCGTGGCGAGGAACTGGCGCGGTTGAACAAGGCGCTGAGGGCGCTGCTGATTCAGCAGGACCCGAGTTTGCAACAGGTATTTGACCGGCATCCGGCATGGGAGCCGATGAAGGAGCCATCTCTTTTCACGCGGCCGGAGTTGAACGAGGACGGCGATCCGCCGAATGCGTGGGAGCTGGCGGCGGCGGGATGGGGCTTTGTGCTGCTTGATCCGACGAGCATTCAGGGCGACGATGAGGCTGGCCTGACGCGCGGGATCATTGGGCTTGTAAATCACGGGCAGCCAAGGACGCCGGAAGACTGGGGCGCGCTGCGGGCATGGGGCTGGGGCGCGGGACAGCATGCTGGATTATCTGGAGACGGAGCCGACGGTGGACGCGAAGCACGTGGGGATCGATGGCGTGTCGCGGTATGGCAAGGCGGCGCTGGTGACGATGGCTTTCGATGAGCGATTTGCGATGGTGCTGGTGGGCTCGTCGGGCAAGGGCGGGGCAACGCTGCTGCGGCGGAACTACGGTGAGGCGGTGGAGAGCCTGACGGGCGGTGAGGAGCATTGGATGGCGGGGAATTTCATGAAGTACGGCGCGAGTGAGGCGACGTTTGGGGCGATGACGGCCAAGGATATTCCGGTGGACTCGAATGAGCTGATCGCACTTTGCGCTCCGCGGCTGACGTTTATCAGCTATGGCGTGCCGGAAAAGGGCGACGCGAAGTGGCTGGACCACCAGGGAAGCTGGATGGCGACGGTGGATGCGGGGCGGGTGTTCAAGCTGCTAGGAGCGAAGGGGCTTGGCGTTGAGGGCGACTACCACACGGCGAAGATGCCGCCGGTGAACCAGGGGCTGCTGGATGGGCAACTGGCATGGCGGCAGCACGACGGCGGACACACGGATGCGCCGAACATGAAGTGGTTCATACAGTGGGCGGACAAGTGGATGGGGCGCGGGGCGCAATAGTCTCGTGGTTTCCGACCCATTTCGAAATAAAGCGAAATGGATGGGGCACGGGGTACAGGGGCGATTCCGGTCTCCGACCCATTTCGGTCGCCGCGGTAGCCGGTGACGAGATCCTTTGGTCGAAGGTACGCGGAAGTGCAGCCTGGGCGGGAGGAGAGCCCTGCGCCACAACGATGACCGATTGGTTGAGCAGTTTTGACCGGCCAGAGAGTATTGAATCCCCCACAATTTAGTTGCTGCCTGATTGGCACTCCAGTTGCCGTCGATGTTTGTGCAGCCTCGTCCTAAAGGAGCGACCATGTCCGATCAGAATCCGTCTGGCCTGTCAGATAACGCTGCAGGTGGCATTGCCTACCTCACAATCATTCCTGCGATCGTCTTCCTGATCATTGAGCCCTTCAAGCGAAGCCCACTTGTAAGATTTCAGGCGTGGCAGTCGATTTTTTTCTTTATAGCCTGGGCGATCGTGAACATACTCATCGGGGTTGTGGAGCATCTGGTTCCGTCTGGTGTCTTCCTGACACTTACGGTGATGCAGCTGGTGGGGCTGGCCATCTTTGTGGTGTGGCTGGTTGTGTTCATTGGAGCATTTGCCGGCAAGCGGATCAAACTTCCGATCATTGGCAATCTGGCCGAGGCGCAGGCCAACCGGTAATTGCGCGTTTGCGGCATTGAACGGAGCTGGAGTGCACAGGCGGGTTGGCCTGATGCAAGATCCGATTGCGTGAGGGGAAGAGCCTGCGGTGCTTGAACCTGACAGAGTGCGCTGCAACGAATGCCCCGCAATAGCGATCCCGGGGGCACATCTCGGCGGGGCTAAAGCCCATACGTATTTTCTATCGCTTAGCGGCACGACTGAAGTCGTGCCCTTTCAAAACAAGTCGTGCCCTTTCAAAACCATGTCGCTTGAAGTGTTTTTCAGCAAGCTCCTAGAAGTGGTAGACGGCCATGAAGCTGGCCTGGGAGTTCCAGGTGCGATGCGGGGAGTACTCGAGGGCGGTTGAATTGTGGATGTCAGAGAACGACGCGCCGATGAAGTCGCCGGTTGCTCGCAGGGAGAGACGGGGGGAGAGCTTGTACTCCATGCCTCCGCCGAATCCACCGGCGAAAGAGAGGTTGGGGATCTGGCTTTCGCCACCTGAGTGTTCGACGCCGATGAGCGCGTGGAGGAAGCCGCTGTATTTGCCGTAGATGTCGGCCTTGAAGACGGGCCCGGCGAGGGCGGAGATGAGGTTGGGTTTGCCGGGATTGCCGGAGCGGTAGGGGAATGCGTAATAGGATCCCTCGGCGGTGAGGCCGAAGTACCTACCGAAGTCGCGGGTGGCGCCGCCCTTGCCCCCCATGAGGCCTGAGTAAGAGCCGTTGACCTGATTGGAACTGGAGTAGGCGAAGCCGCCGTAGGCTTCCCACTTGTAATCGGCGTCAGGGGTTTCAGCGGCTTTTTTGTGATCGGGTTCGATCTGACCGGAAGCGGGGATGGAAAAAGCCAGGGCTGGGATGACAGCCAGCAGTGCAAGCAGCAACTTGTTCGGCAACGTTCTCTTCAACTGGAAACACTCCTCAAGACCGCGCTGAGTCCGGCAGGCGGCAGACAGGGATTCATTCAGGTCCCATGCGTGGTCGCAGCAGCTCGAAATCGCTCTTTCTAGACTATCCTCTCGACCCCTGTTGGACGAAGTGTGGAGTGAAAAGTGAAGTATCGAAAACCTGGGCGAAGGGAGAAGGGAAGAGGGAGCCGGGACTCGGCTCTACCCTGCATTTCTCACAGATGGTCGGACGCCCCGGAATTCAAGGTCTGGTGGGGTATCTGAGGGCCGGGAGGCCC